>NZ_JBHNYO010000019.1:0-104929 GCF_054960675.1 Rhodococcus sp. PSi06
CTGGTGTGGAGAACCAAACGCTACGGCCCGGCGCTGGTGATGCTGGCGACCGTCGGCTCGGCATCGATGCTGTGCACGATCGTGAAACTGGTCGTCGGACGCGAGCGGCCGCCGCAGTCGATCCAGCTGATGCTCGAAACCGATTTCTCCTTCCCGTCGGGTCACGTCACCGGGACCGCTGCCCTGGCGATGATGCTCGCCCTCCTCGCAGGCACGCGGCGATCGAGGGCGGTACGGACACTGTTCCTCGGAATCGCCGTCGCGATCGCCGTTGCCGTTGCGTGCACACGGATCTATCTCGGTGTCCACTGGCTCACCGACGTTGTCGCCGGCGCGCTCCTCGCAGCCTGCGCAGTCACCCTCGGCAGCTACGCACTGCACCGGCTCGACACAGGCGGCGGCGCCACCGATGCGACGCCACCTCGCCTGCTCATGAACAGGATCTCGCTGTGACGTCGGGATTGACCGGCGGCGTCCTCGACCCGGGCACGCTCGTCGCGACATTCGGGTTGATCGGGCTGCTCGTCGCCTTGTTCGTCGAGACAGGTCTGCTGATCGGGTTCTTTCTCCCCGGCGACTCTCTGCTCTTCACCGCCGGAGTGCTCGTGGCGCAGGTCGACCCATTCGTTCCATTGTGGGTGATCCTGGTGTCCGCGCCGATTTCAGCCGTACTCGGCGATCAATGTGGCTACCTGATCGGCCGCGCCGCCGGCCCTGCTGTCTTCGATCGACCCGGTGCCAAACGGCTCGGCCCTGCGCAACTCGCCCGCGCGCAGTCGTTCTTCGACACCTACGGTGCACGCACTGTCGTACTCGCAAGGTTCGTGCCCGTCGTCCGGACACTCGCACCCGTCATGGCCGGCGCGTCGGGCATGAGATACCGAACGTTCCTCGTCTACAACATCATCGGAGGGATCGTCTGGGGTGTCGGCGTACCGATGCTCGGCTACCTACTCGGTGGAATCCCGTTCGTGCGCAACCACATCGAGGTCATTCTCATCGGGGTTGTCGTCCTGTCGATACTCCCGATCGCCGTCAACTACCTGCGCTCCCGTTCCAGAGCACGCAGAACAACACCTCGGCACGGGCACCGCCCCGACCCGGATGCGGGCGTTCACCGACCCACACTGAACGAAGGATGACCGCGCACCTCGACAGACCGGGCCGACTCGAGCACCGTTGTTGGTGGACATGTCCGCCGTCGAACGTCCTCGATCTACACCTGCTGCCCCGACGTCCAACAGAAAAGTGACACTCATGACCTCGCTCGACATAGCTGTACTCGGGGCTGTTGCCGGGTTCACCATTTTCCTCGGATTGCCGCTGGGTCGGTTGCGTAACGTGCCGGTAGAGGTGCGGGCATTGCTCAACGCCGTCGCAACCGGCGTGCTGGTATTCCTACTGTGGGATGTTCTGGCACACGCCGCCGAGCCGGTGGAGGCGGCGTTGACCGCCGCTGCGGTGGACGGCACGGGGAGCTGGTGGCGGTTCGGCGGCCTCGCCGTCGTCGTCGCCGCAGGCGTCACGGTCGGGCTGATGGCCCTGGTCTATTACGAACGGTGGATGTCTCGGCCTCGAACTGCCCTGCACGAGCGTGTGCCAGGTCCGGGGGCCGCTGCACTCACCGAGATGACCGATCGACATCTCGATGGGGTGAGTGCTGCCCGTCGATTGGCGCTGCTGATCGCCGTCGGTATCGGTTTGCACAACTTTTCGGAAGGTCTGGCGATCGGGCAGTCCGCTGCCAGCGGGGACATCAGTCTTGCGGTGTTACTCATCGTCGGCTTCGGTCTGCACAACGCGACAGAAGGATTCGGGATCGTAGCGCCGATGGCCGGTCAGTCCAACCGTCCGAGTTGGCCGTTCCTCGCCGCACTCGGATTGATCGGCGGCGGACCGACTCTCGTCGGAACTCTGATCGGACAGTCCTTCGTCAACGACGCCGTCTCCGTCGGATTCCTCGGACTCGCAGCAGGGTCGATTCTGTACGTCGTGATCCAGTTGCTCGCTATTGCGCGCACCCTTGGCCACCGTGAGCTGACCTGCTGGGGCCTGTTGCTGGGACTGTTTCTCGGGTTTGCCACCGACTTCGTCATCGTCGCGGCCGGAGCGTGACCGCCCCACCGGCCCCACGGAGGGCACCTACGCTTGGTGTAAGCCGACGGGAGGGACCGAGTTGTGACAGTGTCGTGACACCGCACGAAACCGAAGCGTCACCTCAAGCCCCTGACCTGCATAGATGCAAATGGATCCGAGAGAAATGACGCAAATCAGCGGATCTGAAATCCGCTGTCTCGGCTGTCCACTCAAATCCGTGGAAGACCGCGCAAGTCCACGCTACCACCGAAAAGCACTGTCCCGGTGCAGAAATCTGGATCCATATGGACTCTGGTGCCCCCAGTCGGACTCGAACCGACACTGTGCGAATTTTAAGTCCGCTGCCTCTGCCAATTGGGCTATAGGGGCCACCGCTGGAGGTTCGCTCCAGCGGTGACGATCATATCGGGCTGCTACTGGGCGGGGATGACCGGCGGCACGAAGTCGAAGGTCATGCCGAGGAGCCACACGAGCAGCAGGACCACCGGGAAGTGAAAAATGAACTGCAGGAACGTGAATCCGATGAGATCTCGTGCTCGCAGCCCCAGAACGGCCAGCAGCGGCAGCATGAAGAACGGGTTGATCAGGTTCGGCAGCGCCTCGGCGACGTTGTAGATCTGGACGGTCCAGCCCAGGTTCATCTGCACGTCCGTCGCCGACTGCATCACGTACGGCGCTTCGACCAGCCATTTGCCGCCGCCGGAGGGGACGAACAAGCCCAATACGACGGTGTAGATCGCGATGACCACAGCGAATCCGCCGCCGCTGCCGATGTCGGTGAAGAAGTTGGCGAGATGCTCGGAGATCGTGACGCCTCCCCTGCCCTCCGCTTTGGTCAGCATGGCGGCCATCGCGGCGTACAGCGGAAACTGCACCAGGATGCCTGCAGTGGCGGGGACTGCCTTGCTGACCGAATCGAGGAAGCGCCGCGGGGTGCCGTGCAACACGAGCCCGAGCATCAGGAACACCAGCAGGTACCCGTTCAGGCTACTGACCACGGACAGCACCGGCAGTGTCAACAACTGAGACACAAGCCATCCCAGCGTCATTGCGCCCACAAAGAGCGGAAGAATGCGACTGTATTCGAGCCACTCCCCCGGTCGACTACGCGGAGCAGGCTCCGACACAGTGTCGTCGAGATCGACATCCATGTCGGCGGCAGTCTTGATCGCTGCACCCTTGGGGGCAGACACGTGGGCGATGACGACTGTCAGCACGATGATGATCGCGCACATCAGCAACGACTGCCACGTAAAGATGGTCGTTCCGAAATCGAGTACACCGGTGACCGAAAGAAGTGTCGCCGGAAGCGATTTCGCAGTAGCTTGGAGCTGAGCAGCCGAGGACGACATTCCCAGCGCCCAGACGGCTCCCAGTCCCATGAATGCCGCAGCCCCGAGTGCTCGGTAGTCGGTTCGCAGATCATCACGGCGCGCGATGGCTCGGGCCAGCAGACCGGCGAACACCAAGCTCAAGCCCCAGTTGAGGAACGAGACCGAGCAAGACAGCAGCGCAACGAAACTGACTGCGCTACTGGAACTCTTGGGCACCTGCGCCAATCGGGTGATCAATCTGGCGACCGGCGGCGAAGTGGCCACGACGTAGCCGGTGAGAACGACCATCGCCATCTGCAGCGTGAAGGCAGTCAAGTCCCAGAACCCGTTACCGAATGCGTCGACCACATTCTGTGGAGACGAGCCGTTGGCAAAGGCAGCAACGGCAACGACCACCACGCCGACGAGAGCGAAGATGTACGCGTCGGGAAACCACTTCTCGGTTCCCTTGGCGAGCGCTTGCGCTACGCGCGCCAGACCTTTCTCGGCCGGGGCCTGCTCGGCGGGTGCCTGCTCGGCGGGTGACGTCATCGGTGGTCCTCACCTCGAAGGGAGCCGTGACGTGGGCCACAGCACCTGTAAGGCTTCACCGAAAGGTGTAGCGATGCAACCTACATCGCCGCAGACCGCATCTGCAGAATTGCAGATCAGATCTTGATCGACATCGCGATGCCGTCGAGGATGTCGTGCTCACTGACCGTCAACGAGCTCACGGCACCGCGTCGCTCGAACTCTTCGGCGAGCACGCTGCATACGATTGCTCCGCCGCCGATGACGTCGACCCGTCCGGGGTGCATGGGGCCCAATGCACTTCGCTGCGTGTGGGTCATGCCGATGAGTCGCTCGCACACCTCGAAGAGCTGATCGAACGGCACCCGCGAGAGGTGCACCGCGTCCGCGTCGTACTCGGGTAGTTCCTTGGCGATGGCCGCGATGGTCGTCATCGTGCCGGCGACACCCACCCAGCTCGACGCGTCGCCGATCGACACGTCCTCGAACGCCTCCGCCAACTTCTCGCGGGCGTACTCACGCGCACCGTTGATCTCGTCTGCGGTGGGAGGATCCGAATGCAGGAACCGCTCGGTCAACCGGACGCAGCCGATGTTCGCCGAGAACGCTGCCTTCACGCCTTTGGCATCGCCCAGTACCAGCTCGGTGGAACCGCCACCCAGATCGACGACCAGGAAAGGCCCTGCAGCAGAGTCGAGTTCACCGACCGCACCGGCGAAGGACAGCCGCGCTTCTTCGTCGCCGGTGATCACCTCGGCCTCGGCCCCGGGAATGACCTTGCCGAGTACCTCACGCACCATCGAGAAGAAGTCCTCTCGATTGGATGCGTCACGGGTGGCGGAGGTGGCGACCATGCGCACCGCGGTGGCTCCGGTCTTGCGAATGATCTCCGCGTACTCCACCAACGCAACACGGGTGCGCTCGATGGCCTCGGGCACGAAGGCTCCGGTCGCGTCGACGCCTTGCCCGAGCCGCACCACGCGCATCTCACGGGCGACGTCGGCGAGCGACTTGCCGTTGTTGTCGGCGACGAGCAGGCGGATGGAGTTGGTGCCGCAATCGATTGCTGCAACCCTGGTCATGATTTCTCCGCACGTAGTTCATCGATGGTCGGCCAATCGGCCGGAATAGCTTTGCCGCGCAACGAATTCTCGGCTGCCAGCGCAACCGACTCGTCGCCGAGCGGGTTGACGCCCGGGCCCTTGGCCAACGAATGGGCGATCAGCACGTGCAGGCACTTGACCCGATCGGGCATGCCGCCGCCGGTGAAGTCCGTTCCGAGAGATTCGATCTCGTTGCGCTCGGCCAGATAGGACTCGTGCGCACGCAGGTAGGCGGTAGCCAGTTCGGGATCGGTACCGAGACGTTCGGTCATCTCCCGCATGACTCCGGCCGATTCCTGTCGACTGGCCTCGGCCGTGAGCCGCGGGTCGGTCAAATAGAACAGGGTGGGAAACGGCGTACCGTCGGGCAGCTTCGGGGCAGTTTTCACCACACCCGGCCTGCCGTCCGGAGATCGATACGCGATCTCGAGTACGCCACGCGGTTCACGTCCGAGCTGCGATGCGACCGCATCGAGATCTTCCTGCGAGACTGCCGAGGAATTCACCCGACGGGTCCTCCTTCTGGTTCTGGCACCGGCGGGGCCGGAGCGGGTTCTGGCTGTACGACGGGCATCGGTGCCGACGTCGGCTCCGCAGGCTCGTCCGATCCCTGCGGCTGAACCGCGGTGTTCCACAGGTCCGAGTACCACGGCCCCGTCGGTGTGGTGTCGTCTGCGAGTTGCTCCGGGGTCTTTCCGTAGTCGCCGGGCAACTGCACCTGGTACGGCGTTTCCCCCGGCATGACGAATCGCAGGCGCTCACGGGCGTCGGCTGCGATGCGGGATGGCTCGTCGAGCTGAGATTTCTGGGTCTGGAGTGTGCGTACGTCGTTCTCCAGTGCGGCGCGCTCGGCCATCACGGACTCGAGCTCGCTGCGTTGCGAGAAGTAGGTGCGCAGCGGAACCGCGAGAGTCAACGCCAGTGCGCACACCACGACACCGAGGACAACTGCTCGGCCGGTGGACAGACCGAAGAACGTCCGCTCGGGCATTTTGGGCCTACGAACGCCCACTCGCCGGGGAGCGGCTTTCCCGCCGACGACCGCGTCGCGCACCTGCTCCGACGGCTCCGGCGGGGTGGCTTGCCGACCGGAGGCGTCCTCGTCTCGAGAGACGCCCCCGGCCTTCGGCCGACCCGAAGAGGAGGAGCGGCCACGGGGTCGGGGATCACGTCCACCTGGACTGGTCCCGGACCTTCCGCGCCGTGCCATCATTGCTCTCCACTTCGTGCGATACGTGCCTGCGTGCTATCCCTCGTAATTGAACCGGGGGAAAGCCAGCTCGCCGGCGTAACGCGCCGCGTCGCCCAGAGCTTCTTCGATTCGCAGCAACTGGTTGTACTTGGCCACGCGCTCGCTTCGAGCGGGGGCACCGGTCTTGATCTGGCCGCTGCCGACGGCAACTGCCAGGTCAGCGATGGTGGTGTCCTCGGTCTCGCCGGACCGGTGGCTCATCATGGTCTTGTAGCCGTTGCGGTGCGCAAGATCGACTGCGTCGAGCGTCTCGGTCAGCGTGCCGATCTGATTGACCTTGACCAACAGCGCGTTGGCCGCGCCCTTGACGATGCCGTCTTCGAGACGCTCGGGGTTGGTGACGAACAGGTCGTCGCCGACGAGCTGAACCTTGTCGCCGATCGACTCGGTGAGCGCAACCCAGCCGTCCCAGTCGTTCTCGTCGAGCGGATCCTCGATGGAAACCAGCGGGTAGGCGTCGACGAGCTCGCCGTAGAAGGCCGACATCTCCTCGGCGGACTTGGTCTCACGCTCGAAGGCGTAGCCGGTGCCCGCGGTGTAGAACTCGGTGGCTGCCACGTCGAGCGCGAGCGCGACGTCCTGGCCGGGCTTGAGGCCGGTCTTACCGATGGCCTCGAGGATCAGGTCGAGAGCTGCCTTGGTGCCGGCGAGATCGGGAGCGAAGCCGCCCTCATCACCGAGTCCGGTGGACAGGCCCTTGGCCTTGAGCACCGACTTCAGTGAGTGGTAGACCTCGGCACCCCAACGCAGCGACTCCTTGAAGTTGGCCGCGCCGATCGGAGCGATCATGAATTCCTGCACGTCGACGCCACTGTCTGCGTGTGCGCCGCCGTTGATGATGTTCATCATCGGCACGGGGAGGATGTGTGCGTTCGGGCCGCCGAGGTAGCGGAAGAGCTCGAGTCCGGTGGACTCCGCAGCGGCCTTCGCGACAGCGAGCGACACACCCAGCAGGGAGTTCGCGCCGAGACGAGACTTGTCGGGGGTGCCGTCGAGATCCAGCAGAGCCTGGTCGACCGTGCGCTGCTCGATGGCGTCGAGGCCGATGACCGCGGGTGCGATCTCGTCGAGCACCGCGTTCACGGCCTTCTCGACGCCCTTGCCGCCGTAGCGGTCTCCGCCGTCACGAAGCTCGACGGCCTCGTGCTCACCGGTGGATGCGCCGGAGGGGACGGCTGCACGGGTCAACGTCCCGTCGTCCAATGCGACCTCGACCTCAACCGTGGGGTTGCCACGGGAATCGAGGATCTCGCGAGCTCCGACCTGCTCAATGATGGCCACGAATGCTTCTCCTAGTAACGGGGACCGGCGGACTGTGCCGGGTGCAAGACTAGCCGCTCCCCCGGCCACCCCGCGATGCACGGAGTTCTACGGCCTGGTGCCCACCGAGTACGCGGCTGCTCGATCGCGCACGTCGCGGAGATACTGACCTGAGAGGTTGTAGGCCATCAACGCACTCTCCCATCCCCGAGCCGTACGCAGATCACCGCCGCGGGCGCAGAGATAACGCGCTGCCGTCAGAGCAGCGTCGTCGATGTTGTCCGGATCTGCGATGCCGTCGCCGTTGGCGTCGACTCCCCACTTCTTCCACGTCTCCGGGATGAACTGCATCGGTCCCATCGCACGATCGAACTCGGCATCGCCGTCCATCGCCCCGCCGTCGGTGTCCGGGATCTCGGCGACTCCCGGTCCGCCGTCGAGCGGAATGCCGCGAATCGGCGGCGTGACGAGACCGTCCGGTTGTACGGAAGATCCCTGGTAGGTGCCGTGCCGACTCTCGATGTAGCCGATACCTGCCAGCGTCGTCCACGCAATTCCGCAGTCCGCATCCGTCTCGGCCATGATCGCGGCGGCGTGCCCGTACGACGCGAGAGCCGTCACCGATATGCCCAACGCTTCGGTCTGCGGTTCGGCCCAGGCAATGAGCAGATCAGCCGTCCGGCCGGGGGCATTGAAGTCGATGATCGGCACTTCGGTTCCCGGGCCCGGCGGGATTCCTTCCGGGATCTCGCGTTGAGGCTCGCCCGCGCTGCACGCCGTGACGGCAAGGAGGACCGACGCGGTGGCGAGCACGCAGATTCGTGAGATCACCTCACCATCCTGCACACGGAAGGTAATAGAAAGCTAAAGGCCGATAAAATCCCTGCTCTCCGTGCATTCTCCCCGGGTTGCAGGGTGTATGTTTCTGTCAACCTTCACGCATGAGGGTCGCCTACCCTTCGCGAGGCAAGGCGTACCAATGTTCGATGCAACAGGAGCACCATCCGTGTCCGTACTGGCTGCCGCAGGATCTGCGCCATCGATCGCCACCCAGATGTTCGGCAGCGGTCTGATCGGTCTCCGCGAGGGGCTCGAAACGGGAATCGTCGTCATGATTCTCGTGGCGTTCCTCGTCAAAGCGCATCGGCGCGACGCTTTGAAATGGGTGTGGCTGGGAGTGGGCCTCGCCGTCGCCATGGTTGCGGCGATCTTCTTCGTCATCCACTACGGCACCTCCACGGTCACCGGACTGACCGCCGAAATCATCGCGGGCGCGGCCTCACTGGTCGCCGTGCTCATCGTGACCGCCATGGTGCTCTGGATGCGCACCGCCGCGAAGAACATCTCCGGCGAACTGCGGGCGAACATGGAGAAAGCACTGACCGTCGGTCCTGCTGCAGTGCTCACGCTCTCGTTCTTCGCCGTCGGACGTGAAGGCGTCGAGACCGCACTGCTCATGGTCGGCTACGCCGAGAACACCAACGGCAGCCTCTGGCCGCTGCTCGGTCTCCTGCTCGGCATCGTCGTCGCCGCAATATTGACGGTGTTCCTGTACTTCGGTGCCGTCCGCATCAACTTCGCCGTGTTCTTCAAGTACACCGGCATCTTCCTCATCGTGGTTGCCGCCGGAATCCTCGCCTACGGCATCCGAGCGCTGCAGATCGGCGGAGTTCTGCCCGGCGGCAGCGCTGTCGCCTTCGACATCAGCGCTCACTTCGACGCCTCGAGTTGGTACGGCACCGTGCTCGGCGGCATCTTCAACTTCCGCCCCGAACCCACTGTGTTCCAAGCGATCGCCTGGGTGCTCTACATCGTCGTCGTGTTGTTCCTCTTCCTCCGCCCGGTCCGCGTTCCCGCGGCTCCCGAGCCCGTACTGCAGAACTCCTGAAAGGCACCACCATCATGCGTCGTTCCACCTACGCTCTGGCCGCGGTCGCGGTTCTGCCCGTAGTACTTGCCGGATGCACCGAGAAGTCCTCCACCGAGGCCGCTGCGGGCGATATCGCCGTCACCGCAACCGAGTCCTCCTGCGACGTGAGCGCAACCGAGGGCACCACCGGTAACTCGACCTTCCAGATCACCAACAACGGCAGCAAGGTCACCGAGTTCTACGTCTACGGCGAGGGCGACCGCGTCATGGGTGAGGTCGAGAACATCGGCCCCGGCCTGACGCGTCAGCTCATCGTCGCGCTGCCCGACCCCGGCATCTACCAAACTGCTTGCAAGGCAGGCATGGTGGGCGACGGCATCCGCGCCGACTACGTCGTCACCGGCGACTCTGTCCGCACCGCGGGTGAGGACGGGCTCCTCACCGAGGCCGCGTCCGGCTACAAGCGGTACGTCGTCAGCCAGATCGACGCATTGCAGGAGACCACGGCATCGTTCGTCGCCGCCGTCAAGAGCGGCGACGTCGCCGCCGCCAAGACCCAGTTTCCCATCGCGCGTAGCTATTACGAGCGCATCGAGCCCGTGGCCGAGAGCTTCCCCGACGATCTAGATCCGCGCATCGACCTGCGTGAGCCCGACGTCGAGCCCGGTGCCGAGTGGACCGGATTCCACCGCATCGAGAAAGACCTGTGGGCGCAGGGATTGCAGCCGGACACCAATGCGATGGCCGATCAGCTCGAGGCCGACATCACCGAACTCGCAGACAAGATCAAGGCCGACGATTTCACCATCGACCCCATCCAGGTTGCCGGTGGCGCACAGGGATTGCTCGACGAGGTCGCCAAGACCAAGATCAGCGGTGAAGAGGACTTCTTCTCGCACACCGACCTGTGGGATTTTCAGGCCAACGTCGACGGCTCGCAGGCAGCCATCGCCGCAGTGCGTCCCATCCTCGACGAGCGCAACGCCGAATTGGGCACCGCGATCGACGCACGCTTCGCAGAACTCGACGCCGAACTCGCCAAGTACCGCAGCGGCGACGGCTTCGTCTTCTACGACACCGTCACCGAACCCCAGCGCCAGGAACTCTCGAACAAGATCGACGCGTTGTCCGCCGAAGTGAGTCAGGTGCAGGGTGTCGTTGCCGGACAGTAAGACCGGGCACTTCTCCCGGCGGCGCCTCTTCGGTGCCGTCGGGACCGGTGCTGCACTCGTCGGAGCCGGAGCCCTGGCGGGGCATGCGACCGCCTCCGGAGCCGAGGCCCCCGCGTCGGACGTCGTCGAATTTCGCGGCGACCACCAAGCCGGGATCGTCACCCCGGCGCAGGATCGTATGCACTTCGTCGCATTCGACATCACCACCGACTCTCGCGACGATTTCATTGCGCTGCTGAAGAAGTGGACGCTGATGGCCGAGCGACTCACCAAGGGTGAGGAGACGTTCGACGGTGGCGCGGTCGACGGTGGTCAGTACAACCCGCCGTCGGATACCGGCGAAGCACTCGGCCTGGCGGCGTCGTCGCTGACGTTGACGATCGGATTCGGTCCGTCGATGTTCGACCGATTCGATCTGGCCGCGAAAAAGCCTGCATCGCTTGCCGATCTACAGCATTTTCCGGCCGACAACCTCGATCCTCGACGCTCCGGCGGCGACCTCTGCATCCAGGCCTGCGCCGACGATCCCCAGGTGGCCGTCCACGCGATTCGCAATCTCGCTCGCGTCGGGTTCGGCACTGTCTCGGTGAAATGGTCGCAACTGGGCTTCGGACGCACGTCGTCCACCTCGACCACCCAGGCAACACCGCGAAACCTGTTCGGTTTCAAGGACGGAACGGCCAACCTCAAGGCCGAGGATCCGTCGATGCTGGACGAGAACGTGTGGGTTGCTTCCGATGACGATCAGGACTGGATGGCCGGCGGTTCCTACCTCGTGGCACGCCGCATCCGCATGCTCATCGAATCGTGGGACCGCACCACGCTGAAAGAACAAGAGCGAGTGATCGGGCGCAGCAAGGGAACCGGCGCACCGCTCGGCCAGAAGGACGAATTCGACGCACTCGATTTCGAGTCACAGGGCCCCGAAGGCACCTTCATCGACAAGACCGCACACGTGCGTCTGGCGTCGAAAGAAAACCTCGGCGGCGTTCAACTCCTACGTCGGGGATACAACTTCACCGACGGCTCCGACGGCTTCGGACACCTCGACGCCGGACTGTTCTTCATCGCCTACTGCCGCGATCCGCTGACCCAATTCGTCCCGATGCAATTGGCACTGTCCCGCAAGGACGCACTGAACGAATACATCCAACACGTCGGCTCTGCGGTGTTCGCCTGCCCACCCGGCGTCGGAGAATCCGAATACTGGGGTTCGACCCTGTTCGAGTAGGCCCGCCCGACCACCCCCGCCCGCGTCAATGGAGCGCCCCCCTGGTTGGGATCAATGCGCCTCTGTTGCACTCTGACCGACTGAAACCCACATTGATCCCGAACCGAGGGACGAGGGCGGTTGTCTGGACGCAAGCTGGTCGGCCCCGAGTCCAGCCGAGAACACCACACTTTCAGAATGTCAACTTTCGAGTGAAGGTCACAAATTCCGTTATTTGACAACAATTTTCGGAAGTTTTTCGAGTTTGACAGAATTGCGCGGTCTGCTTAAGTTCTAGCGGTTCGGATTCGTCGCCGACTGCTTCTCGAAGGGATTCATGCCCCTCCCCCAGACTGCCGATACTCACGCGACCTACCTCGTCGATCGTCACATGTTTGCCCTGTGGACCTGGACGTCCGGCACAGTCGGAGCTCCACCGCCCGTCGGCGATGCCCAGATCATCCCGCTGGTGGTTCCGACATCGGACCTTTCCGGTTTCGAGGTATCCGACGTCGCCTGCGCACTCATCGAGTCCAATCGACTGGCCGACGTCGCCGTCGACTCTCCCGGTTCCACGGTCGATGTGTGGCGGACGCTCCTGGCGGGCGGCGATTGTGCCGTGCCGATCGCCGGTCATGCGATTCCCGACGCCACCGGTAGAGCGGTGACGTCGGCACAGCACGCCGTAGCCGTTTTTCGTCGTACGACGGCCGCTGCCGCCGAACTGCACACCGCGCTGGACGCCGAACTTCGGCCCTACCAGGTGCGCGGCGTGAGTTGGCTCCGGGAGACCGTCGCAGCACACGGCGGTGCGGTCCTCGCCGACGAGATGGGGCTCGGCAAGACGCTGCAGGCGATCGGCTACCTCGTCGGGCGCGCGGACGAGGGCCCACAGGTGGTGGTGAGCCCCACGTCCTTGGTCGGAAACTGGGCACACGAGATCGCTCGATTCGCACCGGACCTGTCCGCGGTGATCTGGCGCGGCGGGCCTGTGCCGGACGTGGGCGAGAGAACGATAGTCCTCACCGGCTATCCGACGTTGCGCATGCACGGTACACAACTCGCTGATCATCGTTGGGCTACAGCAGTGTTCGACGAGGCCCAGGTGCTCAAGAATCCGCGCACCCAGATCGCGAAGGCCGCACGAGTCATCGATTCCGACGCGACCATTGCGATGACCGGGACGCCCGTCGAGAATCATCTCGAGGAATTCTGGGCGTTGCTCAATCTCGTCGCACCACACTTGTTCGGGAACAAGACGCAGTTCCGGCGTCGATTCATCAAGCCGATAGCGGACGGATCCGGTGCCGCCGCTGTTCGGCTACGCGCGGCCACCGAACCGGTTGTCCTGATGCGAAAGAAGTCTCAGGTCGCCGGATCTCTTCCGCCGAAGATCCACGCCGATCTGATCTGCGATCTCACCGAGGAACAGCAGCGGCTGTACGACCGAGTCCTCGATCAAGCGATCGACGACGGTTTCGGTGATGGCGTACAGCGCCAGGCCCGAGTGCTGGCGGCGCTGACAGCTCTCAAACAGGTCTGCAATCACCCGGCCCTGATCACCGGTGATACCGAAGAGCTGTCCGGGCGGTCGGGCAAACTCGATCTGTGCACCGACATCGTGGCCAACAATCTCGACACCGATTCGCCCACACTGATTTTCACCCAATACAGGAAAACCGGCGAGCTTCTCGTCCGGCACTTCGATGAGCAGTTCGAGAAGTCGGTACCGTTCTTCCACGGTGGATTGAATCAGGAACAACGTGCGGAGATGGTCCGTCGCTTCCAGACCGACGACGGACCGGGGGTGCTGATCCTCAGCCTGAAAGCCGGCGGCACCGGACTCACACTGACTCGCGCGGCCGACGTCATTCATTTCGACCGGTGGTGGAATCCAGCCGCCGAGGCGCAGGCCTCGGATCGAGTCCATCGCATCGGGCAGACCCGCACCGTCACCATCACCACGCTGACCACCGACACCACCATCGAGGAGCACATCGCAGCCATGCACTCGCGGAAATCGACGCTGTCCGATGTCGCCGACATGTCCGGCGTTGCCGAACTGGCCAAAATGAACGACGACCGACTCGTCGAAACCCTGCGCCGCAAGCGAACTCGCTGACATGGCAGACGACGACTTCGGCTACACAGCATGGGGCCGCGATTGGGTCCGGCTCGCCCAGCCGCTGCGGGTGACCCGCCCCGACCCACGGCTGCCGCGCGCCCGCGCGCTCGCCAAGGGCGGAAAAGTGGAGGTGACGATCGGTGCCGGCAGTATCCGAGGAACCGTCGCACACGGGCGTACAACTCCCGAGGTGTCGATCGACGTGGCACCGATTTCCGAACTGGCTTCGAGCACCATCGGAGTCCATTCTCGGACCGTGCTCACCGACGAGATGTACCGCGCCTGCACCGAACTGGGTCATTCACCCGTACCGGTGCTGACCCGTGTCGAGTGCACGTGCCCCGACAACTCCGGTCGATGTATTCATGTCCTCGCCGTCTTCTACTACATGGCACGGCGTATCGACGACGAGCCACGCCTCGCCCTCGATGTCCTCACCACGTCCGACAGCGGCGACGAATCCGCGGCAGTCCCGCAGCGGTGGACTGCACTCGACGCGCTCGATCCGGCCGAGTACTTCGCAGTTCGATAATCGACGACATGAGACATCGGACTGATTCCATGCAGCGATGAGTTTGCGCTTACGGTTCGGTCTACACGTCGTACATCGTCGTCATCGATACAGGGAGCACACATGGCACAGCTCGTTCGGGTACAGAACTTCACCATCTCGAGCGATGGGGTTGCTGCGGGGACCGACCAGAGCCTCGAGAACCCATTCGGGCTCGATCATCTGGCACTGATGAAGTGGTTCTTCGGCACCGCCAGCTTTCCTGGAAACGCCGGTTCGAGCGGTAACCGCGGTCTCGACGACTACTTCGCCCGCGACTTCGCCAACAACATCGGTGCCGAAATCATGGGCCGACACAAGTTCGGACCACAACGCGGACCGTGGGCCGACCATGAATGGCAGGGCTGGTGGGGCGAGGAGCCGCCGTTCCACACTCCCGTCTTCGTACTCACCCACCACCAGCGGCCATCGATCACCCTGTCCGACACAACATTCCACTTCGTCGACGGTGAACCCGCCGAGGTGCTGAAGCAAGCAAAGAATGCAGCCGACGGCAAGGACGTGCGCCTCGGCGGTGGCGTCACCAGCATTCGAGAATTCCTCGACGCCGATCTCGTCGACACCATGCACATCGCTGTCGCGCCCATCGAGTTCGGTTCCGGCCTGAAGCTGTGGGATTCGCCCGACGAGTTGAACGACAGATTCGAGCACGAGACCGTCCCCAGCACCAGTGGTGTGACTCATCACCTGTTCTGGCGCAAGTAGCAGCAAGCTCTCGGTTCAGGGCGTGAAGGCGATGGATGCCGCGAACAGAAACAGTGGGCCGAGCGCAACGAGCGCGAGAAGTACGAGAGTCCCGAGGATGGCTCGAACCGAACTCGATCGACGCATCCCGAGGACCGTCGTGACGAAGCTGGCGAACCACGCCAGCACGGCGAAACCCGCCCCGAACCGCAACGCGGTCCGCGCCGAAGGGTCGTAGTCGTAACCCATCAAATAATCAGTCGCTACGGGACTGTCGAGTACCGCGAAGCCGGCGACGCCCGCCACCAGTAACATCACGACGCCGAGTGCCGTCCAACCGCCGGTCCATGTCTTGTCGGATTCGCGTTCGATCAGGTTCGTTGTCATGACCGTTAGCCTGGCCGACCGGGCACCACGCTGACATGAGTAGCGCTACTCATGTCAGCTGAGCAATCCCCCGCCGCGTGGATGGCGCACTGCATACGTCTCGGCGGTGCAATGGTTCATTGACGCGTTCGGGTGGAACGGAACTAGCCCCGCAGACCCCAGTGCTCGATCCAATCCAGCGCAGACATCTCTCCCGGCGCGATGCCGGCATTGCGGGCCGATGCTTCCGCGTTGCGGATCAGGGATGCAAAATCCAGTACCCGACGCCGCAGCGCGTCCTCGGCACTTTCCCCACCGTGTGAGTGATCGACCCCGATGTGTACGACGCGGAGGCCGTCGGGGACAAGTTCGTCGGGTAGGCCCGCCTTGGTGGCTCGTCCGATCACCTTCTGGGCCAGTGCGAGCGACGGCTGCGACAGCGCGATCCCGTCGATGCACGATCCCCGCGCCTTCTCCGAGGCCTTCTGCTCTTCCCAGGCCCGCTCCTGCTCGACGATGTCGATCGGTCCGCCGTCCTGGCGAGTGAGGTGCGGGCTGCGGTGGGTCAATTTGGCGACCAGTCCCGCGGCGACGTCGTCGATGTCGAACGCGTTCTCAGCGGCGTTCTGCGCGATTCGGGAGTGAAAGAGCACCTGCAGCAACAAGTCTCCGAGTTCCTCGCGGAGATCGTTCAGGTTTCCTGCGGCGATGGCGTCGAGGAGTTCGTAGGTCTCTTCCAACAGGTAGCCGCGCAGCGACTCGTGGGTCTGCTGAGCCTCCCAGCCACCGACGGTGTGCAATCGATCCATCAGGTGCACCGCTGCGATGATGTCGTCACCGGGCAACTTCTCGGCGGCGATGATGCGTTCTCCGCGAGCAATCCGGTCCTGGACGTCGGGGTTCAACCGATCGGTGCTGACCAGGACGGGGTCGACGGCGTCGGGCGCAGCGGTACCGGAAAACAGCCACCGCACCCGCACCGGTACCTCTTCGGTGAATTGCACCGCACCACCGAGGAATTCGACAGCATCGACGGGTACCTGGGTCGGACGAACGGGGTCGAGCAGAACTACCGTCACCGCTACACCCCCACTGTTTGCTCCAACAAGACGGACCGAGATGGCTTCCCGTCCAAGGATAGGATGAGATCGGCGATGAACTGCACCAATTCGACGTCGCGTACGCGCGCCGCCCCTACGCCGCCGCCCTCGACCCGCGGTAGCGGCAACTGCACCACGCCGGTGGTGGCCCGGTAGGTGGCGCTGGGATAGAGCCGCTTGAGGCGAATCTGCTTGGAGTCGGGCAGATCCATCGGAGCCAATTTGACCTGAGTTCCGGCCACATTGACGTCGGTCAAACCGTACTCCTTGGCGATCAGCCTCAACTTCGCAATCGAAACCAGACGACCGACCTCCTCCGGAAGCGGGCCGTACCGATCGACGAGTTCGTCGATGACGGCGTCGATACCGGCCGAATCGGCTGCCGCAGCAAGTTTTCGGTAGCCCTCGAGACGCAGCCGGTCGCTGGTGACGTAATCGGGTGGGATGTTCGCATCGACGGGCAGGTCGATACGCACTTCCTTGGGTGCCTCGTCCGTGGTGATCGGCTTGCCGTCGGCAGCAGCCCGGTAAGCCTCGACGGCTTCGCCCACGAGCCGCACGTACAGGTCGAATCCGACGCCGGCGACGTGTCCGGACTGCTCCGCACCCAGAACGTTTCCGGCACCGCGGATCTCGAGGTCTTTCATCGCGACGGCCATACCGGCACCGAGGTCCGAGTTCTGCGAGATGGTCGCCAGACGGTCGTAGGCGGTCTCGGTGAGCGGCTTCTCCGGTGGATACAGGAAGTAGGCGTAACCACGCTCACGGCTACGCCCCACGCGACCGCGCAGCTGGTGCAACTGCGACAAGCCGAGCGAATCGGATCGTTCGACGATCAGCGTGTTGGCATTGGAGATGTCGAGACCGGTCTCGATGATGGTGGTGCACACCAGCACGTCGGTCTCACGTTGCCAGAACCCTTGCACGGTCCGTTCGAGTGTCTCCTCGTTCATCTGACCGTGCGCGGTCGCCACCCGTGCCTCGGGAACGAGATCGCGAATCTTCTTCGCGGCCTTGTCGATCGAGCTCACTCGGTTGTGCACGAAGAACACCTGGCCGTCGCGCAGCAGCTCACGCCGGATGGCCGCCGCAACCTGCTTGTCGTTGTACGCCCCGACGTACGTGAGCACCGGGTGCCGCTCTTCGGGCGGGGTGAGGATGGTCGACATCTCGCGGATGCCGGCCAGGCTCATCTCCAGCGTTCGCGGAATCGGGGTGGCGGACATGGTGAGTACGTCCACGTGCGTTCGGAGCGACTTGATGTGCTCCTTGTGCTCGACGCCGAAGCGCTGTTCCTCGTCGACGATGACCAGACCCAGGTCCTTCCAGGCGACTCCGGTCTGCAGCAACCTGTGCGTGCCGACGACGATATCGACCGTGCCGTCGGCCAACCCGGCCATGACCTCTTTGGATTCGGACCCGTGCGTGAAGCGAGAGAGTCCCTTGACCGTCACCGGGAACGACGCCATGCGCGCGGTGAAGGTCTGCAGATGCTGTTGCGCCAGAAGGGTTGTCGGAACGAGGACGGCAACCTGCTTGCCATCCTGAACCGCCTTGAACGCCGCACGTACTGCGATCTCGGTCTTGCCGTATCCGACGTCGCCGAGAATGACGCGGTCCATCGGAACCGCCTTCTCCATGTCGGCCTTGACGTCGGTGATGGCGGTCATCTGGTCGACCGTCTCGGTGAATCCGAACGCATCTTCCATCTCGAGTTGCCACGGGGTGTCGGGTCCGAAGGCGTGTCCGGGTGCGGCTTGCCGAGCCGCGTACAGCTGCACCAGCTCGCCGGCGATCTCGCGAACTGCCTTGCGCGCCTTGCGTTTGGTGTTGGCCCAGTCGGATCCACCGAGCTTGCTCAGTGCCGGCAGCTCGCCGCCGACGTAGCGCGAGAGCTGATCGAGTGAGTCCATCGGTACGAAGAGGCGATCTCCGGGATGGCCGCGCTTGCTCGGTGCGTACTCGACGACGAGGTATTCGCGTCGGGCACCGCCGATGGTGCGCTCGACCATTTCGACGAACCGGCCGATGCCGTGCTGATCGTGCACGACGCTGTCGCCGGCGACCAGTGCGAGCGGATCGACCTGATTGCGACGCTTCGCCGGGAGTTTGCGGCCCTCCCCCGCCGCAGCGACGCGGTTGCCGGTCAGATCACCTTCGGTGACGACGACGAGCTTGGCATCGGGGAATACCAGGCCGTCGTGCAGCGATCCGCAGAGGACATTGACGACGTCCGAGACCGGAACGGCACCGGAATCGAGTTGCGCTGCTGGAACTTCGGCCTCTGCGAGGCGTTCGATGATGCGGGCGGCGGTGCCGGCACCGGCGACGGAAATGACGGCCAGTCCCCCGGTGGCGATATGCGCACGCAGTGTCGCGAACAAGGCCGTCAGCGCTTCCTCGGACCCTCGCACCTCCG
This sequence comes from Rhodococcus sp. PSi06, assembly GCF_054960675.1. Lineage (NCBI taxonomy): Bacteria > Bacillati > Actinomycetota > Actinomycetes > Mycobacteriales > Nocardiaceae > Rhodococcus > Rhodococcus sp. PSi06. Next base: position 19,074 of record NZ_JBHNYO010000019.1, read on the forward strand.
GGACCGAATCGACGGCGAGTTCTACTTCTTCACCGTTTCCGGACGCCAGCGGGCTGATGGTCCACCACGGCCGACCGTGCACCTGAGCCGACTCGCGAACCTGCCGCAGAGACCGATACGCCGAGGCACCGAGATCGAGGGACGCACCTTCGAGGCTGGACGTGTCGAGGGTCGACGTGTCCAGTGGCGCAGCTCCGCCGATCGACGCGGCCGTCCACGACGCTTCCAGGAACTCCTGTCCCGTGCGGACCAGATCCGTTGCGCGCGTGCGGATTCGCTCGGGGTCGCAGAGCAGTACGTGGGTTCCTGCCGGGAGCGTATCGGCGAGCAGTTGCAATTCGCCCGGCTGCAGCAGCGGAAGCAGCGCTTCCATTCCCTCCACGGGCACTCCGGCGGACAGCTTGTCCAGCATCTCCACCAGTGCGGTATCACCGGCGTTGTCCGCCGCGAGCACCGCAGCTCGGTCGCGGACCTCCTGGGTGAGAAGCAGCTCCCGGCATGGCGGCGCGATGACGAGTTCGACCTCGTGGTCGGGCAGTGACCGCTGGTCGGAGACGGCGAAAGCACGAAGCTCGGTGATCTCGTCGCCCCAGAACTCCACGCGGACCGGGTGATCTGCCGTCGGCGAGAAGAGGTCGAGAATGCCGCCGCGGACGGCGAACTCGCCGCGCTTGCCCACCATGTCCACACGCAGGTAGCCGAATTCGACGAGACGATGGATCAGCCCGTCGAAGTCGATGTCCAGCCCGACCTTCAGCGTCACGGGCTCGATCTCACCGAGGCCCGGTGCCATCGGCTGTACCAGCGAACGCACGGTGGTGACGATGACGCGTATCGGGTCGCCGTAATCGGCGTCGTCGGGGCGAGCCAGCCTGCGGAGCACGTCGAGGCGCTTGCCGACGGTATCGGCGCTGGGCGAGAGGCGTTCGTGCGGCAGTGTCTCCCAGGACGGGAACATCACGACACCGTCGCCGAGTATCTGGCCGAGTTCGTTCGTCAGATCGTCCGCTTCACGTCCTGTGGCGGTGACGATCAGGAGCTGGGTGTGCTGCGCGATGGCAGCGGCGACGAAGGGCCGGACCGAGTGGGGCCCGATGAGAGTGTGCTCGGCGGTGCCGATCGCGTCGGCAACGGCCACCATCGACGAATCCGTCAGCGCGACGCTGGCCAGACCCGACAGTTGCAGCGCCGCGTCGGGAACGATCGGGGCGGGCCCGGATGGCGAAACGACAGGCAGAGAATCGGAAGACAACAGCAATGCTCCTACAAGCGAGTCGAGGCGACGGCTGCGCATGCACAGTCACTGGCAAGTCTATGGGAGTACGCCGACACCCCGGCGGGCGGGAGACACGCGGCTCAGCTCAGAGCTGCGTCGAGCATCGCTGCAAGTGACTCGCCGGCAGCAGCCGAGTCGTAGTCCGCGTCGTGCAGGCATTCGCTGACGATCGCGTCGATCGCGCCGCCGGTGATGATGGCGAGGGTTCGTGAATCGACATCGTCCGTCCCACGTGCACGGACGGATGCGTCGATGATGTCGGCCAGAGGCCGCCATCGCTGCTCCGGCGTGTGTCCGGGCGTGGAGTACCCCAGCGCCTCGATGAGTCTGAAACTGCCGCAGCCCACTCGGATCACCGAGGAACGCCTCGCGGCACTGGACGTGCCGCTACTGGCCGTTATCGCGGGAAAGTCCGTGATGCACGATGCCGAAGACGCCGTTGCCACGGCAGAACGGGCGCTTCCCGACGGCACAGTGCGGCTCTATCCCGACGCCTCGCACGCCGTCAACGGCGAATATCCGGATCTTCTGCGACGCGATATAGCGGACTTCGTTGCGAGCAACTCGTGAATTACGGGCCGAAGCGAATGACCCGACGAGCCGCGAACTCGCGGAAATAGTCCAGCTTGTTGCCCGGAACCAACGCCGGCAGCAGGTAATACCAGAGGCGCTCCATGCGAGAAGGCAGCTCTTCGGTGGTGGAGGTGGCGACCGCAACCATGTGGACACCGGTGAGGATCTCGAGCACGAGCGAACCGATGGTCTTCGAGTCCGAGTTGGGGTCGATGTCGCCCTGCGCGATGGCCTTGGCGGCAAGTCTGTCGAACGACTCGCTCCACCCGGCCATGACGTTGCCCTCGGTGCCCCGGTAGTCACCGATCTGATGGCTCAGGCGCAGCATGGCCGAGACCATGGGATCGCTGACCGACAGGTCGACGACGATGTAGGAGATGCCGATCGCCGCTTCGAGGGCGGGAATGCGGCCGTCGTTGAACTGCGAGCAGGCCGTGGTCAGACGGGCGTTGCCCTCGTCGATGACCGCGCGTGCCAGTTCTTCCTTGGAGCCGAAATGGAAGTACAGCGCACCTTTGGTGACCTGAGACTGAGAGATGATCTCGCTGAGGCTCGCGTTCGCGTACCCGAGGCGCAGGAATACATTTGCTGCGCCCGCGAGCACGGTGTCGCGAGTTATTTCAGCGCGGGCCTGCCTGACCATAGGATCCGCCTTCGCAATTCTGTACTGCCACCGCGCAAATTACGCCCGAACGGTACCACTGAGCGGCTTCACGTCTCATGTCAACATCATCGGTTCGATTGAGCACCACGCCGCGAGTGACGGAGCTCTCACGTACGACAAAGGGGACGATACCCCCTCTTTCCTCGCGAAGAGAGCGAACGGGTCCTCATTCCTCGGTCAATCGAGGGTCGGCCTCCAGATTCGTCAGCCCGTTCCAGCACAGGTTGACCACGTGCGCGGCCACCACCTCTTTGGACGGAGTGCGCACGTCCAGCCACCACTGCGCCGTCATCGACACCATTCCGACCAGAGCCTGGGCGTACATCGGGGCGAACTCGGGATGGAGGCCACGGCGCGAAAAGTCTCCGGCCAGCATGTGTCCGACGCGTCCGATGGCCTCGTTGAGCAGGGACGAGTACTTTCCGTCCTCGGCAGAGGCAGGAGAATCGCGAACGAGAATGCGGAAACCGTCGGTCCGGTCCTCGATGTACGTCAACAGCGCGAGCGCCACACGTTCGACGCGAATGCGCGACCGATTGAGGTCCAAGGATTTGGTGATCATGCCCATCAACGTCGACATCTCACGATCGACGATGACGGCATAAAGGCCTTCTTTACCGCCGAAGTGTTCGTACACCACCGGCTTGGACACACTGGCGCGTCCGGCGATCTCCTCGACGGACGCGGCCTCGTAGCCCCGTTCGGCGAACAGGGTCCGTCCCACCTCGATCAACTGCTCGCGACGTTGAGTCCCGGTCATCCGAATCCGGGGTGAGCGTTCTTGCTCCGAGGCTGACATGGAAACCGCTTCCGTTGACCGACCGTGCGCGTCCTGACGCCGGAGTCGGCGACCACCTCACCCTAGCGATGCCCGATCTATCCAGTTCGCACCCGTGCAGGAACGACCTGACCGGTCTGTTATGAGTCGCGGTTCGACTCACCACTGCCTCTCATGCGAGGATCGTTGCGCTCAGTGGGAGCGCAGCGGCTAACGAAGGCGTCGTTCGATTCGTAGGCCACTGTCGTCACTGCTGGTCGATTATCCGCCGTGGTGTAATGGCAGCACCTCTGATTTTGGTTCAGATAGTTCAGGTTCGAGTCCTGGCGGCGGAGCGAGCAAGACCATTCGTGCATTACCGTTTCGCGTCATCGCCCCGAGGAGCTCAATGCCTGTGCAGACCGCCGTGGTCGTTCTCGCTGCGGGTGCAGGTACCCGAATGCGGTCCAAGACTCCGAAGGTTCTGCACCCCCTGGCCGGTCGCACGATGCTCGCGCACGCCCTGCACGCGGCCGCCGACCTCGGACCCGACCACCTGGTGACCGTCGTCGGACACGATCGCGAACGAGTGTCGGCCGCCGTGCACGATCTTGCAGCCACCCTCGGCCGCACCATCCATACCGCCGTTCAGGATCAGCAGTTGGGTACCGGACATGCGGTGCAGTGCGGATTGGCCGCGCTTCCGGACGACTTCGAGGGCACGATCCTCGTCACCGCGGCCGACGTACCTCTCCTGGACGGTCACACCCTCAAAGCGCTGCTCGACGAGCACCTCAGCGCTCCTCGCCCGGCGGCGGCGACGGTACTGACCTTCCTCCCCGCGGACGCCAACGGTTACGGCCGCATCGTGCGCACGGACGACGGCGAGGTCGCCGAGATCGTCGAGCACGCCGACGCATCCCCCGAGCAGGTATTGATCGGCGAGGTCAACTCCGGCGTCTACGCATTCGACGCCGTCGCGCTACGCACGGCACTGGGCAAGCTCAGCACCGCCAATGCCCAACACGAGCTGTACCTGACCGACGTCGTCAAGATCAGCAAGGCCGACGGCAAAGCCGTGTACGGCACCCAGCTGGCCGATCCGGACCTGGTGGTGGGGGTCAACGATCGCGTTCAACTGGCGCACGTCACGTCTGTGCTCAATCGCCACATCATCGAGCGGCACATGCGCGCAGGCGTCACCGTCGTCGATCCGGCGACCACCTGGATCGACATCGACGTCACCCTGGGCGCGGACGTGCGCATCGAACCCGGCGTCCAACTCCACGGCAAGACGCACATCGCCGACGACGCGGTCGTCGGACCGGACTCGACCCTGCGTGACGTCGAGATCGGCGAACGCGCGTCGGTGGTCCGCACTCACGCCGAGCAGACCGTCATCGGACCCGATGCGACGGTCGGGCCGTTCACCTATCTGCGTCCCGGCACTGTCCTGGGCACCGGCGGCAAGCTCGGTGCCTACGTCGAGACGAAGAACGCGACGATCGGCAATCACACCAAGGTCCCGCACCTCACGTACGTCGGCGATGCCACGATCGGCGAATACAGCAACATCGGTTGCTCCAACGTCTTCGCCAACTACGACGGTGTCAACAAGAGCCGCACGGAAATCGGATCCCATGTACGGACCGGTTCCGACTCGACGTTCGTCGCTCCCGTTCACGTGGGCGACGGCGCTTACACCGGTGCAGGAACGGTGGTTCGGGACGATGTTCCTCCCGGCGCACTGGCCGTCTCCGGCGGTAAGCAACGCAATATCGAAGGCTGGGTCATCGACAACAGGCCCGGAACCGAAGCTGCGCAGGCAGCGGCGCTCGCAGATCGTGATCGGCACGAACAAAAGGACGGCGAACAGTAGTGAGCACCCCCAATTGGATCGACAACCAGAAGAACCTGATGTTGTTCTCTGGTCGAGCACATCCGGAGTTGGCCGAGCAGGTCGCGAAGGAGCTCGGAATCGAGATCACCCCGCAGACGGCACGTGACTTCGCCAACGGCGAGATCTTCGTGCGCTTCGAGGAGTCGGTCCGCGGATCGGACGCATTCGTGCTGCAGTCGCACCCGTTCCCGCTCAACACCTGGCTGATGGAACAGCTCATCATGATCGACGCCCTCAAGCGTGGATCGGCCAAGCGCATCACCGCGATCCTCCCGTTCTACCCGTACGCCCGCCAGGACAAGAAGCACCGCGGCCGTGAGCCCATCTCCGCGCGCCTCGTCGCCGATCTGCTCAAGACCGCAGGTGCCGACCGCATCATCACCGTCGATTTGCACACCGATCAGATCCAGGGCTTCTTCGACGGCCCCGTCGATCACATGCACGCGCACAGCCAGCTCGCCGATCACATCCGCGGCAAGTACAGCCTCGAACACATCACCGTCGTCTCCCCCGACTCCGGCCGCGTCCGCGTCGCCGAGAAGTGGGCCGACTCCTTCGGCGGCGCACCGCTGGCCTTCATCCACAAGACACGTGATCCGTTGGTGCCGAACCAGGTCAAGTCCAACCGCGTTGTCGGCGAGGTCGAAGGCCGCACGTGCATTCTCATCGACGACATGATCGACACCGGTGGCACCATCGCGGGAGCCGTCAAGGTCCTCAAGGAAGCCGGAGCGGGCGACGTCGTCATCGCCGCCACTCACGGCGTCCTGTCCGACCCGGCTGCCGAGCGCCTCGCCAACTGCGGTGCCAAGGAAGTCGTCGTCACCAACACCCTGCCGATCAGCGACGAGAAGCGCTTCGACACGCTCACCGAACTCTCGATCGCACCCCTGCTGGCTCGCACCATCCGCGAGGTCTTCGAAAACGGCTCCGTCACAAGCTTGTTCAACGGCAGCGCGTAACAGCTAGTCTGTTTTGCTCGATCCGAAGCCCGCTCCACCCGCTCCCCACCTGTACTGCATGAACTACGTCACGTCCGTGGCCGGAATATGCAGCTCGCAAGACGGGGGTGTGTGGGGCGGGTTTCGTTGTCACCTAAGATGACTCGTCGTGATCGACGCACACTCTCTCAACGGCCCGGCTGGAACTACTACCGTCAGAATTGCTCGATGGACGCCGGGCGGGTGCGTCTGGTGCGGCAGCACCGACAGTGTCGAAACCTTCCGCAACGAGCCGCGCTGCGGCCTGTGCCGCGAGAAGGAAGCCGTCATCGACGAGGCCAAGCACTTCATCGGTATGTACGGTCTGCGGCCTCTGGGCGGAACCCTGGCATCCGAGGACGACGAAGAGCGCGAGTACCGCGTCACCGCCCGCGATGCGCGCGAGGTTCTCAACCGCATCCGGCTCGAGAAGCTCCCCGACCCGGCGGCCGTGCGCAAGGCGTTGCGTCCCAGGGCCGCTGCCGCGGTGAACGCTCCGGCGTCTCCGTCATCGACGTCCGCCCCGGCGAAGGCACCGACGAAGAAGTCGCAGGCCGGCGTCACCGGAATCGATGCGATCGAATTGCAGTCCCGCGTGGAGAAGTTGCTCGGCCAACTCACCTCCGTCGACGAGCAGATCAGCGCGCTCGACGGTGTACAGGGCCTGCCCGCGCGCGCTCGCATGAAAGATCTGGAACGTCAGCGGACCACCGTGCTGACGACATTGGCCGCGCTCGAGAAGGCTCGTCGCCGCACCAACTGATCCACGTAGTCTGATCGAGTGCTGCGCAAGCGTTCGATCTCACGGCTGGTGCTCGATGTCACCTATGCGGTCGTCTTCGTCCTGCTGCTGCTCGCGTCCACTCTGAACGGGGTCGCCGGTACCGCCGGTGCAGGCGTTCTGGTCGGGTTCGGCGTTGCCTTGGCCATCCGGCGTCGATCACCACGATGGTCCTTGGCGCTCGCCTGGGTACTGGCCGTCGTACAGATGGTCGGCGGAGTGCTGCCCCTGTCGGCAAATGCGGCAATCTTCGCAATTCTGTACTGCTCGGCTGCCTACGGCGACAACGTGGTTCGACGACTCGGCCTTGTTTCTGCCGTCGTCGGCGGGGTGATCGCGGCGTTGTACCTGGTCTACGTCAACGGTAACCCGTTCGGCCCGCCCAGCGACCAAGGGTTCGAAGGGCCGGGCCTGGCTCAGTTCGCCGTGATGCTCGCGGCACTGTGGGCGATGCTCGGGCTGTCCTGGGCTCTCGGTCGACTGGCCTATGCGCGGCGAACCGCCATCGAATCCGCGCACGCGCGCGAGCTCGCCGAGGTGTACCAGGCGCGAGCCGAGCAAGAGGTGGCAATCGAGCAGGAACGCAACCGAATTGCGCGGGATATGCACGACATCGTGGCGCATTCCCTCGCCGTGGTGATCGCTCAGGCCGACGGAGCGCGCTACGTGCGTGCCGTGGACCCAGCCGCCGTGGACACCGCACTGACGACGATCTCCGACACTGCCCGCGAGGCACTCTCCGACGTTCGAGTGCTGCTGGGGCAACTCCGCCACAGCCAAGGCGATCTACCGACCCCCGGCCCGGGTGATCTCGAGCGCCTGTTCGACCAGATGCGCGCCACCGGCCTGAACATCGATTCCTCGATCGGCACCGGGGAGATGTCGTTGGGTGCCGGAGCATATTTGGCGCTGTATCGCATCGCGCAGGAATCGCTGACCAACGCGCTGCGCCACGGCAATCCGAACGAACCGGTGACCGTCGCCATCGAATCCGATTCTGCCGGCGTCGAACTGACGGTACGCAACAGCGTGGATCCAGGACGCCCCGCTGCGGAATCTTCCGGTCATGGAGTGGCCGGCATGAAAGAACGCGCCAGTCTGTCCGGCGGCACGTGCACTGCGACCAGCGACGGCTCCTCGTGGACCGTATCGGCGTGGTTGCCTGCCGCCACCCCCTCGACGAAGGGCACCACGTGAGTTCCGATCGCATCAAAGTTGCGTTGGTAGACGATCAGCAGCTGTTCCGAGCGGGCATTCGCATGCTCATCTCCTCGCAGACCGATCTGGAATTCGTCGGGGAGGCGGGCAACGGACGAGAAGCCGTCGACCTCGCCGCGTCGGCGACTCCCGACGTGATGCTGATGGATATCCGCATGCCGGTGCTCGACGGTATCGCCGCCACCGAGCAGATTCTGGCGGCCTCCGGGAATCCTCCCCGCATTCTGGTGCTCACGACGTTCGATCTGGACGAGAGCGCAGCGCGGGCCATCCGTTCGGGGGCAAGCGGATTCGTACTCAAAGACGCGGATCCGGAGTTTCTGCTCGCCGCGATCCGCACGGTTCATGCCGGAAACTCGGTGATCGCCGCGTCCGCGACGACCGGGTTGCTGGCCCACTTCACTCCTACGCCTCCGGTTCCGACGGTGCCGGCGGCGTTCGAGACACTCACTGCGCGGGAGAAGGAGCTCTTCCGGCTCACAGCCCGAGGGTTGAGCAACTCCGAGATCGCCGAGCTGGAGTACTTGAGCGAGGCCACGGTGAAGACCCACATCAGCCGCATCTTCGCCAAGCTCCACCTGCGCGATCGAGTGCAGCTGGTGGTCTACGCATTCGAGCACGGGCTCACTGGGGACTGACGCCGAAGTCATCCTGTAGATGTACGAGGCGAATACTCGCGCCTGACTATTTCGGCTCGGCAGATTCATAGCGTTGCGGGCATGACGACAACAGTTCCCCTGGTTGCCAGAGCACACCAGGTCAGCAAGCATTTCGGCGACTCGTCCAATCCGGTGAGTGCGCTCGACAACGTATCGCTCGACATTCACAGCGGCCAATTCACCGCCATCATGGGCCCGTCCGGCTCCGGCAAATCGACGCTCATGCACGTGATGGCGGGATTGGACAGCGCCAGCTCGGGTCATCTGATGCTGGCCGGTGCGGACATCACCTCGGCGAACGACGACGCTCTGACGACGTTGCGGCGCAAGCAGGTCGGCTTCATCTTCCAGTCCTTCAACCTCGTTCCCACACTCGATGTTCGGGGCAACATCCTGCTGCCCTTCGAGCTCGACGGCCGCGCGCCCAGTGAACAGGAGCGGGCCTGGATCGAGCAGCTGATCGACACTCTCGGACTGCGTGGCCGAGTGAACCACCGTCCACATCAGCTATCGGGTGGGCAGCAGCAGCGAGTGGCCATCGCCCGAGCGCTGGGTACCCGGCCGCACCTCATCTTTGCCGACGAGCCCACCGGAAACCTCGATTCCCGCTCCGGCCGTGAGGTTCTCGGGCTCCTCGCCGCAGCGGTGCGCGAGTACGGGCAGTCGATCGTCATGGTCACCCACGATCCGATCGCGGCCGGCTACGCCGATCGCATCGTCTTCCTCGCCGACGGCCGAATCGTGAACGAACTGGGACGTTCGAGCCCGGAGCAGATTTCGAGCTACATGCTGGGAATGGAAGGTGCAGTCCGATGAGTGCACTGACTTCTGCTCAGGCGTCGAAAGAGCACGGTGCCAGCATCCTGGTGACGTCGCTCGCGTCGTTCTTCGGTGTCGTGTTGATTCAGGCGACGGCGTTTCTCGTCGACATCTTCGGCGATCGGCTCGGCGACAGTGCCGCCACCAACGCGCTCTACAGCGTGGCGTTGGTGTTCATCGGCGTCTCGTTGTGCGTGGCGGCGGTGGTCACTTCCAACACGTTTGCCACGATCGTCGCGGGCCGCACCCGCACCATCGCCCTCCTGCGGCTGCTGGGAGCCCGCTCTCGTGACCTGCGTCGGTCGGTGGCGCGGGAGGGCTTCGTCGTCGGATTGTTCGGTGGCGCAATCGGAATGGTTCTCGGCGTCGGGGCGAGTCATCTGGCCCGCGCCGTTGCGGTCTCGGCCGGTCAGTTGCCGGATGCGCAGTACACCTCCGTGCAACCGTTGGTCGTTCTGCCGGTGGTGATCGTGGTGCTGACCACCACCGTCGCGTCGTACGTGGGATCCCGCAAAGTTCTGGACGTCACACCCGTTCAGGCAACCGGAGGTGCCGTCGACACGGGAGTGGAGGCCCCGCGCTCGCGTCGTGTCCGCACTGCTCTGTCGATAGTGCTCGTCGCCGGCGGAGTGATTCTGCTGGGTCTCGGAGTCCTGATCGGGATGGTGAACCCGGGCGGCCTCATGGTGGCGTTCCTCGGCGGTGTGGCGTCGTTCACCGGAGTCATGGTCGGGGCGTATCGCATCCTGCCCGCGACGCTACGACTGGTGGGCAGGATGTCGGGCCGCAGCCCTGCAGCACGGTTGGCCTCCGCCAACGCGATTCGCTACCCGGATCGCAGCACCCGCACCGCGGTGGGCCTGCTGATCGGGGTGACGTTGGTGACCACGTTCGCGGTCGCGATGTACAGCTACCGGACGATGCTCGTCACCGAATACGACGAGGCCACCGTCGGCCAGGTCCTCACCGTGACAGTGGGCATCATGACCGGACTCATCGGCTTCTCGGCCGTCATCGCGGCGGTCGGCATGGCGAACAACCTGCTGCTGAGCATTCTGCAGCGCACCCGTGAGATCGGCCTGCTGCGCGCACTCGGATTCACGCGCAAGCAGATTCGAGCAATGATCGTCTCGGAAAGTACGCAGATGGTGATCGCGTCCATGGGCTTCGGCCTGATCCTGGGCATCGTGTACGGCTGGGCCGCAGCACAATCACTGCTGGGCTCGCTCGATTCCCGCGGGCTCACCGCACCGACCCTGCCGTGGGCGGTCATAGTCGGAACAGTGTTGTGCGGTGGACTCCTCGCCCTCGGTGCATCGTTGACCCCGGCGCGACGTGCCAATCAAATTTCACCGGTACTCGCGTTGGCGGACGCCTGATCTCGAGGCTTCGCGCGGGGCAGGGTTGCACGCTACCGACGCCGATCGACTTCAATACCGTCGATCGGCGAACGTAGTGTGCACCGGTGCCCGCTCCGTAGGGCAGTCCTGTGGATAACGTCGTCGAGTTATCCACAATTGCGAAATTGCCACTGTTGCGCGGGCTCGTCAGCCGCAACGGTGTAGCAATGGGGGTTTACACAGTGCAGCAATTGCTGGCGCAGGGAATCAGCACCAGCACAATTTCGAGGCGGTCGCAGTCGGGTGAGCTGGTGCGACTGCTGCCGAAGGTCTACGCGACGGAGAAGCCGGACTATTTCGGACTGTGCCTCGGGGCCACCCTGTGGAGACCGGAGGCCGCACTGAGTCACGAAAGTGCGGCCTGGTTGTGGGGACTGATTCAGTACGAACCACGTCTGGTGGAAGTCACTGTCGGTCCGACCGGCCAGTCGAGGTCGGTGCCCTGGATCCGCGTTCACCGCCGAGTTCTCGGCGACATCACCACACGACGCGGCATGCGCGTGGTGTCACTGGAGCAAACGTTCGTCGATGTCGCGACCTGTCTGTCGACGCCCGATCTCGAAAAGTTCTTCGACAACGCCATAGACAGTCATCTGCCGTGGCGTCGGGTCGCTGAACTGTGTGGCACGGCAAAGGGCATGGACGGGATGGCTGCAGTGCGCAAGCAGCTTCGAACCTGTTGCCCGAGAACTCTCTCCGAGCCGGAACGGCTGGTGGCGCGAGCGTTGAAAGCTCGGCACTTCGCAATGGAGATCAATGCGCGCGTAGGTAAGTTCTACGGCGACCTGGTGGACTTTCGGGCACGAGTCATCGTCGAAATCGATGGCCGAGAGTTTCACACTGATCCCGCAACGTTCAACAACGATCGTCGACGGCAGAACGAGTTGGTACTCGACGGTTGGTTGGTGCTGCGATACTCGGCGGCGACAGCGCTTGCCGAACTCGATCGCGTCGTGGACGAGATCATCACGGTGGTGCGTCGTCGCCGGAAGTCGATTGCCGCAACGGGCCGTCGACTCCCGTGAATACGCGGCGAAGCGGGCAGGGTTGCACGCTATCGACGCCGATCGACGGGATTCCGTCGATCGGCGAACGTAGTGTGCAACGGTGCCCGCTCTGACGCTCAGACCCGTCCGGCAAGAATCAGCGCGAAGCGTGACTGCTCGTCGGACCAGAGATGCTGGACGTCGAAGCCCGCAACCTTCAGCTCGGCGGTGATGCCGTCGGGACGGAACTTCGCGGAGATCTCCGTTCGCAGATCCTCGCCGGCCTCGAAGTGCACGTGCAGATCGAGGTCCTTCAGGTAGACGTCCTGCGCAGTGGTGGCGCGCAGCCGCATTTCGATCCACTCGTCTTCGGCGTTCCATAGAGCCACATGCTCGAAGGCGTCGGGGTCGAAGTCTGCACCGAGACGAGAATTGAGCACCGACAACACATTTCGGTTGAACTTCGCCGTCACTCCGGCCGCGTCGTCGTATGCGGGGACGAGGACGTCCGGATCGATGACCAATCCCACTCCGAGCAGCAAGAACTCGCCGGGGTCGAGAGCGTCGGCTACCGCCGCCAGGAATTCCTCACGCTCCTGCGGGATCAGGTTGCCCAGAGTTCCACCGAGGAAGGCGATGGTCCGACCCGTACCCGAGGGAAGATTGTGCAGAGTGTCGGTGAAATCGCTGACGATGCCGTGCAGTTCCAGCGCGGGAAACTCCTGCGAGAGTTGCTCGACGGCACCCTCGAGCGCTGTACTGGAAACATCCTGCGGTACATACGTTTTCAAGGAACCGTGCTCGACCCCGGCCGCGAGCAGGATCTTCGTCTTCTCCGAGGAGCCGGAGCCCAACTCGATCAACATCGACGATTCGGTGGCCTCGGCGATATCGAGAGCATGCTCCTCGATCAGTGCCCGCTCGGTTCGCGTCGGGTAGTACTCCGGCAGCACGGTGATCTGCTCGAACAACTCACTCCCCAGAGCGTCGTAGAAGTACTTGGGCGAGAGCCACTTCGGTTCGGACGTCAATCCGTCCCGCACGTCCTTGCGTAATTCGTCCACCAGTGCAGTGTCTGCGAGGTGTACCTCGACCGTGCTCATGTGTGCTCCTGTTCGTCGAGATGGGAAACGGTGAATGTCGACGCTGTGGCGACGATCAGACTTCGATCGTCGATGGGCGTCCAGTCGGAGTCGTCATCGGTGGGTTCGGACGCGATAGTGACCGAATCCTCGGCCTGCAGTACCGACAACGAGTGATGAACAGCAGTGGCATACATGCTGGTGCCATCCGAGAGCAGAAAGTTCAGGCGGGCCTTGGGCGAGGTAGCGAGAACCTCGCTCACGAGCGTGCGCAGTGCCGACTCCGGATCGAGCGTGCGCAGCAGGTGGCGCAACACGATCCACAGCGCTGCCGCATCGGTCGGGGCCGGCAGCATCAGCGCGTCGACCGGTGACACCCGGGACCACAACTCGGCCACCGTGTCCGGCCAGCCGAACACGACGCCGTTGTGACTGAAGGCCCAATGATCGTCGGTGAACGGGGCGCAGGCGCTGCGTTCGACCGGCATCCCCACCGTGGCCGATCGCACTGCCGCGATCACCGACGTCGACTGCACTTGCGGCAGCGCATCATCGACTGCGGGGTCGGTCCAGATGGGCATCGGGTTGCGGTAGCTGCGAACGGTCTGCTCGTCCCACCATGCAACACCGAACCCGTCGGCATTGATGGTGCCGCCGGCGCGCATGTCCTTCGGCGCGAACGATTGAGTGCGTAGCGAATTGGGCCCCCGAGTCAACAATGACCCAACCGAGGTGGACGCTCCCAGATATCCCAGATGACGGCACATTCAGCTGTGCTCGACGTCGCGGGCCAACCGGAACCCACTGAAGATCTGCCGGCGGATCGGATGGTCCCAGTTGCGGAAAGTACCCCTACACGCCACCTCGTCGGTGCCGAACGAACCGCCGCGCAACACCTTGTAGTCGCCCCGCAAGAACACCTCGGAGTATTCGGCGTACGGGAAGGCCTCGAATCCCGGATAGGGCTCGAAGTCCGACGAGGTCCATTCCCACACGTCGCCGATCAACTGATGCACCCCGGCCGGGGACGCCCCTTGCGGATAGGCACCGACATCGGCCGGTTCGAGGTGCCGCTGGTTCAGATTGGCGTGCGCTGCAGTGGGTTCGGCGTCGCCCCACGGATAGGCGCGGCTGCTACGGGTCTCGGCATCGAAGCGCGCTGCCTTCTCCCACTCGGCCTCCGTCGGCAGGCGCTTGCCCGCCCAGCGGGCGTAGGCGTCGGCCTCGAACCAGCACACGTGCACCACGGGCTGCTGCGGACGCACCGGTCGGCGAACCCCGAAGCTCCGACGCCACCACGTGCCGTCGGAATCGCGTTCCCAGAATTGCGGGGCGGTGAGCTGGGCGTCGACGCGATGCGCCCACCCCTTCTCGGTCCACAACTCCGGACGCTCGTAACCGCCGTCGGTGATGAAGTCGATGAACTGCGCGTTGGTGATCGGGGCTCGGTCGATCGCAAATGTCGGCACGTGCACCGGGTGGGCCGGCCGCTCGTTGTCCAGTGCCCACGGATCGAGCGAGGTGCCCATCGAGAACGATCCACCGGCGATGACGGCCTCACCCATCACCGGTGCCGACGACGCAGGCGGTGCCGGGGCCGCCAGAACGGCGGGCCCGGAGCGCAACTGGTGTGTCGCGAGCATGGTCTCGTCGTGTTGCTGCTCGTGCTGCGCGATCATGCCGAATGCGAATCCGTGCTTCTCGACCGGCCTACCCTCGAACGTACTGCGGTCCAGCACGTCCCAGGCCTTGTCGCGCACGGTCTGCACGTAGACGCGCGCTTCCTCCGGGGTGAGCAACGGAAGTGAGGTGCGCGACGACCGAGTGTGCTTGAACGCGTCGTACAACTCGTCGATGTCGGGTCGCACAGGGTCCCGACCACCCACATCGCGAACCAGCCAGAGTTCTTCCTGACTTCCGATGTGCGCGAGATCCCAGACCAACGGGCTCATCAGCGGCGAATGTTGCGCCATCAGTTCGGTTTCGTCCACGCAGTCGGTGAGCGCTGCACTGCGGGCGCGACTGCGGGTGAGGACCGTTTCGATCTTGTTCCTGAGCTGTTCGGCGCTCACACCGATTCCTTTCGGTTTCGAAAATCCGGGGACGCCGTATCGAACTCACTCGGGGGCTCGCCGGCTCGACATCGGCGAGCACCTGCAGACAGGTAGTCGGCGTACTCACCGCCGCACTCGGCTGCGAGGAGAAGCAATTCGACTGCAGTCGAACGGAGATCGTCGTCGCCGAGCCCGAGGCGCGCCGCGTCGAGCCAGCGATCGGCCGTCCCTGCTGCGATTTCGGTAGCGCGAGACACCAGCTCCGGCGTCGACAACAGCGCCCCGAACGCCGCTGCAGGAATGACCCACTGCCCCGCCGGTTGGGCGTCGAGATAACGGATCTCGAGGTGACCGCAGGCCCGCACCCGAGGGAACAGGGTGGTCAGGTGATAGTCGAGGTCACCGTATGTGGGCGCACGTCCGACCACGTCAGGATCGTCGAGCCACTGCGCGAACGTCGTACCCACAGGCGCTTCCCAATTCTCAGCGGCACCCTGAATGCAGAGCAGCGGAACGTCGAGAGCCCACCGCGCGTAGTCGGCCACAGGGTCTCCCGTAGCCACATCTGCGGGGCTGCTGGAATCCGTTCTGCTGGAGTCCAGTTCGAGCCACGTTCGCATTCTCTGAGACGCCCACGCGCCTTCGGGAGCTCCCTTCAGCTCCGGGGAGCGAGCGAACGCCGCCACGAACGCCGGGCCGATGGCGTGCAGCATTCGCCAGCGCGCGGCGACCTCGCCGCGATCACGACCGGCGTCGACGCTCACCTGAGCGGCAGCAGTGTTGCACATCATCAATTTGCCGTAGGGCCCGATAGTGGTGAACCGGTTCTCCATCGCGCAGTATCTCGGCAGCACGAGCAGCCGTTCGGGATCACGCTCGGTATCGGCCGGAACGGCGAGGATATCGATGCCGGAGTTACGGAGCATCTCACGCAGCATCCGGGCATCGGCGTCGAGCACGGTTGCGAGATCGGAAACGGATGTACAAGGCGAACTGGACAATTCGACTTGGCCGCCGGGTTCGACGGTGACGGCACTTCCGCCCGGCAACGTCAGGGCGGGTGAATCTGGGGCGATACTGCGCGGGGAGTGATCACCGAGCGCAGTTGCCAGCGAAGAGAGACTGGGACGCGATCCGTCGTCGAAGGCGGTGAGCCACTCGAGTTCGGCACCGATCAGCGCCGGTGGACCCAGCTTGAAACACACTTTCGACACGTACGCCTCGGCCGCTGGGCGACTGCTCAGCTCGAGGGACTTCTCGTTGGACGACACTTTTCCTTCTTTCCGCACTCACCACGTTCTTCGCTACCGAACGTACCCAGCTGCGGGGATCGAAAACGCCGTGATCCCGCGTCGCAAACGAGGCTACCGATTGTGCAACCCTGATGCCGAGAGTTCGTGACAGGAAGGACGACCGATGCTCGATCAGGACCGCATCCGCCGCGACACCCCCGGTGCGTCGGAGCAGGTGTTTCTCGACAGCGCCGGCTCCTCGTTGCCTCCTACCGTCGTCCTCGAGACCGCGATCTCACATCTGCGTCGAGAAGCGGACATCGGCGGATATTCGGCCGCAGCCGAACGCCAGCACGACCTGGCCGCGGTGAAGACCTCGATCGGCACCTTGATCGGAGCGCCGGCGTCGAGCATCGCACTGAGCGATTCCGCGACACGGGCCTGGACCGACTTCTTCTACTCGGTGCCGCTCTTCCCCGGTGATCGAATCCTGTTGGGCGAGGCGGAATACGCCAGCAACGCGATCGCGGCTCTGCATCGCGCCGAGGTCACTGGAGCGATCGTCGAGGTGATTCCCAGCGACGAGTCGGGACAGATGGACGTCGACGCGTTGGCAACCATGCTCGACGATCGCGTGAAGCTGGTATCGGTGGTGCACGCACCCACCAACGGTGGCCTGATCAACCCCGCCCGAGCCGTCGCCGATCTCGCTCACCGGCACGGCGCTCTGGTGCTACTGGACGCCTGCCAGTCCATCGGGCAGATGCGCGTCGACGTCGAGGAACTCGGTGTCGACGCACTCTCGGCCACCGGACGCAAATGGCTCCGCGGCCCACGCGGAACCGGATTTCTGTACCTGCGTCCAGGATTGGCGTCGACGCTGCATCCGCCGGCCTTGGACCTGCACAGCGCGGAATGGGTCGACCGAAACACCTACCGAATGGCCGACGACGCCACCCGCTTCGAGTTCTGGGAATGCGACGTCGCCGCCAGGCTCGCGCTCGGTGCTGCCGTCGACTACCTGCTCGAACTCGGTATGGACAATGTGGAACAAGCCGTCGTCGAACGTGCCGAATATCTGCGCGCCGGGCTTCGAAAGATCCCCGGGGTGACCGTGCACGACCTCGGCGACCGCAAGAACGGCATCGTCTCGTTCACCGTCGACGACGAGGGCCCCGAGGCTGTCCGGGACAGGCTCGCACGCCGGCGCGTGGCAGTGCGAGTGAGCTACCGAAGCTCGACACAACTGGACATGGCGGGCCGGGGACTCGATTCCGTGGTGCGCGCCTCTCCGCACTACTTCGTCACCTTCGCCGAGCTGGACACGATGCTCGCTGCGCTCGCCGGTGAGTGACCGGCTCTCCGGTCGTTCCGTGTGGCACTGCCGCTCACATAGGCCGCCACCCCGACCGCTGAGACCACGAGTCCACCGACTCCGATCCAGGTGATCGCATCGCCGAACATGAGCCAGGCCCAGATCATGGTCGTCGGCGGTGTCAGGTAGAGCAGCACGCTGGCACGCGTCGGACCGTTGCGACGCACGACGAACAGGTACGCGCCGTATGCGCCGAATGTCGAGAGCACCACGGTCCATGCGACGGCCGCCCCGAACGCCACCGTCATCGGCGGTGCGGCATCTCCGGCCAGCACGCTCCAGGCCATGAAACCGAGTGCGCTGAAGGAGCATTGAATGGCCATCGACAGTGCAATCGGCTCCTTGGGTGCCAGGACTCTCTGTCCGATCGTTCCTATCGACAGCGCCAGCATCCCTGCGGCCGGTAGCAAGTAGACGGGCCAGCCGAGCCCGGCCCCGGACATGTCCCCCACCACGACCAGCGCTACCCCGGCGATGCCGACGACGAGTCCCAGACTCTGCATCGGTCTTACGCGTTCACCGAAGATTCTGCTCGACGCGAGCGCAACCAGCAGTGGCTGCAGGGCGGCGATCAACGCGGCGACGCCCGGCGGCACGCCCATACCGATGCCCGTGATGGTGGCACCGAGGTACAGGAATTGGCAGAACAGGCCCAGAACGGCATGGATTCGGACTGCGTGCCAGCTCGGTTTCAGTCGTCGATAGCGGCACCAGGCGACCAACAGCACCGCAGCGGCTACATAGCGCCAGGCCAACAGGGTGTGGGCGGGAGCTTCGGCCGTGCCGAGTTCGGCTCCGATGAATCCTGAGCTCCACAGCACCACCAGAGCTGTGCCGGCCAGAACGTCGATGCGTAATGTCATGAACGCGATGTAAACATACAGGTCTGTATACTCGCAGTGCACCTGCTTCTCACCAGCGCTTATGGAAGGTAACCATGCTCGACGAGCGTTTGACCCCCGCCGGAGAACGCATCCTCACCGTCGCCAGCGAGTTGTTCTACGCCCGCGGGATCCGGGCCGTCGGCGTCGACCTCATCGCCGAGGAAGCGGGCACCACCAAGAAGACCCTGTACGACCGCTTCGGCTCCAAGGACGGTCTGGTGCAGCGCTACCTCACTCGCCGTTTCGGCCTGTGGTGCGAGCACGTCAGCAATTATGTCGAATCCCTCGCTCCCGGCGACGCCCGAATTCTCGGGGTGTACGACGCGCTCGAATCATGGATGCGCGACAACCATCGCGGCTGTGGATTCGTCAACGCCTTCGCCGAGTTCGGCGGTACCGACAGCCCGGTCCTCGAGATCATCGAGGCCGAAAAAGAGTGGACCAGAACGCAGTTCGCGCGTCTGGCCGCCGATGCCGGCTACGCCGACGCCGACCAACTGGGAACACGATTGTCGGTGCTGCACGAGGGAGCGGTGGTGATGGGAACCGCCGGCGGCCGTGATGACGCGATCACCGTCGCGCGTGGCATCGCTGCCGAGTTGCTCGCCGCGCTCGACGTGCACGCACGTTCGTAGCAGGGCCGAACTTCCGTGCATATGACGTGGTCGTGTATTGTCTTCCAGGTTGTCTCGGCGAGGGTAGATCCACGATTTCAGGATCCACCGTTATCGACGCGGCTCGGCCCCGTTGGCCGCGCTCGTTCGTGTCCGCCCCGACGAGCTTGACCGCCCGACGAAGTACGCCGCACGAACCACAGATCACAGTTATCAGGAGCATGTAGCACCATGGCATCGAAGGTAAACAATCTCACCGCTCAGGTCCGCACCGAATTCGGCAAGGGCGCTGCTCGCCGTGCACGTCGCGACGGCCTCGTTCCCGCTGTCCTCTACGGACACGCCACCGATCCCCAGCACCTCGCACTGGACGCTCGCGCGTTCGCAGCCGTGCTGCGTAACGACGGCACCAACGCCGTGCTGACCCTCGACATCGCCGGCAAGTCGCAGCTGGCCCTCACCAAGTCGATCGTCGTGCACCCGATCCGTCGCAGCATCGAGCACGCCGACCTCCTCGTCCTGAAGAAGGGCGAGCGCGTCACCGTCGAGGTCAACGTCATCGTCGAAGGCGATGCCGCACCGGGCACCCTGGTCGTCACCGACGCCACGTACATCGAGATCGAGGCCGACGCGCTGGAGATCCCCGAGAACTTCGTCATCTCCGTCGAGGACAACCAGATCGACACCCAGTACTACGCAAAGGACGTCGAGCTGCCCGACGGCGTCACCCTGATCTCCGACCCCGAGCAGCTGCTCGTCAACGTCACCGAGGCACCGTCCGAGGAAGAGCTCGAGGCGGACGGCGAAGGCACCGAGCCGATTTCCGAGGAAGGCGAAGCCGAGACTCAGGAAGAGGCCGAGAGCCACGAGGATTCGGACGAGGACAGCAAGGACAGCGACAGCTGATCTCGCTCCACGAACCGCGTACGACGCGCTGCTCCCACACCCGGGTGCAGCGCGTCGTTCGTTTCGAAGACGTGATGAGACAATGACGAACGTGAGTGTTGACCTCGAAGCGCCGGCCTTGATCGTCGGCCTCGGCAATCCCGGCCCGCAGTACGAAAAGACCCGCCACAACGTCGGTTTCATGGTCGCCGACGCTCTGGCCGGACGCGTCGGCTCGGCGTTCTCCTCGCACAAGAAATCCAATTCCGACATAGTGCAGGCACGTCTGGGTCGACGTTCGGTGGTCATCGCCAAACCGCGCACGTTCATGAACCTGTCCGGCCAGCCGGTGGCGGCCTTGGCTCGGTTCTTCTCCGTCGACGCGGCGAACATCGTCGTTGTGCACGACGAACTGGACATCGATTTCGGCGCTCTACGACTCAAACTCGGCGGCGGCGAGGGCGGCCACAACGGGCTCCGCTCGATCTCCCAACATCTGAGCACCAAGGACTATCTTCGGGTGCGCGTCGGCGTCGGACGCCCACCCGGACGGATGGATCCGGCGTCGTTCGTGCTCAAGCCCTTCTCGGCCGCCGAACGCAAGGACCTCGGCGTCGTCGTCGAAGAGGCAGCGGACGCCGCCGAACTTCTGCTCTCGGCCGGGCTCGAGTCAGCACAGAACAGCGTGCACCCGCGCTGAACCGAGCGCCCCTGTTACGAGGTGCGCGCCCGTTCTCGCTGCCGAGCGCACGCGCGCACCCCACAAAAAGGGTGTGAGGTCCCGGCTCAGCTCAGCTCAGCAGCGACGCCGAATTGGCCCGCCGCAACTTGCCGCTCGACGTCTTCGGAATGCTGCCCGGTCCCAGTACCGCAACGGTTCGCGGCCGCACCCCCACCTCCGAATGCACGGCGTGGATCACCTCGCGCTCGATGCGTTTGACCTCGTCCGGCTTGTCGATATCGTTGGTTTCGACTGCTACAGCGAAGCTTTCACGCTTGTCGCCTGCATCGAGCCGGATGGCGACGGCGTTGCCGGGCCGCACCCCTGCGACGGTTCCCGCCGCCCGCTCGATGTCGGTGGGATAGATATTGCGGCCGCCCATGATGATGACGTCCTTGATGCGTCCGCAGACGACCACCAAGTCTTCCTCGGTGATGTAGCCGACGTCGCCCGTGTCGAGCCAGCCGTCGGCGTCGAGCGGCGAGACCGGCCCCTCGACGGTGATGTACCCGGGGGTGACGGCCTTGCCTCGCACCTCGATGATGCCGACACCGCGGGCGGTGAGCACCTGCCCCTCCTTGTCGACGACACGCCCTTCGAGCCCCGGCACGAATTTGCCGAGCGTGGCCAGGGATCGGGTGTTGCCGCGGCTGGCCGGAACTGCGCGGCCCAGAGTCTCGAGCAGATCCGCGTCGACGACGTCGATCACCTGACCGCGATCGGGATCCGGAATCGATACTGCCAGAGTCGTTTCCGCCATGCCGTACACCGGGGCGAGCGCCGACGGGTTCAGTTTGTACCGGGCACCTGCATCTGCGAGGGCGATCATCGTGTCCGGATCGACCGGCTCGGCCCCGTTCCAGGCGTAGCGCAGCGTCGACAGATCCAGGTCCAGATCGTCCTCGGCCTGACGTAAGCGACGAGCGAGCAGTGAGTACGCGAAGTTCGGTGCTGCCGTGACGGTTCCGCGGTACTTGTGAATGAGTTTGGCCCACAGCAACGGCGAGCGGAGGAAGTCCAGCGGAGTGATGCTGACGACCTCGGCACCGACCTGCATCGGCACCGAGAGAAAACCCACCATCCCCATGTCGTGGAACAGCGGCAGCCAACTGACCATCACGTCGGACTCGACGTCGAACTCGATGCGGTCGATCATGGCGTACGCGTTGACGTAGAAGTTCTCGTGCGTGATCCGCACCGCCTTCGGCGACCCGGTCGATCCGGACGTGAGCTGCTGCAACGCGATATCGGACTCGGCAGTCGGCACCGGGTCGATATCGCGACCGGTCTTCATGTCCTCGATCTTCAACACGGTGATACCGCGCTCCTCGAGCACCGGGGCGGCGATGTCGAACGGTGCTCCGAGTATCACCGCCTTGGCCTCGATCATCGTCACGACGGTCTCGGTGTCCGTGCCCCATACGGCGAGGTCGGTCCGCGGGGTCGGCTGATGCAGCATCGTCACCGATGCCCCACGCATCCACGTCGCCTGGCACGCGGGAGCGATGTCCACCGGCTGACCGGCCAGGATGCCGATCGCATCACCGTGCCCGACGCCCGCGTCGGCCAAGGCACCTGCCATCCGACGCGCCTGCTCGTGGATGTCGCCCCACGACTGTCGCAGCGCCTCGTCGGGCTCGCCGGTGACCAGACCTCGCTTGCTGGTGCTCGCGGTCTCGAACATTTCCTCGGTGAACTTGCTCAACGCGCGTCTCCTCGTGACGTGAGTCCCGCCCCACCGAACACAGTAGGCAGTCCTTCCCTGCCCGCGAAGCACAACAGGCCGCGTATCCTGAGAATTCGAACGCAGCTTTTCTGCCGGTCACCGTTCCGGTGCCGCCTTCTACGAGAATGAGGTTTTCGTGAGCACCCCGTCCAGTACCCCCGACGTCGACGCAGCGCTCGAAGGGTCCGGACCGGCAGTGCTGGAGGAATCCGTCCCCTCCCGAAGCCCGGCCAAGGAACTCGAGACAGAGGTCGCGAGGCGTCGAACATTCGCCGTTATCTCGCACCCCGACGCCGGAAAGTCGACGCTCACCGAAGCACTCGCACTGCATGCCCGCGTCATCTCCGAGGCCGGAGCCATCCACGGCAAAGCCGGCCGTCGCTCCACCGTCTCGGACTGGATGGAGATGGAGAAGGCACGCGGTATCTCGGTGAGTTCGACTGCGCTGCAGTTCAATTACAACACCTCACCCGATGCCGAGATCACCAATGTCATCAACTTGGTCGACACTCCGGGCCACGCCGACTTCTCCGAGGACACCTACCGCGTACTGACGGCCGTCGACGCGGCCGTGATGCTCATCGACGCCGCGAAGGGCCTCGAACCCCAAACGCTCAAGCTGTTTCAGGTGTGTCGCCAGTTCGGTATCCCGGTCATCACCGTGATCAACAAGTGGGACCGCCCGGGCCAGTCGCCGCTGGAGCTGCTCGACGAGATCGAGTCGCGGATCGGTCTGACCCCGACGCCGCTGTACTGGCCCGTCGGCATTGCCGGTGATTTCCGCGGATTGCTCGACGTGCAGGACGGTAGCTACATCCGCTTCACCCGTACCGCGGGTGGTGCGACCATCGCGCCGGAGGAATTCATGTCGGCCGAGGCGGCCGCCGCACGCGAGGGCGTCGACTGGGACACCGCCGTCGAGGAGAGCGATCTGCTGATCTCGAGCGGCCAGCAGCACGATCAGGAAATGTTCCTGGCCGGCCAGACGTCGCCGGTGATCTTCGGCTCGGCGATGCTGAACTTCGGTGTCCGGCAGATTCTCGACACCTTGGTGGCCCTCGCCCCCGCACCGGGACCCCGTGAGGACATCACGGGCGGCGTGCGCGAGGTGACCGACCCGTTCAGCGCCGTCGTGTTCAAGGTTCAGGCAGGAATGGACACCGCCCACCGGGATCGACTCGCATTCATGCGCGTGGTGTCGGGCGTATTCGAGCGCGGCATGGTGGTCACGCACGCTCAGACCAAGAAGCCGTTCACCACCAAGTACGCCCTCACGGTCTTCGGTCGCGACCGCACGACAGTCGAGAACGCCTACCCAGGAGACATCGTCGGCCTCGTCAACGCAACCGCGCTGGCACCGGGCCACACCCTGTACTCGGACAAGAAGGTCGAATTTCCGCCGATCCCGTCGTTCGCACCCGAGCACTTCTCGGCCCTGCGCGTCGACAGCGCCGACAAATACAAGAAGTTCCGCCGCGCCGTCGAGCAGCTCGATTCCGAAGGCGTGGTTCAGGTGTTGCGCAACGACATTCGCGGTGACGCGTCGCCGGTACTCGCTGCCGTCGGCCCGATGCAGTTCGAGGTGGTCACCGCACGCATGAAGACCGAGTTCGGCGTCGATGCTCGGATGGAACCTCTCGGTTACTCCTTGGCTCGGCGGACCGACGCGGCATCAGCGGTCGAACTCGGCCGCCAGCGCGGCGTCGAGATCTTCACCCGTACCGACGGCGCACTGCTGGCGTTGGTCAGCGACAAGTGGCGCCTGCAGTACATCCAGAAGGAAATGCCCGAGTTGACCCTCGAGCCGCTCGTCGCCGCGGGCGATCAGTAGTGCTGTCGGTCATTCCGCAGGCTCCACTCCTGTCCCTGTGCTGATCGAGCTGCTCGACGCCGAATTGAGTGTGTTCGGCCACCCCGTGCTGTGGCGTGAGGTGGTCGGCAACGGCTTCGGGTTGCTCTCGGCGATCGGTGGAATGCGACGCGTCGTATGGGCGTGGCCGGTGGGCATCATCGGAAATGCGTTGTTGTTCACCGTCTTTCTGGGCGGGGTGTTCCACACACCGCAGGCACTCGATCTCTACGGCCAGGCCGGGCGCCAGCTGATGTTCATCGCCGTCAGCGTCTACGGACTGGTTCGCTGGATGCGAGATTCTCAGCGATCGGGGGCCGCGGTGCTCCCGCGGTGGGGTACAGCGCGAGAACGGACGGCGATGCTCGTGGTTGCGGTCGTCGGCACGGTGGTGTTCGCGCAGCTGTTCGGCTATCTCGGCTCGTTCGGCAAATGGGCCGACGCCTGGATCTTCACCGGATCGATGCTCGCCACCTTCGGAATGGCGCGCGGCCTCACCGAATTCTGGTTGATCTGGATCGCGGTGGACGTGGTGGGCATACCACTGCTCGTCGTCGCCGGGTTCTATCCGTCAGCGGCCCTCTACCTCGTGTACGCGGGGTTCGTCGCCTGGGGATTTGCCGTGTGGTTAAGGATCCAGAACAAATACATCGGTCAAAAAATGGCGTCTTAAACAATCGTGATGCTACTCTCACAGGGTCCGAACAAACTTAGAGTACGTTTTGACGTGCTTTACGCCGAGTGACTCGTCCTGATCGATATCCGATCGTGACATCTCGGCGCGGAACCACCTGGGAACACGATGAAGTGGAAGACGACATGACAAAGGGAACGAACTACCCATTGGCCGGGATCAAGGTCGGTGGCGCTCCTGCGCATCGTTTGGCGACGCCGCCGAAGTCCGATTCCACCTCACTCACCAGTGTCCGCACCGATTCTTCGGCGGCAGCGCCCGCCGAGAAGGCGGTCGAGGCCGCAATCACCGAGAAATCGGCAGCAGCGGCCACGCCCACCGAGAAGGCGTCCGCAACTACGCCTGCAGCAGCAACGTCGTCCGTCACGGAGTCAGCGACCCCCCGCGCGGATCGACGTCGTCCAGAGAAGCCCGCCACGGAATCGAACGAGGTTGAAGTGACTACAAGCGATCAGATCTCAGAACACGGCCTGCCCACCAACGGCCGCTCCACGTCGCACGGATCGACCGCCGGCTCCACGCCGTCGCTCGGCCGCGGCCAGGCACCCGACCGTCGTACGGCCATGGGCGTCGCCTCGGTCCGCATCGCAGGTCGGTTGACCCAGAACGAGCTGGGCAGCCGCACCGGTGACATCCGCACCCCCGACACCTCCGTCGGCCCCGACGAGCTGCTGCAGCTTCTCGGTGAGTACCTCGTCTCGGGTGGCCTGCAGAACCCCGAGATCCACGTGCGTTCCAACGGCCAGACCATCGTGCTGGACCTGCAGAACCCCGCCAAGGGTTACCGCTGACCCCAGTCGGTCACAACAGCTGTTGGAAGGCCTCTGGTCGCACCATCTCGAGCACCAGAGGCTTCCACTGCGGTGACCGATCCTTGTCGACCAACACCGCTCGAACACCCTCGGCGAAGTCCGGTTCGGTGATGATCCAGGTCGCCATTCGCAACTCGCGGTCCAGGCATTCCCTCAACGTGCTGTCTTCTCCGCGCGTAATCAACGCGTCGGTGGCCATGAGAGCCGTCGGAGAGAGCGTCGCCAGCTGAGTCTTGGTCGAACGCGACCAGGGTGTATCGCAGTCGAGCGCGTCGATGATGTCGACGAGGGAATCCTCCTCGAACACCGCTGCCACCGCCTCGGCGTCGAACGACAACTCCGTCGTCGACGGTGCCGTGGTGTGGCGGTCCAGCGCTTCCTGAACATCGGTGCCGGCGAGAATATCGGCCTTCAACTCGTCCACTGCCTCGCTCGGGCAGAAGTGTGTGGCCAATCCGAGTGCGAGCGCATCCTCTCCCGTGATGCGCGTGCCGGTCAGCGCCAAGTACCGCCCGACTCGACCGGGCAGCCGCGACAGAAAATAGCTCGACCCCACATCCGGCACGAAGCCGATGGCCGTCTCCGGCATGGCGAGAACAGCATTCTCTGTCACGATGCGGATGCTGCCGTGAATCGAGATACCCAGACCACCACCGAAAGCCGCCGCCTCGATCACGGCGATGTACGGCTTGGGGTAGTTCGCAATCAGTTCGTCGAGATCGTATTCCGCCGCGAAGTACCGCGGACCGGCATCGTGGTCGCCGTCGACGACGGCCTGCCGAATCGCTTTGATATCGCCGCCCGCGCAGAACGCCCGCGGTGAGCTGCTGGTGACCAGAACCGACGCGACCGCAGGGTCGTCCCGCCACGCATCGAGAGCCGCTCGGATGCCGTCGATCATGGCACCGTTCAACGAGTTCAGGGCTTCAGGCCTGTTGAGGACGATATGCCCGACACTGCCGGAAACCTCGGCTTCGACAACGGCCACAGTTGACTCCTTCGCGCGCAAATCGTTCGACGCGTAAGGGTATCGCGCTACTCCCGAGACTCGACCGATCGCGGACGCGCGTCCCCGGGGATGTCGGCAGGCCCACACGGACGCTCCTCCGCGGTGAACCACCCGCGATAGAGAAACAGCTGTCCGAGTACCGGGCTCTTGACCTGGATTTCGATGCGATGGCGTTCTTCGGCGGCGTCCCACCATTCCCGGCCGATCGTCACCGCCGACGCGACCTTGGGCAACTTCGGTGCTAACGGGCCGAGCAGAAATCGCGGTACTTCGCTCTCGAGGATCAGTCCGCCGTCGTCGTCGACCTCGCACCGGGTGTGCACCACCATGTCGGACGAGAATCCCAGGTAGTCCAGGGCATAGTCGTTGGACTCGGCCGAGGACACCATCACCGAGTTCATCCCCTGCGGACGACCGGCGAAGGCGAAACGACGTACGAAAGACATTGTCTCGCGGCCCAATTCGTCGACATACGCGTAGTTGGCAATGGTGAACGGCACGTCCGTACCGACACCCGCGGGAAAGAGTCCGCGCTTGCGTCCCGCCCACAGCAACGGCGGCGGCACCAGCCGAGAATGCGTCATCTTCTCCATCACACCCACCCCGAATTGGGCGCGGTGGTCCGAGGACTGCAATCCGAAGCGCCACTGAACCTTGGGATGCAGACGGGAGAAATCCGAACCGAGTACTTCCGCGACCACCGATGTCATACCTTCAGTATGCGCTGCGCTCATGGGAGCGAAACTTCGTAGCCTGCTACGAGCCAGGAGTGGAGCCTGCGGAACGACCCACCACTCAGCCACTCACATGCCGCAGGCTCTACTCCAGCTCCGCAGCCAACTCCATCCAGCGCTCCTCGGCGACATCCTTGTCCGCGAGCACTTGCTTGAGTTCGGTGTCGAGGGCAACGAGCTTGTCCGGGGCCGTTGCTGCTTCGGAAAGTTCGGCGTGCAATTCGGTCTCCCGCTTGGACAGCCGAATGACGAGCTTCTCGAGCTTGCTGAGCTCCTTGCGAGCAGCACGCTCGGAGGCGGCGTCACGGGTTGCCTTGCGCGGTGCTCCACCGGTGGTCAACGAGTCCGGCGTCGCGTCGGCAGCCAGGATGGCACGCCTGCGCAGGTAATCCTCGATGCCGCCGGGCAGGTTGGTGAGTTTGCCGTCGCCGAACAGTGCCCACGTCGAGTCACAGATGCGCTCGATCAGGTACCGGTCGTGACTGATGACGACGAGCGTTCCCGCCCAGCCGTCCAGGATGTCCTCGAGCTGCTGCAGGGTGTCGATGTCCAGGTCGTTGGTGGGCTCGTCGAGCAATAGCACGTTGGGCTCGGCCATCAACACTCGCGTCAGTTGCAGGCGGCGGCGTTCGCCACCGGACAGATCTCCGACCGGCGTGCGCTGGCGAGCGGGGGTGAAGCCCAGCCTCTCCGCGAGCTGCCCAGCAGAAATCTCTTTGTCGCCCAACGTTATTCGCTCGGCCACTTCCTTGACCGCGTCGAGAACACGGAGCTTCTTGGGTAGGTCGTCCAATTCCTGCTTGAGCCAACCGATCTTGACGGTCTGGCCCTGAATGCGCTTGCCCGACGCGGGCTGCAGTTCACCGGCGAGCGTGCGGAGCATCGTCGTCTTGCCCGAGCCGTTGACGCCGACGAGACCGACGCGCTCGCCGGGAGCCAGACGCCACGTGAAGTCCTTGACCAGTTCACGGCCGTCGGGAGTTTCCAGGCGCGCGTCCTCCAGCTCGATGACGACCTTGCCCAGCCGGCGCTGTGCGAAGGAAGACAGTGCGACGGAGTCACGAGGCGGCGGTACATCGGCGATCAATGCCTCAGCGGCTTCGATGCGGTACTTGGGCTTGGACGTTCGGGCGGGAGCGCCGCGGCGCAGCCAGGCCAATTCCTTGCGGGCGAGGTTGCGACGCCGCTCCTCGGATGCGTCGGCCTGACGGGATCGTTCGGCACGCGCGAAGACCCAGTCGTTGTAGCCACCCTCGTAGGTTTCGATACGCCCCCCGACGACCTCCCACGTCTGATTGGCGACGGTATCGAGGAACCACCGATCGTGAGTCACGACCACCAGCGCACTGCGACGCGACACCAGGTGCGCAGCGAGCCATTGCACGCCTTCGACGTCCAGGTGGTTGGTGGGCTCGTCGAGGACGAGCAGATCCAGGTCTTGCACGAGTGCAGCAGCCAGCGCGACGCGACGCCGCTCGCCGCCGGACAGGTTGTCGATCGACGCGTCGAGCCCGGAACTGCCGGCCGGTCCGAGATCTGCGATGCCGATGCCCGTCAGGATGTTGCGCACCCGAGAATCGCCGGCCCACTCGTGTTCGGCCATGCCCAGTGGGTCGAGCACCACCTGGCCGACGGTCGACCCCGGAGGCAACACCCCACGCTGGGTGACGACGGCCATCCGGAGGCCGTTGACGCGGCTGACGCGTCCGGAATCCGGCGGTTCGATGCCTGCGAGGACCTCGAGCGTGGTGGTCTTTCCTCCGCCGTTGAGACCGACCATGCCGATGCGTTCGCCCTCCTGCACGCCGAGGGAGACGCCGTCGAGCAAAGGTTTGACGCCGAAGGACTTGCTGACGTTTTCGAGATTGACGAGATTGACCATCAGGAAAAACCAATCGATTCGTTGGTGACGACACGAGCACCGGGAACCGGTCCACTCGCAACACGGACGGTGCGGCACACGCCGGCACCGGACAGTTCGGCACTCACCGACACCGCCGCGTCGGCGTCGGCGCACAGAAACGCACATGTGGGGCCGGAGCCCGAGACGATGCCCGCCAAGGCCCCGGCCGTGACGCCCGCTCGCAGGGTGCGACGCAGCTGCGGCATCAACGACACCGCGGCAGCCTGCAGATCGTTACCGAGCAACGGAGCAAGCGCACGCGCATCCCCGGACGTCAGAGCGTGCATCAGATCCTCGGTGCCGCCGAGGCGAGGGGGATTGCCCTTGGCCCGCAATTCGTCGAGCTCGTTGTACACCGCGGGCGTCTGCAGACCTCCCTTGGCCAACGCCAGGACCCAGTGAAAACTGTTGCGCGAGAGCACCGGAAGCAACTTCTCACCGCGTCCGGTTCCCACGGCGGTGCCGCCGTGCAACGAGAACGGCACGTCGCTGCCGAGCTCGGCCGCGACTTCGTCGAGCTCGTCGCGAGACAGATCCAGATGCCACAAGGCATTGAGCGCAACCAGAGTCGCGGCCGCATCGGCACTTCCGCCCGCCATGCCGCCGGCTACTGGAATGCCCTTGTCGATGGTGATCTCCACCAACGGTTCGCGGCCCACTCGACGCCCCAGCAATTCGGCCGCTTTCCAGACCAGATTGCGTGAGTCGGTGGGAACCACCTTCGCGTCGTCCCCGCGCACCCGAACCGCGAGCGAGGTAGCCGGAATCACCGACAGTTCGTCCGAGAGCGAGAGCGCCTGAAACACCGTCGTCAACTCGTGAAAGCCGTCGGGACGCAGGTCACCGACCGAAAGATGCAAATTCACCTTCGACGGGGCCCGAACGACAACGGGAGTGGGAACGACAGACAGCACGAGTAACCACAGTAGTGGAGAAACAGCGGTCGAGTTCACCACCAGGCGGCCCAGCTCGGGGTACGCGACGTAGCGCCCGAGAGGAGTCAATCTGACGTTCGGTGGCCTTTGTGGGGGTCAATGTCACATTTGGTGGACTTGGGCGGCGGTATCGGGTGGGTAAAGCGGACCGAAGTTGTCCGCATTGGGTGGCATGGTGTGCATATGAAGGAGACCTCGGCTCGGCTGTTGCGGTTGCTGTCGCTGCTCCAGACCCGTCGCGACTGGGCGGGTGCGGAGCTGGCGGAGCGGCTCGATGTCACTCCGCGGACGCTGCGGCGCGACGTGGACAAGCTTCGCGATATCGGATATCCGGTCAATGCGACGCCGGGCGTCGGTGGCGGGTATCAGCTCGGCTCCGGTGCCGAGATGCCGCCGCTGCTTCTCGACGACGACGAGGCACTGGCGGTGGCGTTCGGGTTGCAATCGGCCGCCGGTGGGTCGGTGGCGGGTATCGGCGAGGCGTCGCTGCGAGCCCTGACGAAACTGCGGCAGGTGATGCCGTCGCGCATTCGGCATCGGCTCGACGCTCTGCGGATCGACGTGGTGGAGCAGACACCGCGGTCTGCGGTGGACGCGGCCGTGTTGTCGACGGTGGCTGCGGTGTGTCACGGGCACGAGCGACTGCGCTTCGACTACCGCAAGCACGACGGCTCGGAATCCCGCCGCGAAGTGGAGCCGTACAGCCTGGTGCGGGCGGGCGCGCGGTGGTACCTACTGGGTTGGGATGTGCTGCGGCAGGATTGGCGGTCGTATCGGGTGGATCGACTGACTCCGAAGATTCCCACCGGGCCGCGGTTCACTCCGCGGGAATTGCCTGCGGGCGGCGCAGCGGCGTTCGTCTCGAAGGGAATCGACCGGGCGTTCACCCAGGTTCAGGCGCGGATACGGTTGCACGCTCCGATCGAGAGAATTGCCCCGATGATCGACGAGCAGTGGGGCACACTCGAATCCATCGACGACGCCTCGTGCGCGCTGGTCCTCTCGGGTGACTCGTTACCGTCCATCGCCCGATGGCTTGCGGCCTTCGACACCGATTTCACTGTGATCGACCCGCCGGAACTGCGAGAGGAATGCCGCGTGGTCGCCGAGCGGCACGCACGATTGAACGAGCGCTACCTGGCGGCGGTTCACTCTCCGGTAACCGAGACGTGAGTCAATGGACCGATGACGACACCACTCGGTTTCGACCCGAAGTTCCTGTCCGACATCGACGTTCCGTTGCCCGACCGCGCCGGTCTGGTGGTGCTGCCGTACACGCACTTCTCGGTGTCCATCGATCCCGAGCGACGCCTCGCCGCGGTGACCGGCGTGAACATCGACGGAGCGAGCCTGAAAGATGTGGAACGCGGCGACGATTGGCGATTGGACGACCGGCTGCCCGCATCTCAGCAGGCAGGCAGCGAGTTGTACTCGAACAACGACCTCGACCGTGGGCATCTGGTTCGTCGGCGAGATCCGGTGTGGGGTGAGCTGTCGGTGGCCAGGCGCGCCAACGAAGACACCTTCCACTACACGGTGTGTGCTCCGCAGACCGCCACGTTGAACCAGTCGAAGACACTGTGGCTGGGGCTCGAGGACTACGTGTTGGGCCACGCCGAGCAATACGGGCAAAGACTCTCGGTGTTCAGCGGCTGCATCTTCGACGCGGCAGATCCCGTCTACCGAGGTGTTGCCATCCCGCGTCGATTCTTCAAAATCGCTGTCTGGTCTCAAAATTCGGCTCCGGCCTGCACCGGATACGTTCTGGATCAGTCGCCGTCTCTCGACCCGATTCTCGACAAGCCGCTGAGACTGGAGACCGATCCCCCACCTCTCGGCCCGTACCGGACGTACCAGGTTCCTGTCGCCGACATCGCGTCGGCCACCGGTCTCGAACTGGACCTGCTGATCGACGCCGATCGGTACGCACCGGTGGCCGCGGCCCGTGCCGAAGCGTCGAGGTGGACCGAACTGACGCGACTGTCCGACATCCACCTGCGAACGAACCAACTGGTTCGATACGAAATCGTGACGCTGAACCGCACCGAATGCCAATAGCATTGCTCAGCATCTGACGGAACGTCGACGAACAGGGGTTCGACATGCGTAGACGATGGACGACGGCACTGGCAGCGATGGCGATGGCGGTGGCAGCGCTGTTCGTCTCGAGCGGCACGGCGGCGGCCGCACCGCATTCCCATGTCGCGACGGTATCGATCCCGAGCGCGTATCCCTGGGAAGCGCCGTACACGCTCGAGGTAACCGGGTACAGCGGCCTCCGGTCCGATTTCGGCGGGCCGTATCACGCATTCCTGGCGATCACCGCGCAGCCGCCGACCACCGACCCGATCTACAGCGAGATGTGGCGCTTCCTGGGGTTCGCGTCGCACACCGAGGTGCAATGGCGGAACACGACGACCGGCGCATCGGGCGTCGCTCACGAGGACCGGAACGCAAGGTACCCGTGGGGCGAGGCGTACATCGATACCGGCCTCGGGTGGGTGGAGTACACGATCTCGGTGACCTCCGGTGCACTGATTCAACAGCTCAACCCGCAGCGAGTCACCTCGTCCGGCGCACTCGAAGTGACCATGAATCCGTTCTGACGGTCAGGCCTCGGTAGCAGCCAAACGGACGAAAGCTGCGGCATCGATCGTCTCGCCCCGCGCTGTCGGATCGATTCCGGCTTCTCGTAGTCGGCGCTCCGCGGCCACCGGTGAGCCGGCCCAGCCGGCGAGGGCGGCCCGTAAGGTCTTGCGGCGCTGGGCGAATGCGGCATCGATGACGGCGAACACGGACTTGCGGTGGGCAGTATCGGTAGGCCACGGCGGCTCGGCGTAGCGGTCGATGCGCACCAGCCCCGATTCCACTTTGGGAACCGGCCAGAACACCGAACGACCCACTGCGCCTGCTCTTTTGACGTCGCCGAAGAATCTGGCCTTGACGCTCGGGATGCCGTAGATCTTGCTACCCGGTACCGCCGCGAGACGATCGGCGACCTCGGCTTGGACCATCACCACGGCCACCCGAAGACTGGGCAGTTCCGAGAACAGGTGGATCAGCACCGGAACTGCGACGTTGTACGGCAGATTGGCCACCAAGGCGGTCGGCTTTCCCACGATGTCCGCGGCACGAATGCGCAGAGCGTCCGCCTCGATCACCGTCAACCGATCGGCCAGCGTGGGGGCGCGGTCGGCCACCGTGACCGGCAACCGCGTCGCGAGCTTGGGATCGATCTCGACCGCGACAACGGCGTCGGCCACATCGAGCAGCGCGAGGGTCAGCGATCCGAGACCAGGGCCTACTTCGAGGACGGTGTCATCGGGTCCGACGCCGGCCAAGGCAACGATGCGTCGCACGGTGTTGGCGTCGTGCACGAAGTTCTGGCCGAGTTGTTTGGTCGGCCGCACGTCGAGTTCGGCGGCGAGCGAGCGGACCTCGGCGGGACCGAGGAGAGCCGCAGCTCCCCTCACATGTTCGGACACGGTGCGGAACTCTACGGGACTAGCGATAACCCAGACGCGAGGTGCAGGCAGGCCATGCGCCCCAGCCCTGGGATTTCTGCGTCACCGATGCGATGGCGATTTGCTCTTCACGGGTGGCGAGGTCAGCGCGCGGTGCGTATTTGAGGCCGCCCTGACGCTCCCAGGTGTTCTGGTCGAATTGCACGCCGCCGAAGAAGCCGTTGCCGGTGTTGATGGCCCAATTGCCGGTCGCCTCACACTGCGCCAGCGCGTCCCAGATCGCGCCGTTCTCGACCGGGGGCACCTCGGTGCCGGGCTTGGCTCCGACGCGGACAGTTTTCGGCTGCGCCGGCACGGTGACCTTTTCGTCGACCTTCTCGCGGCCCGCCTCCACTCCGTTGACCATGTTGATCTTCCAGGTGATGTCGGAGACGCCGGGAGCGCCGGGATTCTCGACGACCGTCTTGCTCATGTTCATCGTCGGATCCTCGATGCGCTGCTCTGGAGCATCGGTGTCGGTGGTCTCGGTCTTGGTGACGGTCCGGTCGCGGGTGACGACGATCTCGGCACCGTCGGTGACGGTGGCGTCGGGATCCGGGGACACGGTGTCGGCCTCTTCCAACGGCTTACCTGCTGCTTCGAGAAATTCGCGCACAGTCGGTGCGGCGAGCGTCATCGGCGTTGCCGGACTTCCTCCGTCGACGAGTGAGACCTGCTTGGGCAGGGCCACGTCCAACTCGGTGCCGTCGAGGGGCAGCCGCTCGGAGCGCGACGCCGACACGTGCACGTCCTCGGCGAGACCGGTCTGCTGCAGAGCCTCGTCGACGGTCAGTGCGGTGGTCCAGATCTCCTCCGGCTTGCCGTCCACGTTCAGCGTGATCTCACGCGCGCGGCGCAACACCACGGTGTCGCCGTCGCTCAGACCCGAGTCGGGTGCGGGAACGACCAGATCCTTGTCCGACGGCGCGTAGCCAGCGTCCACGAGGGCGCTGTTGACGTCGGTCTTCATCGTGCTCAGCGAGATCATGTCGCCGTCGACGTCGATGGTCACGGTCTTGTGACGGCTCACCGCCATCACGCCGCCGGCGACCAGCGTCATCAACAGGGCCGCGATGACCAGGTAGAGCGTGGTCGAACGGGCAGAGTTGAGGCGAGTGAAAGTCGACAAGTTTCGTATTCCTGGCGGTTGCGTGCGTGAGTCGGGTGCCGAAACGCCCGAGTTCGATCACGGTACGGTAACGAATTAGCCTCCCTCCCGCAACCCAAGGAGCTACAGCCCGTACACCCGCTCGGCATTCGCAGTGGCGTGCGCTGCCAGCTCGCCGGGATCCTGACCGCGGACGTCCGCCAACGCCCGCGCCGTGTACGGCAGGCAGTACGGCTCGTTCGGTGCACCGCGAAACGGATGCGGGGTGAGAAACGGTGCATCGGTTTCCACCAGCACCAGCTCGTCGGGCACCAGCACCGCAGCCTCACGCAGCGCATGCGCGTTCTTGAAACTGACCGTGCCCGAGAAACTGAGAACGTAGCCGGCGTCTACGCAGGCCTTGG
Organism: Rhodococcus sp. PSi06; assembly: GCF_054960675.1. NCBI lineage: Bacteria > Bacillati > Actinomycetota > Actinomycetes > Mycobacteriales > Nocardiaceae > Rhodococcus > Rhodococcus sp. PSi06. The sequence continues at coordinate 54,611 of NZ_JBHNYO010000019.1, forward strand.
CGGTCTCTGGTCCGCCGGAGAAGCAGTGGAAGATCACTGTCTCCGGAGCGCCCTCGGCGACCAGAACGGCCAGCAGATCCTCGTCCGCCTCGCGGTTGTGAATCATCAGCGGCTTGCCGAGGCGTTTCGCGAGGTCGATGTGCCAGCGAAATCCCTCGTGCTGCTCGGTGACCGTCGCACAGCCGTCGAGCTTGCCGGGCCAGTAGTAGTCCAGACCCGTCTCGCCGATGGCCACCACCCGCGGATCAGCCGCCAGCCGTTCGATCTCGGCCTTGGCTGCGTCGTCGAGCGCGTTCGCGCGGGTGGGATGAATCGCGACCGCCGCCCATACCCGCCGATCCCAGGAGGCAGCGTCGACGGCGAAGCGTGCGGCATCGAGGTCGTCGGCGATCGTCACCACTCGCGTCACACCGACCGATTCCGCCCGGTCGACGATTGCGGCAACACTCGCCGCGTCGGTCGCACCGCACGCATCGAGGTGGGTGTGCGCGTCGACGAGGGTGCCGACGGCATCGGGCAGCGGTGGCGCGGGACGTTCTCTACTCACGCTGGATAGAGTAGGCGCACCATGACTGCGCCAGCTGATGCCTCACGGCCACCCTTCTACGTCACCACGGCAATCGCGTACCCCAACGGTGCACCCCACATCGGGCACGCCTACGAGTACATCGCCACCGACGCCATCGCGCGCTTCAAGCGCCTCGACGGCTACGACGTGCGTTTTCTGACGGGAACCGACGAGCACGGGCTCAAGATGCAACAGACCGCTCAGACCGAGGGCATCGACGTCCGAGAGCTGGCGGCGCGCAATTCCGACGCTTTCCAGACTGCACAGGATCTGTTGAAGATCTCGTACGGACGCTTCATCCGCACCACCGACGCCGACCATCACGCCGCGAGTCAGGAACTGTGGCGACGGATGGAGGAGAACGGCGACATCTATCTCGATGCGTTCTCCGGTTGGTATTCGGTGCGCGACGAGGCGTTCTACACCGAGGCCGAGACCACCCTGAACGAGGACGGCTCCCGCACCGCGACGGAGACCAACACTCCCGTCGAGTGGACCGAGGAACCGTCGTACTTCTTCCGGCTCTCGCAGTATCAGGACAAACTGCTCGAAATGTACGACGCGGCACCGGATTTCATTTCGCCGAACACGCGCCGCAACGAGATCGTCAACTTCGTCAAGGGCGGTCTCCGCGATCTGTCGATCTCGCGCACCACGTTCGACTGGGGTGTGCCGGTGCCCGGCGATCCCGCGCACGTGATGTACGTCTGGGTCGACGCGTTGACCAACTACCTCACCGGCGCAGGATTCCCCGAGACAGACTCGGAGGAATATCGGAAGTTCTGGCCCGCCGATCTGCACGTCATCGGCAAGGACATCACGCGTTTCCACACGGTCTACTGGCCGGCGTTCCTGATGTCCGCAGGCATCGAACTACCCAAGCGGGTGTTCGTACACGGATTCTTGAACGTCAAGGGCGAGAAGATGTCCAAGTCGCTGGGCAACGTGTTGGATCCGCAGTCGTTGGTGGAGAACTACGGCCTCGACCCCGTGCGCTTCTTCTTCCTGCGCGAAGTCTCGTTCGGGCAGGACGGCAGCTACAGCCACGAGGCGATCGTCGCCCGCGTCAACGCCGATCTGTCCAACGAACTGGGCAACCTCGCGCAGCGTTCGTTGACCATGGTGGCGAAGAACCTCGAAGGACAGCTACCCACACCGGGCGAGTTCACCGCCGAGGACGAGGCGATGCTGGCTCGCGCGGACGCACTGCTCGAGATCTGCCGCCGCGAATTCGAGGTGCAGGCACTGCATTCCGCGCTCGAGGCGATCTGGTCGGTACTCGGCGAGACCAACCGCTACTTCTCGCTGCAGCAACCGTGGGTGCTGCGCAAGACCGACCCCGATCGCATGGCCACCGTGCTGTACGTGACGATCGAGGTGCTGCGCATCGTGAGCATCCTGGCTCAGCCCGTGATGCCCGATTCCGCGTCACGCATCCTCGACCTGCTCGGGGCCTCGAATCGCGAATTCACCGACATCGCAACACGTTCGGTGCCCGGCAATGCTCTCCCGACCCCGACGCCGGTGTTCCCCAAGTACGAGTAGAGCGCTCCGCGCTTGTGAGTGGAACCTCGTAGTGGGCTACGAGGTTCCACTCACATGCGGCGAAGCCGCTCTCACAACGTCTTCTCGAGCTCCTCCAACGTGTTCTCCAGATGGGTGAGCATGCGCTGCAGATGCGGCACACTGCGTCGACACCCGATGAGCCCGAAGTTCAACGAATCGCCGTTGCTGGCGACAGTGATGTTGAGTGCCTGCCCGTCGGCCACGATCGATGCCGGGTAGATGCCGTCGAGTTTCGCGCCGTTCCAGTACAGATCCTCCTTGGACCCCGGCACGTTGGAGATGATGACGTTGAACGGTGGCGGGGTGTAATCGACGAATCCCGGCACCGGTCCGAACAGTAACGGGGCCATGGTGATTGCGCCGACAGCAAGAGCCTCGAGGGTGTTCAGCTCGCTCATCATCTGCTTGCCCTTGACGGTCGAGTCCTTGATGCGCTCGAGCCGCAGCAGGGGGTCGGATTCGTCGGTTCCCAGATTGCACAGGATGACCGTCACCGAGTTTCCGGCGTCCTTGTCGTCGTCTTCCTTGCGCAGCGACACCGGCACCATCGCGATCAAGGGTTCCTCGGGCAACGCGTTCTGATCGATGAGGTAGGCGCGCAGTGCTCCGGCGCACATCGCGAGCACCATGTCGTTGAGCGTGGCGTCGAGCGCCGTACCCACTGTGCGAATGCGCTCGATCGACCAGCTCTCGGCGGCGAATCGGCGGGCTCCACCGATCGGCACGTTGAACATCGTCCTCGGCGCTTGCAACGGCAGCTGCGCCCCTTCTTTCTTCAACGCGCGCAACCCGATTCGAGCGGATGCCGGCGCGAAATCCACCAGATCGCCGGCAATCTTGCGACCCAACGAGAGCCCGCTACCGAGCTGTGCCAACCGCCCGGGCTGCTCGGAGTCGACCTGCTTGGTGCGCTTGCGGAACAACGACGGGTCCCAGGTGGCCACCCCGTTGCGGTCGTCCGGATCGTTCGTGAGAGTGCGCATCGACAGCTTGAGAGCGCTGACGCCGTCGACCAAGGAGTGATGCATCTTGGTGTACAACGCAATTCGACCGTCGGCGAGCCCCTCCACGATGTGCAGCTCCCACATCGGCCGATACCGATCCAACGGTGCACTGTGATTCAGAGACAAGAACTGGAACAACTCCCGGATGCGTCCCGGCGACGGCAACACGGTGCGTCGGACGTGGTACTCGAAGTCGACGTCCGGGTCGTAGGCCCACGCCAGGTTTCCCATGATCTGAACGGGCCGGGCAGGCCGCTTGCGGAACAGCTCGTGTACTTCACCGGTGGTGAACTTGTGGTGCACCTCCTGCGCGAACTCGTGCGGATCGCCCGGGGGAACGAACAGTTGCAGCCCGCCCACGTGCATCGGGTGCTCCCGTGACTCGGCGATCAGAAACATCGATTCGGTGATGGGCATGAGTGCCATGAGCTGTCCCTTTTCCATTTGTTTTGTGTCACGGTACGGCACCGAATGTGACTCAGAACACGACCTTACGTGCGGTGGCGAAAACCCACCCGCTATTGTCCGTTACCAGGGGTTCCAAATAAGACGGGGATTCCAACGCACGGCGCAGACGCGCCGAGCACCGCCAACGGGGATGGAGGCGACGGCTATGAATCCGGCGCTCACCGTAGTGAAAACAACCGACCCGGCAGCCACTGCGCGCCGACGCGATATCCGCGGAGCGAGCCTGCAGTCGCAGATCCTGTCCAAATACCTGCAGTTCACCGTGCGTCCGTTCCTGACGGTGTGGGCCCAGGCACCGTCGCTCCCCTGGCCGATGGGTCTGGTCGACTACGCAGGCCTGCTCGTCCCCCAGATCAGCGGCACCACCCGCAGTCGCGTCATGCTCGCCGAGTGCGAGGCCGAATGGATCCGGGCGGAAGGCAGCGGAAACGATCGTGTCGTTCTGTACATGCACGGCGGCGCGTTCGTCTGCTGCGGATTGCGCACCCATCGCCGGATGACCTCGCGGGTCTCCAAGAGCGTCGACGGCGCAGTGCTCTCGGTGAACTACCGCATGATGCCGCGCAACCCGATCGCGCACGCAGTGGAGGACGGAGTCGACGCCTACCGTTTCCTGCTCGATTCCGGTTACCGCCCGGATCAGATCCTCATGGGCGGCGATTCGGCGGGCGGATATCTGGCGTTCATGGTCACCCTGGCGCTGCGTACCGTCGGACTGCCCGCACCGGCCGGAATCTTCGCCATGTCTCCGCTGACCGATATGGACCCCACCGGCAAACTCGACCACGAGAACGCAAAGAAGTGTTCGGTCTTCCCGTCGAACGCAGTTCCCGCACTGACCGCACTGGCCGACCGCGTCGATGCGCGCATCGTCGTCGAGGGTCAACGTGGCCCGCGGGTCTCCCCCGTCGACGGCGACCTCACCGGCCTGCCGCCGGTGCTGATTCAGGTCGGCTCGACCGAAATGGTCTATGCCGACGCCGAACTCATGGCTCAGCGCCTCGCGGTCGCCGGCGTCGACTGCGAACTTCAGGTCTACGAGGATCAGGTCCACGTGTTCCAGGCAGCCGATTTCGTCCCCGAAGCCCGACGCGCGCTCCGCGCCATCGGCGAGTTCGCCCATAACGTCAGCCCCCGTACAGAAAGCTGAGATACCTTCTCCCCATGGCAGTCACAGTGAACAAGTCCGTCGACATCGACGCCGACGCAGCGACCATTCTCGACGTCCTCGCGGACGTCGAAGGCATCCCATCGTGGTCTCCGGTGCACAAGAAGTGCGAGGTGGTCGATCGCTTCGAGGACGGCCGGCCCAACCACGTCAAGATGAACGTCTCGATCATCGGCGTCAACGACGAGCAGTTGGTCGAGTACACCTGGAAAGAGAACGAGGTGTCGTGGAGCTTGGTGGAGAGCACCCAGCAGAAAGCTCAGGAAGGCCGATACACCCTGACGTCCAAGGGAAACGGCACCCACGTCGAGTTCGAGCTGACCGTCGACCCCAAGGTTCCGCTGCCCGGCTTCCTCGTGAAGAAGGGCACCAAGACCATTCTCGAAGCGGCGACCGAGGGACTTCGTCAGCAAGTAGTGGGCTGAGCGGCTACTCCGCCTGCCGGGCCGCCAGAACCGCTTCGTAGACCGCTCGTTTGGAGACGCCGTCGACCGCCACCTGGGCGCAGGCGTCCTTCAAGCGCATGCCCGACGCCACCAGCGTTTCGACGGTGGCCACGAGATCCTCGGGTTCCTCGGCGACGGCGACCGCTCCTTCGAGTACGACGGTGATCTCACCGCGTACGCCGCTCTGCGCCCACTCGAGCAACTCACCCAGTCCGCCGCGTCGCACCTCCTCGTAGGTCTTGGTGAGCTCTCGGCACACCGCGGCGCGGCGATCGGGACCGAGTACGTGCACGGCGTCCTCGAGACACGCCACGAGGCGATGAGGTGCCTCGAAGAAGACGATGGCACGTGGTTCGGCGAGTACAGACTGGAAATACGTGCGTCGCTGTCCCTGCTTGCGCGGCGCGAAGCCGTCGAAGCAGAACCGCTCGACCGGTAGCCCGGACAGCGCAAGAGCGGTGGTCACTGCCGACGGTCCGGGCAGGCACGTCACCGGCAGGTTGGCCTCGACGCATGCAGCCACGAGTCGGTAACCGGGATCGCTCACCGACGGCATCCCGGCATCGGTGACCAACAGCACCGTTCTGCCCTCGGCTACCGCCTCGACCAGGGCAGGCAGGCGAGCCGTCTCGACCTGGTCGTAGAAGCTGACCACTCTGCCTGCGATCACCACGCCGAGCGCGGACGCGAGCTGTTTGGTGCGCCGGGTGTCCTCGGCGGCGACGACGTCGGCACTGCCGAGGGCGTCGCGCAGGCGCTGCGAGGCATCACCGACGTCGCCCATCGGGGTGGCGGCAAGGATGAGCATGCCTCCAGTGTCCCGCATGCGGTGGCGTGGCTCGTCGGGCACTGCCGAGCAACGCCTACGATCGGTACGTGACCTTGCTGACCTCTGTGCGCTCCGGCGACCGGTCGATGGTCAGTCCCGGGCCGACCGTTGCCGCGCGCGACTGGTTCCACGACACCGATGCCAGGCGCGGCTGGATCGTCACTCTCGTCATCACCGCCATCTGCGCGATCACGCGTTTCACGATGCTGCGCTACCCCACCGATGCGGGCACTCCGGTCTTCGACGAGAAGCACTATGCCCCGCAGGGATATCAGGTACTCACCGGCGAAGGGCTCGAGGACAACCCGGCCTACGGACTGGTGGTGCACCCACCGGTGGGCAAGCAGCTGATCGCCGTTGGAGAAGCGCTGTTCGGTTACAACGGGTGGGGTTGGCGATTCTCGTCGGCAGTGGCCGGAACTCTGTTGGTGCTGTTGGTGATTCGTATCGTGCGACGACTCGCCCGATCGACGCTGGTCGGTGCGATTGCCGGAATCCTGCTGACCGTCGACGGGGTCGCCTTCGTCAGCAGTCGAATCGGCATGCTGGACATCTTTCTCGCACTGTTCGTCACCGCGGCGCTGGGTTGTCTGATCGTCGACAGAGACGACATGCGACGACGGCTGTCGAGAGTGCGCGACGAGGGCCGAATGGACGTCAGCGTCCTCGGTCCACGAATGGGAGTGCGCTGGTGGCGATTCGGAGCCGGCATCATGCTGGGTCTCGCCTGTGGCACCAAGTGGTCCGGCCTGTACTTCATCGCCTTCTTCGGATTGCTCAGTGTGGCATTCGATGTGGCCGCACGTCGTTCGTACGGCGTCGGGCGTCCGTGGCGGGGAACGGCCGTACGCGACGTCGGCCCTGCGCTCTACGCCTTGGTGGTCGTTCCGATCGCGGTGTATCTGATGACCTGGTGGGCCTGGTTCACCTCCGAGACCGGCGTCTACCGGCACGAGGTCGGCAGCGCCATCGGCACGGGCGGGCCGTTCTCGTTCGTTCCCGACGCGCTGCGCTCCCTCTGGTTCTACAGCGGCAGTGTGCTGCAATTCCATGAGGGACTGACTAATTCGGCCGGTAATCGGCACCCGTGGGAGTCGAAGCCGTGGACGTGGCCGATGGGTCTGCGCCCGATGCTCTACTACTTCGCCGACGGCGAGAACGTGTCCGGCTGCTCGGCGTCCTCGTGTGTGAAGGCGATCATGCTCATCGGCACACCTGCGATGTGGTGGTTGGCGTTGCCGATGCTGGCCTGGGTGACCTGGTCGGTGCTCGTTCGGCGCGACTGGCGTTACGCCGCGGTGTTGGTGGGCTACTCCGCAGCACTGCTGCCCTGGTTCACCACGCTGGACCGGCAGATGTACTACTTCTACGCGGTGGCGCTCGCACCGTTCATGGTGATGGGCTTTGCTCTGGTACTGGGCGACATCATCGGAAAGGCGACGGCGTCGGCGGAACGGCGAGGTACCGGGCTACTACTGGTGGCCCTGTACCTCGCCGTGGTGATCGCGAATTTCGTCTGGCTGTGGCCGATCCTCACCGCGATGCCGATCACGCCGCAGATGTGGCAGGAACAGCTATGGCTGCCGAGTTGGCGTTAGCGCGCCGGCGGCACCTGGCCCAGACCTACGCAAGAATTGCGGTTTTGCCCTTGGTCAATCCGTCGATGCTGATGCGTCCGGCACCGAATGCGGCCAGCAGCAATGCGCCGACACCGAGAGCCACGACCAGCTCGTAACCGTTGTCGGTTGCGAACACACCGTGCTCGAAGTGCACGAAGACCGCGGCACCGAGCATGTCGAGGAAGAGCAGCAGACCGGCGATCGGGGTGAAGATGCCCAGCACCAGGGCACCCCCGCCGATGAGCTCGACGAACGTGGCGAAGTATGCGGACGCCGTGGGCAGCGGGATGTTCATCATCTCGAAGCTGGACGCGGCACCGTCGAGTCCGTAGGTGTTCAGCTTCTGCCAGCCGTGAGCGATGAAGACGACTCCCAGACCGATGCGAGCTACGAGGGCGACGGCGTCGCGGACGAGGGTGGAGTTCATGGGACATCCTTCTGACACGGCTACATGGGCCGCATCACGATGTCAGAAGTATGTTGAAGCGTCAACTTAGCGGTCGTTTGCACCCTTCAGTGCAGCTTCGAGGAACGAGCGAGCCTGGTCGGCGTCCAGGCCGACGGACCGAACCGTTCTAACGAATTCCGTCGCGGCTCGCGCCGCGATATCGCGCGATGGATCGCCGCCCGAAGCGACGAACGAACCCGACCGACCACGCGTCTCGATGACGCCCTGCTGTTCGAGCTCACGGTACGTCTTGGCCACCGTGTTCGGCGCGATCTTCAGCTCCTCCGCGAGACCGCGAACCGTCGGAATCTTGGTGCCGGCAATCAAGTCGCCCGATCGAACCAGGTTGAGAATCTGCATTCTCAATTGCTCGAACACCGGGGTCGTGTTCGACGAATCGATATGAACGCGCACAGTCCGTGCCTCAACCAACCGCGGCGACTGCGTCGGTGATCGACGTCGAACCCGACGTCAACATCAGAATCTTGCGTACGGCTGCGCCGGTATCGAGCAGTGTCGCAATGACGGCGGCCACGTCGGCACGCGTCACCTCGCCCGGCTCGAGCGGAGGCTCGGTGAGTGATACCGAATCGGTCGGATCCTCGTCCGTCAGCTTGCCCGGACGCAAGATTGTCCAATCGAGACCGTCCTTGCCCGAAACATATTCCTCCGCAGCAGTTTTCGCGTCGATGTAGGCCTTCCAGCCATCGTCCACGTCGTCGGCGACCGGTTCTCCTGCGCCGAACGAGCTGATCAGTACGTACCGACTGACGCCGGCCTTCACGGCCGCATCCGCCAGCAGTACTGCACCCGCGCGATCGACGGTGTCCTTGCGCTCGGGACCACTGTTGGGGCCGGCACCGGCCGCGAAGACCACTGCATCCGCACCCTCGAGTACGGCCGCCACGTCGTCGACGGACGCAGATTCGAGGTCGATCACCTGCGGCAGAGCGCCGAGTGCGGTGACAGCGTCGACGTGATCGCTGTTGCGAATCAGCGACACCGCGCGATCTCCGTGCGCCGTCAGCACCTGCGTCAGATGCTGAGCAATCTGTCCGTGTCCACCTGCAATGACAATCCGCTTGTCCGTCATAACCACTCCCGTTCCTGGCGTGAATCTGTCGGCTTGGCTACCCGCGTGGGAGGATTGCAAACATGACCGCCACCGCGACCATCTACCACAATCCCCGGTGCAACACCTCCCGTACCGCGCTGAAAGCGATCGAAGAAGCGGGCATCACGCCGCAAGTCATTCGGTATCTCGAGTCACCGCCCACCGAGGACGAGCTCCGCACTCTCCTCGCCGACGCCGGTCTCGAACCGCACCAGGCTGTTCGAACCCGCGAAAGCATCTACAAGGAACTCGACCTCGCATCCGCGGACGCCGATACGCTGATCGCTGCGATGATCGAGCACCCGATTCTGATCGAACGCCCAATCGTGGTGACAGAGAAGGGAACCGTGCTGGCGCGACCCGCCGACAGAGTGCACACCGTCCTCTGACGAACTTCCCTCGCCGGGTCCGCAGACCTGAAGTAATGTCGAGGTCGTGCCGATGCCCGAGTGGAACGTCCGAGAGCTGACTCCAGGACAATTGTCCGAGCGCAGTGGAGTTGCTGTGTCCGCGCTGCACTTCTACGAAAAGCAGGGGCTGATCACCAGCCGCCGAACCACGGGCAATCAGCGCAGATTTCACCGCGAGACCTTGCGACGCGTGGCGTTCATCCGCATCTCACAGAAGGTCGGCATTCCGCTGGCCGAGATTCGGCAGGCACTGAGCGAGCTACCGGACGAGCGGACGCCTACGCGCGAGGACTGGGCGCGCCTCTCGACGCGGTGGCATCGCGAACTCGATTCTCGGATAGAGCAATTGACGAGGCTGCGCGACAACCTGACCGGATGTATCGGCTGCGGCTGTCTATCGCTGGCAGGCTGCGCTCTGGCGAACCCACACGACGAGTTGGCTCACTCGGGCCCGGGTGCGCGGACGCTGGATGTCGATTTCGACGACCCATCCACGCGACGAGGCACCAGCAACCGCGAGAACTGATCGTTGGCCCGCTGCAGAACGAACTCGTACGGCGGCGCGAACTTCCGAGCCATCCAGTATCCGAACCTGATGTCGTTGGAGGAATAGACGAGGTACTTGCGCTTGGCGATTCCGGTGAGAATCGCCTCGGCGACGACGGACGGCTCGACGGCCCGCTTCTCGAATCGATGCTGCAACTTCTGCACCCGAGGATCGTCTCGATCGACGCCGGCGATCTGAAGCGTCTGCACCAGACCGGTTTTGACGCCGCCGGGCACCACCAGGCTGACGCCGATTCCGTGGCGCTTGAGGTCGTATTTGAGCACTTCGGACACTCCGCGCAAGCCGTACTTGCTTGCGCTGTACGCCGCGTGCCACGGCAGAGGAATCAAGCCGGCGGCCGACGAGACGTTGACCAGATGTCCGCCGCGTCCGGCCTCGACCATGGGCGGAAGGAACTTCTCGATGATGTGAATCGGGCCCATGAGGTTGACGTCGACCATCGACTTCCAGTGTCGGTGCTCGAGGTTCTCCACGGTTCCCCATGCCGAGATGCCCGCGACGTTCATCACCACGTCGAGGCTGCCGAACTCGGCGTGAATGTCGTCCGCGAACGCGGTGACCGCCTCGAAATCGGAGACGTCGAAAGCCAGCGAGTGGCTGACGGTGCCGCCCGCGCGGCCCACCATATCCACCGTCTCGGCCAAGCCTGCGCCGTTGATGTCGGTGAGGAAGAGCTCTGCTCCCACCTCGGCGGCAGCGATGGCCGTCGCCCGACCGATACCGCTACCCGCACCCGTGATCAGTGTTTTCTTGCCACGCAGATCGTATGTAGCCATCGAAGCCTGTAACCCCCACCGGTTGCCACGTTCAGTTCGGGTTCGACCCTACGCGGTGACGACCGGGAGGGTTGTCACAATCTCTGCGACATCTCGTCTCGGTAATCGGCGATGGTGCGCTCGATCCGCTCAGCATCGTCGTCCGCGCCGCGTTTGCGCGCATCGTCTGCGCGGTGTTGCAACGTGCCGATCGCTTTGCGAAGTTCGTTGTCGGACATTCTCGAGTTCTGCGTTGTGTGTTCCATATCACACAGTGTGCCGGGCATAGGGATACCCGGCAAGCGCTACCGGGTTACGAAACGTGTCAGACGGTGACGGAAGCTGAGGTGATGTTCTCGCGCACGAAACTGGACAGACTCCGCGCTGCGAATTCCCGGAAGTAGGCGAGCTTGTCGGCAGGCACGAGGGAGGGAAGCACGGTGTTCCACACCTTCTCCATCCGCGACGGCGCATCTTCGAGACGCGACTGCGCCTCGGACACCATCAGCACTCCTGCCAGCATTTCGCATACCAGCAGCGCCGCGTTGCCTGAATCCAAGTGATCGGCAACGTCACCGTGCTCGATCGCGCGTTCGAACAGATGCTCGAAGATGTTGCCCCAGGTACCGAACACACTGCCCCGAGCGGTGTCGGAACCGTCGATCTCCATCTGCAACCGGTACATGACTCGAACCAGGGGATCGGAGGCCGCGAGCTCGAGTACCGAGTACGAAATCCCGATGACGGATTCCAGCGCCGGGCTACGGCTGTCGACCAGGCCGGCGCACGCGGTGGACACCCGCTCGTGGCCTTCGTCGACGATCGCGCGGGCCAGCTCCTCCTTGGACGCGAAGTGGAAGTACAACGCCCCCTTGGTCACGCCGGACTGGGCGGAAACCTGACTGAGCGTGGCATTCGCATGCCCCACCTCGAGAAAGAGATCCGCTGCGGCGCGTAGTGCGGCCGCCCGCGTTGCTTCTGCCCTGAGTTGTCTCACCATGTTGCTGCACCCCTGCTCTGTCGACCTTGCGATGACATCGACGCCCTGTTCACGCCGCCTACCCTGGAACGAACGGCGTGACTGTTGTTTCACGACGTCTTTGCGGGCCGACTGCGCTCGACAATGGTAACCGGTTCGGCGGCGACTTTGTGATTCGAAAGTGACGATTGGGTGAAAAAGGGCCCGACTACAAAACAATTGAAATGAAAAGTTCCACTTCTCCGGAACTTGTAACGACTTCTACTTCCTCTTTGTATGCGCGGAAAATGGCACCCGACGCCACGCAATCGTCGACTTGAGCCCATACGTCTTCTATTGGATCCGCCAATGAACCGCTCGGCGTAAACACCGCAAACACACCGGTCGGTATTGAAACGAAAACATCGCCGACAGCGACGTCCGCGGTCGAATCCACCGAGACGGCAACGACGGCGTTGACGGTGCCGTGCGCATCCGGTACGTACACCGTGTTCACCTGATCCACACCGATGTGCTTCTCACGCAACCGATCTCGCAGAAAGCGCATCCACTCGCTACCACTCGATTCCGCACCGGGATCGACTCTCGGCGCGACCAATCCGCTGAACAACTCCGCACTGCGCGCCGTCACCCGAAAGCTCACGACGAACCGCCAGGCACGGTGATCGCCAGATAGAGATCGATTTTGTACGCATGCGGATAGCATTCGTAATCGCCGGTGAACGATCGCACTATCTCGCCCTGCTCCTCTGCGTGATCGATCTGCGTCCACAGGCGAGTGAGAACCTCGGGGAAATACCCGACGGCCGAGAATCGTGCGTATTTAGCGGCAGGGACTTTTGCAATCAAATGTCCGCGCGCAACCTGACCCAGCGAAGAGCAGAGATAACCGACTATTTGCGTGTTGTATGAACCGATACCGGGGGCGAAGTCCGTATAAATGGAAGCCAACGGACCTGACGTGTCCTGATTGAGCACCGCAGACCAGGCTTGATCCAGAGCGGGGTCGTTGAGCCTTCCGAGTGCCCGTTTGGGGCTGCGCACTGGAAGACCGGCGACCCACGTTTCGGGTAGGTCGACGATCTCGAACGACATCCATACTCCGTAGAGAAAGTTGAAGGGGCAGATCCGGTGCTCGGACCGAGTCCGAGGGTATCGCCCGTCAATCTACCGGCCCGACGGGCACGTCGATCGTCAATTGATCAACCATACCGTCAGTTCGTTTTGATCGCTCAGTAACCTCTTCACGATCGACCGATGCCGTTCGAGTGAGCAAGCGGTCGTTGGTCGGGTATTGCCGAGGCTGCCTTGCTCGACCACCCCGGCCGCCCGCCGATTATGTTGTCGGTGCCGTTTCGGGCGAATCGGGCTTTGCCGCTATTTCTTCTGTTCGATCGAACGGACTATCACATCGCTGTAATTCACCGTCGAACCATCAACAATTCATTTGTTGGAAACAGTCATCGATCCTTCTACTCAAACTACGGACAGATGCCGGTCGGATGTAACGCTGGCGTCGGGATGCGACACTGGCAGAATGCGCGAATCGCATGTGGACAACATACGCGTCAGCGGCCAATGAACCGCGTGCAGAATCATATCCGCGACCAGCAATCGACGCAGCGACTTGCTTGCCAGATTATGGAACGCCCAGGTCCGATAGGAACTCTGTACATAGTGGCGGTATTCGAGTGGAGGCGTGAGCAGTCGACGCCCCGATACCTCGACACACATGGACTTGATCTGCGCGATCTGTAGCCCGACGCGGTAGAGACACAGTGAGAGATCGATGTCCTCGTGTAGATCGGTTCGCAAACTCACTCGGTCACGGGCCGCCTTCCACGCGGAGCGACGAATGGCGAAGTTGTTGCCGGAGGCCGCAGATACCCGCAGCTCATCGGGCTTGCGCTTGGTCGAGAACCTGACGAAGGCCCGGTATGGAGCAGACCAGGGCGAGTCGTAAAGGTATATCGGTCCGGTCACCGCGGCGTAGTCCAGTCGTCGATCGAAAAAGTCCAAAACCGACTTCGCCCAGCCTGATCCGACGTGTGTATCGGCGTCGATTCGTCCGATGATCGATCCGCTCGCCTGGTCGAAACCGGCGTTTCGTGCGTGCACGACTCCGCGCTCGGACTCGGCCACGAGTGTCACCATCGGAAATCTGCGTCGGCGATCGAGCACGATCTCAGCAGTGTCATCGGTGGAGTTGTTGTCGACCACAATTATTTCATGAATGTGTTCGCGCTGCGCGAGCAGTGCATCCAAGCATTCACCCATGTGGGCGGACTCGTTGAATGCAGGGACAACGATCGAAAGAGTGTTCACCCGTGCCAACCCCTGACGAATTGTTTTCGGCAATCGTGTGGCTCGATTCGTTTACATAATTCGTGTCCCGAAATGCGAGCCGCGGACGAATCTGATGCTACCTCACTGCTGTGGGTTGATAATTCGTCGAATTATCGGCTTGAAACAATATGAATTACGATTGAAGTTCATCGACGGTACTTCAATTCATCAACTGGTCTCGAAAACAAGCATAGAACCGGTTTGGATCTACCGAGCCGACTGATCGTCCACGCCTCGGATGCGTCTCGCCGGACTGCCCGCGTAGACCCCATTAGGGTCACAGTCGCTTGTTACGAGGGAGCCGGCACCGATGATGCATCCCGAACCGACCCGGACGCCCGGCATGATGACGGCACCGGAGCCAACCCAAGTGCCCGTTCCGATCGTCACCGGCGTGCCCACCAATCGCCCTGCCCGTCGTGTCGGAACGCCCACCTCATGAGTACTGGTCAACACGCGCACATGATCCGAGAGGAAGACTCCGTCACCGATGTCGATGTTCGCCACCGTGTCGAAATAGCACCCGTAATTGACGAATGCACCGGCACCGAGACGAAGTATGCCTCGGCCCTGAACCATCTGACCGCCGTAGACGAGCGCTCGTGAACCTGCCTGTACGCGCGCTCCCGTCAGCGCTCGTCCGCGGAGTATCGCGGGCAGCAAAGGGCAATTCGCCAACGCAACCACCGTGGATTGCCGCACCTGGAACAGAGCCCAGAGAACATCGTCGGCTACGTACCCTCGCCAACTGCGCATGAACAGAACTGTAGCTGTGCGCACTGAGGCAGCCGAGCGACATACCCGGCTCACAGGGGGTCCGTCAGCGGATCAGATTCAGGCGCGCTTCGTTGAGCACGAGAACACCGTCGCGAACTCCGAACAGGTCGATTTCCTCCGACAGTCCGTGGGTGTTGCCCAGCAGCGTCTCCGACGACGTCGACGTCAGACGGGCTCCGGTCATGGGGTCGACCGCCTCGATCTTCCCGAGATCGGACAGCCACACGGTGCCGTCGTGCAGTACGTCGGGGGTGGCCGAGAGCGGGGGAACGACTGTGGGCCACGCCGGCGCTCCAGTACGAAGATCGAGGGCGGGGGCACCGCCGGCCAGCACGACATTGCCGACAACGGCGATGTCGCCCTGGTAGAGGTAGCCGTACTCGTAGTCGGCGGTGGACCAGAGCCGCCGACCGGTCGAGGGGTCGAATGCATCGCCGTTCAGCAAGACCGGGTCGTCCTCCGCAGCGGGTGCGTCGATCGTGACTCGTTGATACGCCTCGACGTCGACGGTCGCGAGTACACGTCCGCGCATATCGACCACGTCGGTTCGGTACTCGAACAAGTCACTGCAATGCCGTCCCAGGACGAAGTGGACATCGTTTCCGCGGACCGACCGCGCACGGACGCAATCCGGCACACCGAACCGCGAGATGATCTCGCCGGTCTCGGTATCGAACACCGTGGTGGCGGAGAGGAAGTTGGTGACTCCTACCCCGCCCACGAATTCGATCATGTCGCCGGGCAATGACATCCCCACGTACGCGTCGTCCATCGTCAGCGACCAACGCGAGTCCGGGTCGTCGAGCGTCCCCCGATGGATATTCGTGGTGTAGCCGTCGATCGCGCCTTCCATCACGTAGATGTCGGTGCCGTCCGTCGCCACGCTGAAGATCTCCCAGCCTGTCGGATGACGGGTGACCGCACCGTCGGTGGTGTCGACCGCAACCACATCACTTCCGCTGCTGCACAACATCACTGGACCGAGAAGGGACGTGGAGCAGTTGGCGATTCCTTCCGCCGACGTCCTCCACCGAACGTGTCCGGTCGATGCGTCGACCCCGACCAACTCGGGCTTGTCGAAATCCTGAGTTTCCTGGTTCGTCACACCGACCTCGGTCACCAGAATGTCGCCCGCCTCGATGACGCCGCCGACCTTGCCACCGAACCGCGCACCCACCGGGTCCACGAAGGTGGCGAATTCGTTGCCCAGCACGTCCGCGGCATCGAGGGTCCAGACCGCACCCGGCGACGTCGGCGTCGAGCGCTCGAGGGGCTCGCTCACCTGTTGCCCACTGCTGACCGCCACAACAGCTGCACCGACGCTCACCACTGCCGCGGCTGCACTGACCGCGAGCCGTCTGTAGACGTTCACAGCACGTCCAGCCCGTCGGCCGTCGCGATGACACGAAGGGTCTCGGCATCGAGCGGCTCGTCCGGCTTCTCGGCATGTGAACGCACCTGCACCTGGGTGCCCGACGGGTAGGTGACGGTGACGGATCGATACAGCCCTCCACTCGAACCGGATTGCGGCGCAGGCGAATACGAGTACGGCGATTCGTCCACCTGGAGCACCGCACCGCCGTCGAGCATGTCCGTCGACAATGGCCTGTTCGCATAGGCGGGGTCGTAGACGTCCGGGATCGTCGGGAGCTCCTGGCCCCCTCGAATGGAGACGGACAGGTCTGCACCGGAGTCGAGCACGTCGACGTGCGTGCACACCACCCCGGGATCGAACGCCGCGAGCATCAGGCTGTCCAGACCGTGATCGAAGCGCAGGCCCGTGTCGATGCGCTCGAGCGCGGCGTTCAGTTCTGACGCCGTGGCACCGTCGATCTGCGTGCCGCCACCGAAGAACGCGAACGAGTTGTCGCACGCCTGCGCCGGTTCGGGGGTATCGGCCGGAACCGTAGCGGTGATTCTGAGCTGTGGGAGTGCCACGATCGCCTTCAGTTCGTCGACCGTGAGCACAACATCGCGCGGGCCCACGTTCGTCGACAGAAAGCCCTCACCGTCCGACGCCGTGGCCGTGATCCGCGAGCCGTCCGGGGCGTAAGCGGAGACCGACCGGAAGTTGGTTCGGTCGTCGCCGTACTCGTACCAGGATTCGCTCGCATCCATCACCGTGCCGTCCGCCGCGGTGGTGCGCTCCTGGAGAGCGCCGGCCACGCAGGGCGGAACGCCTGTCCCCGACGCCGATACATCGACGACGAGCAGACCGAGCGTCGGCCCGCGTTGCATCTCGGCCGAGGCCGACGCGGACCCCGGCGGCTGCGGCTCTCCCGGTTCGGTCGAACTCTGTGGAATCGGCTGAAAGACGAGTGACTCTCGGGTGCTTCCGAATGCGATGTCCACGCCGTCCGGCAGGGCATCAGCGACGGCGTCGGTCATCAGCACCGACCGGGGCCCGGAGTACCACGGATACTGCGGATTGTCGTAGCTGTCCGCACTGGTGACGATCCGTCCCCAGGTGCTCGATTCCGGGGCGGGGGGCGGCAGCACGTCGTCGCAGCCAGGGATGGAGGTGGGAAACGCAATTTCTGGAGTGCGATAGGTGGTGTCCGCCGGTTCGGACGACTGCTCCGGCGCAGGCGCGGTCGTCGTCGGCGAACTTGCACTCGCGCGCGGTTGTTGCGCGTCACCGCGATCCACCAGTGCCGCGACACATACTCCGACGGCAACGATGGACACGATCGTCAACGCGTCGGCCAACAGTCCGGCGCGACGAGGACCGAGGCTATTGAGCACCCAACGAACATACAGTTCTCGATACGAACCAGACACGGGCTACGAAAGCAGACCTGGTGTGGAGCTGAGGGGAATCGAACCCCTGACCTTCTCGATGCGAACGAGACGCGCTACCAACTGCGCCACAGCCCCTTTGCCGTCATCGTGACCGGCTGGGTAACCCTAGCAAATCCGTGTGGGACGGCCGCTACGCGCCCTGTGCCCGGCGCACGTTGCGATCGTCGTCACGGCTGGCTTGGAACGGCTCCTCGTAGTGGTCGAGGTGCTCGAACTCGGGATCCTCGTCGTCGATCTCGAGAACCACTGCGCCGGGTCGACGCAAACGTTGTGGGACGAGCTCGAGTTCTTCGTCGGTCTCCGATTCCACCCCGAGTCGGGATCGGCTCATCCGGGTGAGCCGACGCCGCCGCACTTCTTCCTCGATCTGAACCTGCCGGCGCAGGTAGTACAGGTAGCCGACGAGGACTGCGACGGACAGTCCGCACAGCCACCAGATCGTCGGAGAAATGATGAACGCCAATGCCGCCGTGGTGATCGCGGCGAAAACCAAACCGAGCACTGCGCGCTGACGGAACGCGTATCGCGCAGCGCGTGCCAGCGCGTCCGCCTCTGGATCGAAACCACCGCGGCCGCGGCGACGAGGCACGAAATCGTCGTCGACGACGCCGGGCTCGTGCGAGGCCGAGCCTCCGCGCGCAGGTTCCCCAACCGGTGCGTCGCGTTCGAGGTCGTTCTCTGCTGCGTGAGTGTCCATCGGGTCCTCCGCGGTACCGGGTAGATCGGGTGAGTCTGAACGTGCGGCCGCCGATGACGGGCCGAATATTTCACGAGCCGGCGCGGAGACCCGAAGGTCGTCCTCCGGTCGCCAATCGGGATCGCTGCGGTGGCCGGTCGCCGGGCCGCGCTGCTTGCGCTTGGTGCCACCTCGATGCAGAACGCGCGTGGCGAGCGCAGCATCGGTGGTCTGCATGATCTGCGGACGCTTGGTCATCAGCATGGGAAGAAGAACGAACAGCCATACGGCAACGAGACCGATCCAGATGACCGAGTTCGGCATCGGCGGTGTTCTCCTCCCTCGAGCTACGGCGACAGTCGTGACGTCATCAGGCTATGGGGAGCAGGTGCGAGAACCACGCAGACGCGCCGACCCGAATTACACTCCTGTCACTTTGACAACACGAGTGCCATCTTCTCGGGCCAGATCACGCCCAGGCGGCGCGTCCCGAACGGACCAACCGATCGACGACTGTTCCGTGCACCTCACCGGAGGTGAGCGCGACGAGCTTGTGATCGCGCCATTCACCGTCGACGTCCAGATACTTGTAGAGCAGACCTTCTTCGCGGAACCCGACATTGCGCAGCACTGCTTGACTGGCGAGATTCTCCGGTCTCACCGTCGCTTCGACGCGATGCAGTCCGACGGGTCCGAAACAGTGGTCGAGTCCGAGGGCGAGTGCTGCAGTTGCGACGCCCTTGCCGTTGACCTCCTTGGACACCCAGTAGCCGATCCACGCAGACCGCAGTGCGCCGCGAACGATGTTCCCGGTGGTGATCTGACCACAGAATTCGCCGTCGACCTCGATGACCATGGGCAGCATGTGACCTTTGCGTGCCTCGGACTTGAGTCCGGAGCACAGGGTGGGCCACGAGGAGATGTGATGCCGTGAATTCCAGCTGCCCTCGCCGCTGGGCTCCCAGGGTTCGAGGTGGGAGCGATCCTGGGTGCGAATCCGGCTCCAAGCTGCCGCGTCACGCACCCGAACCGGCCTCAACGTGACGGTTCCACCGGCCACTCTCACTGGACCCAATTTCGCCGGCCAACCTGGGTGGCTCGACCACGTTCGCGGCATCCGTCGATCGTATGCGCTACGCGCAGTGGTGCACTCGACTGCCCCGGGCAGCACCTGTCCCCGCCACTGGCGTCAGCCTCTCTGCGCGAGGAACGAGACCTTCACTTCTTCGCCGGTACGGATTTCGGTGACCTCGGGATCGATGACTACGAGGCAATTCGCCTCCGCGAGTGTCGCGAGAAGATGCGACGACGATCCCGGTGCTCCCCCGAGTGCCTGGACCAGATATTCGCCGGTCCCCTCGTCGCGCATGAGCTGGCCGCGCAGAAATCCCTTGCGATCCTCGATCGAGGTGATCGGTGCCACGGTTCGGGCCGTGACAGTCCGGCGCATCGGCTGTCGTCGACCCAGGGCGATGCGAATCAACGGACGAACCATCACCTCGAACACCACAAGTGCGCTGACGGGGTTCGCCGGCAACAGGAAGGTGGGTACCTCGTCGCGTCCGAGTTGGCCGAACCCCTGGACCGATCCGGGGTGCATGGCAACTCGTTCGACCTCCATGTCGCCGAGTTCGCCGAGCGCCTCCCGCACACCGTCGGACGCTCCACCGCCGACAGCGCCGGCGATGACGACGATTTCGGAACGAATCAACTGGCCTTCGACCACTTCGCGAAGCCGCTTGGGATCGGTACTGACGATGCCGACGCGGTTGACGTCGGCACCGGCGTCTCGCGCCGCGGCGGCCAAGGCGTAGGAGTTGACGTCGTAGACCTGGCCGGGCCCGGGGGTGCGATCGGTGTCGACGAGTTCCCCGCCGACCGAGATTACCGACAATCGCGGACGCGGATGGACCAGTACCTTGTCGCGGCCGACCGCCGCCAGCAATCCGACCTGAGCTGCACCGATGATCGTGCCTGCTCGCACGGCCACGTCGCCGGGCTGGACGTCGTCACCGATCTTGCGAACGTAGTCACCCGAGCGGACCGGCCGAAACACCTTGACTCGGGCTCGGCCACTGTCGGTCCGATCGAGCGGCAACACCGCGTCGGCCAGCGTCGGCAGTGGCGCTCCGGTATCGACTCGCACTGCTTGCCGTGGCTGCAAACGGATAGGTTGACGCGATCCAGCCGAGACCTCGCCGACGACGGGCAGCGTCAGGTCGATGCGCTCGTCTTCCTCATTGCGCAGATCCGTACCGGCAGCGGCCACATCCACACTGCGCACTGCGTAGCCATCGATCGCGGCCTGGTCGAAGCCGGGAAGGGGACGCTCGGTGACCACTTCTTCTGCACACAGCAGACCCTGTGCTTCGGAGATGGCGACCCGAACAGGCCGTGGAGCCACCGCCGCGGCGGTCACTCTGGTCTGCTGATCTTCGACCGAGCGCATCTGGCCCTTCCTCTATGGCATCGACCCGCGATGCTATTCGTACGTGGTCAGTTCCGGTGCCCAGCTGTCGCTCAAGCGCTCGTTCAACCATTCGCGCAGCGCGGGACCGTAGTCGTCACGCTGCAAGGCAAAGTCAACCGCAGCGCGGAGGTATCCCCCGGGATTTCCGAGGTCGTGTCTCGATCCGCGGTGCACCACCACGTGAACGGGATGGCCTTCCGAGATCAGCAGCGCGATGGCGTCGGTCAGCTGCAATTCGCCGCCGGCACCGGGCTCGATGCGTCGGAGGGCGTCGAAGATTGCGCGGTCGAGCAGGTAGCGGCCCGCCGCAGCCAGATTGGACGGGGCCTCTTCTTTCTTGGGCTTTTCGACCATGCCGGTGACCTTGAGGACGTTCGGGTTGACGGCGTCGGGCACGATCTCGACGGAGAAAACACCATAGGACGAGACCTTGTCGTCGGGAACCTCGATGGCGCACAGCACCGAGCCGCCACGCTTGGCGCGGACCCGAGCCATGACGTCGAGCACTCCGCGGGGCATCACCAGATCGTCGGGCAGCAGTACTGCGACGGAATCCTCGTCCTCGTCGAGAGCTTCCTCGGCGCAGGCGACGGCGTGACCGAGTCCGAGCGGTTCGTGCTGAATGACCGACTGCACGTCCAGCAGCTTCGGGGCGACGCGCACCTTCTCGAGCATTTCGAGCTTTCCGCTCGCTTCGAGCTTCTTCTCCAGAACGAGGTCCTCGACGAAGTGGGCGACGACGCCGTCCTTGCCGGGTGAAGTGACGATGACCAACCGTTGTGCACCGGAATCTGCCGCTTCTCCGGCGACGAGTTCGATACCGGGTGTGTCGACGACCGGAAGCAGTTCCTTGGGAACGGTTTTCGTAGCCGGCAGGAACCGGGTACCCATGCCTGCGGCGGGGACGATGGCCGTGCGGAAGTGCACGGGCGTGGCGGCGGTCGTCGCTGAAGCGGCTTCTGTCATGGTGCTCACCCTATCCATGGTTTACGGAGATCTGCTCGCCGTGTGCTGCGTTGTACCTCCGAGTGCATATCGTTGAACGACTGCACAGGAAGGGTGGGTGAACCGTTGTGACCGTTCCCGAATTCTCGGAGAACACGCCCAAGGATCGTTGGCGGGCACATGTCCTCGCCGAACGCCGACTGCTCGACGATGCGCAGCGCGCGGTGGATTCCTTCGCACTCTGCCATGTTGTGGCGCAATTGGCGGCCGAACACCCCGCGGTGGCCGCGTACGTGCCGGTCGGGCGGGAGCCGGGGTCTATCGAGATGCTCGACGCGATGGCCGCGGCCGGCTCCACCGTCCTGCTCCCGAGTGCGCACGAGCCCGGACCGCTGCGGTGGGTGGCCTACTCCGGGAGCGAGTCGTTGGTGGCTGCGCCCTTCGGGCTGCGCGAGCCGTCCGGGCCGATCCTCGAACCCGAGGCCGTCGGGCTGTGTTCCTTGGTGTTGCTGCCGGCGTTGGCTGTCGATCGCCGCGGTGTTCGATTGGGTCGCGGTGCCGGGTTCTACGACCGAACACTCGATCTGTGCAGGCCGGACGCGATGCTGGTTGCGGTGGTGCGTGAAAGTGAACTGGTGGATCGACTACCGGACGAACCGCACGACCGAAAGGTGACGCACGCGTTGACCCCAGTCAGCGGACTCGTACGCTTGGGTACGGAATAACGTTCCGATTCGATTGGTTGGCACTCCTGACTGTAGAGTGCTAATGCTCTCCCCAGTTTCGACGAACAGACAAGACACCGGCGGTGTTCGGCCTCGGCTCGCAGAGCAGCCAATCTCCTCGGTGACCAGCGCGGAGGAAACACGATGCCCACTTACTCATACGCCTGCACCGAGTGCGACAACCGGTTCGACATCGTCCAGTCCTTCACCGACGACACGTTGACGGTATGCCCGGCGTGCTCCGGCAAGCTTCGTAAGTTGTTCAACTCCGTCGGCATCGTGTTCAAGGGCAGCGGCTTCTACCGCACCGACAGCCGCGGCGGCTCGGGCACCTCGAGCGAGAGCGCAGGCGAGAAGAAGTCCGACGCGGCAGCCACGAAGTCCGACTCGAAGTCCGAGACCAAGTCGGACTCCAAGCCTGCCGAGAAGAAGTCTTCCGATTCGTCGTCATCGAGCTCATCTTCTTCTTCGTCCACCACGAAAGCTGCTGCCAGCAAATAGCTTTCAGCTTCATCCACAGGCCGGGCCGTTATCCACAGCCCGGCCTTTTCGGTATTCGAAGTGTCGTCGTCGGCACTAGCGTTTCCGGCATGACTGCTGGCCGGAACCGACTCGACTCGACGCTCCTCGATCGCATCACTCTGCGGCCGGCATGGATCGATTCCCCGAAGGTTCGACGTGTGGCGGCAGGCGCGCTGGTAGCACTTGCAGCGGTGTTGTTCGTCGACGACGCTGCCGGCGACGACCGAGTGGACGTGATCACCGCCGGACGCGACCTGACACCCGGAACGGTGCTGACGTCGGCCGATGTGGTGGTCTCCAATTGGGACTCCGACAGCGTTCCCGAGGGCGCACTGATCGATACCGGTGCAGTGGATGGCCAGACGCTCACCGGGCCGGTTCGAGAAGGCGAATTGCTCACCGACGTACGCCTACTCGGATCCCGGACGGCTACGACGGCTTTGGGGACCGAGGCGCGCGTCGTACCGGTGCATCTCGCGGACGCCGGAGTCAGTGATCTGCTGCGTGAAGGCGATCAGGTGGATGTGTTGACCGTCGAGGTGCAGGAAGACCCGAATGCCGTCCCCACTGCCCGGGTGCTGGCGTCCGGTGCCGTGGTTGTCCTCGTCTCCGACGACGCCGGGGGTAATAGACAACGGGATCGGGTGGTGCTGCTTGCGTTACCCAGCGACGATGCGACGACGGTGGCCGCCGCGTCGTTGGTCAGTGCTCTGACGGTGACGGTGCACTAACGTCTCCCGAGACAGAACACACCGATCGTTGGGAGAGGGCTCATGCTGAAGGGCTTCAAGGATTTTCTACTGCGCGGGAACGTTGTCGATCTCGCAGTTGCAGTGGTCGTCGGTGCGGCGTTCACCGCCATCGTCACCGCTTTCACCACCAACATCATCAACCCCCTCGTCGCAGCCGTCGGCGGCAGTAACGAACTGGGATGGGGCATCAAGATCCTGTCGGACAACGATGCGACGTTCATCAATCTCGGTGCGGTGGTCACGGCGATCATCAACTTCATCATCATCGCCGCGGTTGTCTACTTCGTGCTGATCCTGCCGGTGAACACGGCGAAGAAGCGCTTCGTCAGCCAGCCGGAGAAGGAACTGAGCGACGTCGACGTGCTCGTTCAGATTCGCGACATCCTCGCCGGGGGAACCGCTGCGGGACAGAAGCTCTCGACGGCGGAAGACACCACAGGCGGCAGCGGCGAGGCAATCGACGCTGCACCGGACTTGGGCAAGCACTCCAAGGACTGACAGCTCCTTACCCGCACTCGGCGGGCCCCTATCGAATGAATGTGCCAGTCACGCACTCTGAGTGCGTGGCTGGCACATTCATTCGTCTGTGAGGGTGTTGGAAGGGCCGGCCGCGAGGGCCGTCAGGCGATCAGTTGTTGAACGTCTGCAGCGGAAGCTCGTCGAGGGTGATCGTCGTGCCGTCGGCCTCGCAGGCCGACTTCACGGCTGCGCCGTTGTCGACGAATGCCTTGCCCGACGCGCTGTCGGGTTCCGACAGTTCGAGTGTGTCGGCCGGCAGCGCCTCCACGAACGTGGTGGACGCGGACGCGACATCACCGGACGCCGTGCCGGGCACCGACTTCAACGAGTCGACGGCAGCTTGCTTGTCGGCTGTCCACTTCTCGATGTTGGCTGCCGATCCCGGTCCCGCGGTCACCAGGCCGACGAAGGTGTTGTGATCGGCGGCGAAGGTGTTGCATGCATCGGTGCTCTGACCGGTGGCAGCCTCGTCACTGCTACTGCAGCCGGTGACCAACCCGAGAGCTGCGACGGCTCCTGCTGCGAACACTGTGAAACGGGCTTTGCGATGCATCACTACTTCTGAGCCTTCCGTGAACGTCGAACTGTGCGTGTGCCGAACATAGTTCAGGCCCGCACGGAGAATCCGTGCGGGCCTGAACCGGAGAATCTAGCGAACCAGAGTCAACCGAAGAAGATCAGTTGAGGCGAGTTGCCGGGCCGTACGTGGTGATGGAGTCACCCTTGGCGCTGAGCAGGGTGACGTACGGACGAACCGTGACGTTGCCCAAGATGCCCGTAGCGGTGCCGTGGACGCCGGCGAGCTGGATGGAGCCCTGTGCGCCTGCAGCGTCACCTTCGGTCTTGGAGATGTTCGCCTCTTCGTTAAAGGTGGCGATTGCACTCTCGGACTGAACGACGCCGCCGCCGGGAGCGAGATCGATGGTCGCAGTTGCCTGCGGGATCAGCTGGACGCCGACATCGAGAGCGCTCGTCGAGGTTCCGGCACCACCGAGAGCAATCGCAGCGGGGCCTGCAGGCACGACAGGAATCGTACCGGTCACAGTGGACGTGTTGCCGCTGCCGATGCCGAGCTTGGCCGAAGGCGAAGCCCACTCGACCGACACGCCACCGTCGAGGCTCAGCGGGTAGCCGATCTGCAGGCCGGCGGTGAGGGTGCCCTCGAAGTCGTCAGCCGTGGGGCCCTGGACATCAAAGGATGCGCGGCCGTCGTAGAACCACTCACGGGTGAGCGGGTTTCCGTCGAGAGGCGCAACGCCGCTGACGAAGGAGTCGGACAGGGTCAAGGTCACGGTGTTGCCATCGGCGTCGACGATGGACTTCGCGCTGTCGACTCCGGCGGAAGCGGTTCCGGTACCGAGTACCAGGCCGACTACCGAAGCGCTGGCAGCAACTGCGACGCTCATGGACTTGAGTCCCCGGCTGCGCCGCGACTTCTGGATCTCCGTCATTTATTCCTCATCATGTTCAGTCCCAGCGCGGTGTCGCACGGGGAAGCTTGTGGCTTTCACCCTCGAACTGATCGGCCGCAACGATGCGAACGAGCCCGAGCCGGATGTCGCCGTGAAGGCCACATCCTCGTTCAACTGTTCCGAGATGAAGGGCGCGGCACCGGTTGGTCCCACGCCCTCGATCTGGAAGCTGAGGGGAACATTAGAGGAGATGCCTGACCGTGACAATCCCTACGGTCGACGCCGAAACGTTGCCATCTCGTGATGTGTTTCGGCGGCGTGAACTTCTTTCACAGCAGTGTTAGCGATAACTCGAGTCACAGCATCTCTCGCAAGCGCCGAAGCGTTACATCGGTCACGCACGGGTAAACCGACCCTGATGTGGGAATACTCGAATGCCCGCGTGTCCGGATCGACCGTTTGGTGCCATCCGAGCGGTGTCCACATAGTCCGTTTCATGCCTTGCCGCCCGAAGCTACTGATGGGTAGCTCGCTAACGGTAGGTAAACGAGTAACTAACAGACCTGTCATTCCAGCCAATAAAATGTGTCGTGGATCACATCAAAAGTAATGGGGTGGTCTCTGCTGTTTCAACCAGTCGACCGACAACGAGTCGCCGTCAGCGCCCTCGTTCTGTTCGTCCCCGGTCGTTTCCGGTAGTACCTCGCCGAAGATGCGAGCGAGCCGGGCCCGTTCTGCTCGGGCCCGGCTCGCTTCGTCTTCGGCCGATCGATCGTCGTTCGGCTCGTTCATCGGTGTCGCTACGCGTCCAGCCCCGACAACTCGGCAATGACCTGGCTGGCCAACGGAGTCAGAGTGGCCATCCCGTCGCGAATCGCTGCCCGCGACGAAGCAAGGTTCACCACCAGGGTGCTGCCGGAGACGCCGACCAAACCTCTGGACAGGCCCGCATCCAAGGATCCCGCAGCCAGGCCCGACGAGCGCAGGGCCTCACTGATACCCGGGATCTCCCGGTCGAGCACCTCCGCAGTCACGTCAGGAGTCACATCTCGCGGCGAGACTCCGGTTCCGCCGATCGACACCACCAGATCGACACCGCCGATCACCGCTGTGTTGAGAGCGTTTCGCACGTCCACTTCGTCGGCAGTCACTGCAACGACGCCGTCGACGAGAAAGCCTGCCTCGGTCAACAGTTCGGTGACGAGAGGTCCCGTCGAATCCTTCTCGGTGCTGTGCGCAGTTCGGTCGTCCACGATGACGACCAACGCGCGGCCGGCCAAGGGTGCGTCGAGTTCCATACCGCTCACCGTAGTAGTAAGGCCTCCACCCGGCTCACGCTGTGCGTAAATCGTTGCAACCGTTCCGTGCTTGCCCGCTTCCCGCAACATCAGCGACCGCCCGGGAACGACGGGATCTGCAGCGACGGAACCTGCGCAGCGGGTGCTGCGGCGGGCTCGGCCGTACCCAGCGTGACGTCGACGGTCTTTTCGCTGCCACCATCGGTGTAGGTGATCTTCACCGAATCACCGGGCGCATGAGAGCGCACCGCCGCGATGAGCGCATCACCACTGGCGACGATCCGATCGTCGACCTTGGTGATGACCGCACCCTTGGGAATGCCGGCGGCTGCGGCCGGCCCGCCCTCGGTGACCTCGACGACCGTTGCGCCGTTGGCGTCGTCCTTCGACGGAACCTGGACCCCGATCATGGCCTGGGTCGCCTTGCCGGTTTTGGTCAGCTCGTCGGCGATGCGCTTGGCCTGATCCACCGGGATTGCGAACCCGAGTCCGATCGAGCCACTCTGAGCACCGGAGCTCTCGCCGCCGCCGAGCGTGGCGATGGCGGTGTTGATACCGATCAGCTGGCCGTCGGTGTTCACGAGCGCGCCACCGGAGTTGCCCGGGTTGATCGCGGCGTCGGTCTGGATCGCGTCGATCACCGAGTTCTGGTTGCCCGACTCACCGGAGGTCGACACCGGCCGGTTGAGCGAGGACACGATGCCCGTGGTGACGGTGCCCGCCAGACCGAGCGGCGAACCGATCGCGACAACCTGCTGGCCCACCTCGAGATTCGACGAAGACCCGAGTTCGATGGGCGTCAGATTCGTCTTGCCCTCGGCCTTGATGACGGCCATGTCCGATACCGAATCGGCTCCGACGATCGTGGCGTCGGCCACCGAACCGTCCGCGAAGGCGACGGTGAGCTTGCCGTTGGCTCCCGCGCCGGTCGCAACGTGGTTGTTGGTGAGGATCAAGCCGTCGCTGCTGAGGATGACGCCCGAGCCCTCTCCCTCTTCCTGCGAGCCCTTGACCTGAATCTGCACCACGCTCGGCAGAACCTTGTTCGCGACGGCTTGTACGGAGCCGTCGGGGAAATTGGCAGCCGGCTGCGCGGCCGTGACGGTGGAGTTCAACGAATTGGACACTGCGCCGCCGTTGCCGTTGGCGTTGTTGGTCGCGATCGCGCCGACGGCACCGCCGATTCCGCCGCCGACCAGAACGAGCGCGATAGCGCCGGCCACCAAGGCCGATCGGCCGGGCCGAGTCTTCACTGCACCCGGGACGGAGTTCGACTGCGGTACAACGTGCTGCGGCTGAGCGTGAGCCTGCTGAGACGCCTGAGGCTGACCCTGCTGGCCGTACGGCCCGTAACCGGGCTGGTAGGCCCCCTGCCCGTAGCCTGCGTACTGCTGCGGGTAACCCTGCTGCGACGCTGCGCCCTGGGGATTCGCCTGCTGGGACGGGAACTGCTGCGTCGGATGCTGCTGAGCGGGATCCTGCTGGGTCGGATGCTGCTGGGTCGGATGCTGCTGGGCCGAGTAGTTCTGCTCGTCGCCGCCCGAAGCCCGGTTCGCCGGATGCTGCTCGGACCCGGCACCCTGCCCAGGCTGTTCGGATTCGTTACGGTCGTCACTCATCGTTGCTGCTTCCTTCAGTAGGGACCCAGAGGTCCTCCCGCCTTCTTGCTACTCACTGTGCAGGGCGGTACTGAGAGCGCGCTGAGATCCGCCTATCAGTTTGCCGAGAGTGCGGTCAGCTTGCCGAGAGTGTGTCCGGATCCGGGGCACCTTCGCCCGGCAGCACGATCCGAATGAGCGCACCCCCGCGTTCGGATACCTCGACCCCGATCGTGCCGCCGTGCTTGACGACCACCTGTCGCACGATCGCAAGCCCCAGGCCACTTCCCGGCATCGAGCGAGACGCCGTCGAGCGGTAGAAACGCTCGAACACCAACTCACGATCTTCCTCTGGGATACCCGGGCCCGCGTCGTCCACCGTCAGCTCGAGCAGGCCGTCACCCATCTGCCGCATGGCAATACGCACCTCGCCGCCACTCGGACTCCACTTCGCGGCGTTGTCGAGCACGTTCAGAACGGCACGCGAGAGACCCGCCTGGTCGCCGTACACGAACCATGGCATCAGCGTTGCGTCGAAGTCGATTTCGTTGCGTCGCCTGCGTGCTCGTTCGAGACTTCGTTCCACGGCATCGGCCAAATCGACGCGCTCGAACACCGTCTCCGGTGCGTCCTCACGGGCCAGATCGACCAGATCTCCTACCAGCGTGGACAGTTCCTGAATCTGCGCCACCACGTCGGTTCGCAGTTCGGCCATGTCCTCGTCCGGAATGGACGGCGCACCGGGACGGCCCGCAGCGATGAGCAACTCCATGTTGGTACGGAGCGATGTCAACGGTGTCCGAAGTTCGTGGCCGGCGTCGGCGACCAATCTGCTCTGCCTGCCACGAGATTCGGCGAGCGCCCGGAGCATCGTGTTGAAACTCTCTGTCAGCCGAGCCAATTCGTCGTCACCGGTGACAGGGATAGGCGTCAGATCGTCGGTACGCGCCACCCGTTCGGCTGCAGCTGTCAACCTCGCGATCGGCCGTAAACCGGTACGTCCCACCGCCATGCCTGCGCCTGCAGCCAACACGACGCCACAGCCGCCGACGATCAACAGGACCCATGCCAGCCGGTCCAGTACTACCCCGGTGGGAAGCAACCGCTGCGCTACGACGAGCGTGCTGCCGTCGTTGGTGCGGATGGCCAGGACCCGTTGATCGTCGAGCGTCCGCAGCGACGATTCCTGATCGCCGCGCACCACAGCGAGTTCGGCGTCGCCGATCGGCACCTTAGGCCCCGGCGGGTTGTAGCTGGACATGTCCGGATAGATCAACGCGACGCTCACGTCCGTGCTGTACAGCGTGGCACCGGCAACGAAGCGTGGATCGTAGGAAACGAGCGTGGACTCGGCCAATGCCGATGCACGAGAACGCAATTGGGTGTCCACATCACCGTACAGAGCTCGCGAGACCACGGTGTACGCGGCAATGGCCATCACTGCCACGGCAATTGCGACGACCGAGGCCGCGAGCAGCGTCACCCGCCAGCGCAAGGACACGGATCGTGTCAGCGGCGTCGGCGGCCGCATCGCAGCAGGCGCGCCACCCCCGGCGTCGGCCGTCTTACGCCCGAACGAAGCGACCATCACGGGGGCGTTTCGCGCAGGACGTACCCGACACCGCGAACGGTGTGGATCAGCCTCGACTCCCCCTCCGCCTCGGTCTTACGCCGGAGGTAACCGACATACACCTCGAGGGCGTTGCCCGACGTCGGAAAGTCGTAGCCCCATACTTCCTCGAGAATTCGACTTCTGGTGAGAACTCGGCGCGGGTTCGTCATCAGCATCTCGAGCAACGAGAATTCGGTACGGGTGAGGCTGATGGAGCGCTCGGCACGCGAGACCTCCCGGGTGACCGGGTCCAGAGACAGGTCCGCGAAGGTCATGGTCTCCGAGTCGATGCCCGCTTCCATTGCGGTACGCCGGAGTAACGCCCGCAGCCGGGCCAGTAGTTCTTCGAGCGCGAACGGCTTGGGCAGGTAGTCGTCGGCCCCTGCGTCGAGACCGGCGACGCGCTCGGACACCGAATCGCGAGCCGTGAGCACGAGAATCGGCAGGTCGTCGCCCACGCTGCGCAACCGCCTGCACACTTCGAGTCCGTCGAGGCGGGGCATCATCACGTCGAGCACCAGCGCATCCGGCCTGCCTGCCGCGACTTGCTCCAGGGCGTCGAGCCCGTCGACCGCGAGGTCCACGGTGTATCCGTTGAACGTCAGCGACCTGCGCAGCGACTCACGCACCGCTCGATCGTCGTCGACCACCAATATCCGCATTCGTACAGTTTGTCCTGGTCGACTGAGACACGGCTGAGAGGGGTGGTCACCATGGACCGGCGGCGACGGCCGGAGGTCACAGGGTGGGCAGGTTCCGGGCCTGCGGCAGGTTCCATTTCCGCCATAGGGCCACGACTCGCAGGCCGGTGGCCACGACCGTTCCGACGATCAATCCGACGTTCTCCGGAAGGGTCAGTGCATCGGCCACCACCACGGTCGTCGCCCCGAGCAACGCGGGCAGGGCGTAGAGGTCGCGGTGCAGGAGCAAGGGCACGTCGTTGACGAGGACGTCCCGGATGACGCCACCGGCCACGGCCGTCGTCGTACCGATGAGCGCTCCGGACAGGCCACTCCCGCCGACACTCAACGCGATGGTCGCGCCGGTCGATGCGAACAGTCCCATCCCGAACGCGTCGAGCACCAGAACGCCGCGGCGCACCTTGCCCATCTGCCGATGGCCGACGAAGACCACCAACGAGGCGAAGAATCCGACGGTCACGTTCGGCCATGTGTCCAGGGATGTCGGTGGATGGATACCGAGCAGCAGATCCCGGATGATGCCGCCGCCGATGCCGGTCGTGATTCCGACGACGCATACGCCGAACAGATCGAGCCGGCGCTGGACTCCGACCAGAGCCCCCGACGCCGCGAAGACTGCGATACCGATATATCCGAGGAGGTCGAGAAGCACCGGATCAGCATGTCACGGCACTGACAGGAGCTTCACAGCAACATCCGAGGCTCGGCTCAGCATCTGCGAGCAGTGTCGTGTCATCAGCGAATCCGCCTCACCGAGGAGACCATCATGCGTATCGGAATCAAGAAGACCATCGCCACGATCGCCGTAGCCGGTGCCCTCTCACTCGGTGGCGGTGCCATCGCCCAGGCCGAGCCGGATCGGGCCACGATCCCTGCTGTTGCGGGGAGCTCGGAAGCGGACGCGCTGCAGGCGCTGTCGGATGCCGGCTTCACCGACGTCACCGCCGACTACGACCGACCCGACGCCATCGTGATCGGAACGAATTTTCAGACCGGAATCAAGGTCAGCGAAAACGCGCACGTTCTCGTGATAGTCGGCCAAGGCTAGGAAGGCCGTTCAGACGATAGTCTCGACCGGGTGCCGTCCGGCACAGTTCTTTCTCGAACCGAGGTGACCCGAAGTGCCGATCGTCGACAACGCCGTTTACGTCGAGGGAAAGCGAACCGCAAACCCCGAAAGCCTCGATATCACGTTCGAGTGCATGCGCGATCGCCACGGAATGGCCTGGATCGGACTGTATCGACCCGAGCTCAGTGAGATCAATGCTGTGGCAACCGAATTCGGCTTGCATCGACTGGCCGTCGAGGACGCCATCGCAGCCCACCAACGGCCCAAACTCGAACGGTATGCCGAACAGCTCTTCGTCGTACTGCGCCCCGCCAGATACATCGACGAGACCGAAAAGGTCGAATTCGGTGAATTGCACATTTTTCTCGGCAAGGATTTCGTCGTCACCATTCGCCACGCCGAATCGCCCGAACTCGGGAAGGTGCGGCACCGACTCGAGGAATCGCCCGAATTGCTCGCACTCGGGCCAGAAGCGATCCTGTACGGCATCCTCGACCAGGTGGTCGACGAGTACGTCCCCGTCATGAAGGGCTTGCAGACCGACATCGACGAGATCGAGGATCAACTGTTCACCGGCGATCCGAAAGTGTCGCGTCGGATCTACTCACTCTTGCGCGAAGTATCCGAATTCGATCGTGCTGCAAAGCCTCTGGTAGAGATGATCGAATCGCTCAAGCGCGGATCGGACAAATATCACGTCGACGTCGAATTGCAGCGCAACCTCCGCGACGTGCTGGACCACGCGATCCGCATCTCCGACCGTATCGAGGCGTTCCGGTCCAACCTGCAGAATGCGATGACCGTGCACTCCACCATGGTGGCGCAGCAGCAGAACGAAGAGATGCGCAACATGACCCAGGTCAGCCTGGAACAGAACGAACAGGTCAAGCGTATTTCGTCATGGGGTGCAATACTTTTCGCGCCTTCCCTGATCGCCGCGATCTACGGCATGAACTTCGAGGACATGCCAGAACTGAAGTGGCACCTGGGCTATCCGCTTGCCCTGATCGCCATGGTGATCTGTTCCAGCGCACTGTACGTGGTGTTCAAACGGCAGAAATGGCTCTAGAGCGGGTTCGCCACAGGTGAGTGGGAATTCGTAGCACTGGTCGAAGTTCCACTCACCTGGGCACTCAGGAAGAACCGAAGATCGGGCCGACGGGGATCTTTCGCTCGAAGGTCAGACGATCGAACTCGTTACCGTATTCGTCGATGGCACCGATGGTCATCGTGCTGGCCTTGATGCCCGGAATGCCCGGCACCACATCGACTCTGACGAACGAGTAGTTGAGGAATCGAACCCGTGACCAGGTGGTGGACTCGGCAGACTTGGTGCCGTCTTGTGCCCACACGTAGCTGTTCGGAACAGCCGTGTCGGGAAGTTCGTGGCCGCGGTAGCTGACGCCCTCGCCGTCCTGGAACGTGTATCTGGGACGGCCGCCACCGCCGACGGTGTAATACACCGTGCCGTCGGTCTTTCCGCACACCGTCGCGTTGTCGCCGGCCACCCGCGTCGGACGATTGCCGCGGATGGGGTCGGTCCTCTCGAAGACGTGATTGTGCGCCTGAAGCACCACATCGACCTCGTACTTGTCGAACAATGACACCCAGGCGTCGCGCACGCCGCCGTCACTCGCGTGTGTCGACGTGGTCGAGTACGCGCAGTGATGGAAGAAGCAGACGATGAAGTCGATGTTCGGATCGGCGCGGTATTTCGCGAGAGTCTGCTCCACCCAGGTGTTCTGGGCTCCCCCGCTGTAACCGGTATTGGCCTTGATCTCGTAACTCACGTCGTTCGCGTCGAGCGAGAGAACTGCGGTGTTGCCGTAGACGAACGAGTAGGCCGACGGGCACCCCTTCGGTCCGGTGGTCGGCTGATCGAGTCGCGCCGCGTGGCCACCGTAGCCGTTGGGGCTGTACAGCGCTTCCATGTCGTGATTACCGGTGGCGAACAACCACGGAGCAGTGGATGCGCTGGCCTCTATCGCCTGGAAGTAGCCGTCCCAGACGAAGGGGTTGAACTTGTCGAAGCCCTTCGGCGGCGTCTGACCATGCTTGGCGAACTGCGGTGGCAGGCCTGCACCTGATGGATCCGCGTACGCGATGTCGCCGGCGAGGATATGGAAATCGGGGCGTGAAGCCTCGATTGCCCGGTTGATGTTCCGGGCGTGCTTGACCGACGGTTCGTTGTCCGCCTTGTAGTACAGATCGTCGTAGTCTCCGGCTACCAAACCCTCCGGTTGCGAGGGGGTTTCGTCGACGCCCTGATCGCCCATCATGGTGAAGCGGAACGGAGCGATGCGTCCGGACGGCAGTGCGGGAGATGCGCTGCGAATATCGCTGACGAATCCGTCTGCCGTGCGCCAACGATAGTAGTGCGGCAGCTTGGGCGTCAGATTGTCGACGGGCACGTGCACGTAGTACTGCTCGGCCGAGAGAATTCCGCCGTCGGTCTGTGGCACCTGACTGATCAGATTGCGCACCTCCGCGGACGTCGTCGCGCCCAGTGCAGGTGTCGGGCCGTGATCGAGGAAGACCCCGGTGATGCCGGGATTACGCGAGAGTTGAGCGGAGAACCGCAACTGCGTCGCCGGATCGTTTCCGAATCCCATGTGTCGCCCTGCCACGGCCAACGGAGCGTCCTGCGCATAAGCAGTGCGCGCGAAGACCGAGTTTCCGACGCCTACCGCGGCAGCCGTCGCGGCCGCTCCGACCAGAAAGTTGCGTCGGCTGACCGGGTGCCGCCGCAGAAACGACCGATGCCAATCGTGCTGCTCGGCCATGGTCATGTTCTCGGCGAGTGTGCCCGGGATTCCGGTCGCGACGGTCTCGCCTGCGGGATTGAGCGTCATGAATCGATGGTGACCGTGAAGCCCCTTCGGACGCTGAACGGAACGGAGCACTACAGATGAACAAATGGCGAACACCGATGCACAACGGGACGAACGGGGACAATCCCGTCGGACGAGTACTCGGAGGGTCGACACGGGCCAGTCGCTCCGGGACCACGGATCGATGCAATGAAATAGGAAAGATGGACCAATGCACAAGCTATCCGCCGTACATCGGCGTCCTTTTCAGCTCAAACAGACATACGCGACACGTGGCGCGCCAACTCGGTCGACGACTGGCGCGCCAGAACACCCCCGCACTGCTAGTCTGAGCACGAAACTTGTGGTCAGCGTCCGTTGGCTGAAGTTCGACGTGAGTTATACGCCTCCCAAGATTGGGGCGGTCCTACGGCCGCATCCAGTCGGCAGAAGCCAACAGATCAGAACCAAGGAGAAGTCATGTTGAAGAAGTCGTTGGCCGTTGCCACGCTGTCCATTGCGTGTGCGATCGGATTTGCCCCGCTGGCGCAGGCCGCCGATTTGCCCGATTTCGATGATGACATCAAGGGCAATTCCATCTCCGACGTCCGCGCAGTGGTCAAAGGGACCGGTAACGTCTTGCTCGTCAAGCTTGAAGACCCGATTAATGGATGCGACGACGAAGATCGCGAAGCAACTGCATGGCGTACGGTTTATTTCGCGCCGATCGACCGTTACAACGTGATAGTCACGTTCTCGTGCTAGTCGAGAGAACATTCTCCCGCACGTGATCTTTAACAAGACGCGCATCGAGATAGATCTCGGTGCGCGTCTTTCGTCGTTCACCCCTGCGGTCCGAGACGCACTCAGGTCCCTTCGACGTCGAGGATCCGCCGCAGCTCGTGCCCGATGTGCACAAGGCCGAGCCCGTTCCCATCGATTAATGGTTGCCTCGACACCATGCGCGGGATGAAGTGAGAGCGGGACAGAGTGCACGGAACCGCCACGGTCTGGCGGGATCCCGTCGATCAGGCCCACTAGCGTGCAGACCTGCCCAGCATGCCGCGACCTACACTCCCCCACCGAATGCGAGTCCCAGCAGATAGGTCGCCCCCGCCGCGCCGTAGCCGATGGCCAGTTGACGCAGTGCGCGTTTGACGGGCGGTCCACCACTGAGCAGACCCACCACCAGACCGGTGCAGATCAGCGCCAGCCCGACGAGAATGGCCGCAACAATAAGCGCGACAAATCCTTCGAGACCGAACAGGTACGGCAGCACCGGGATGACGGCACCCGAGGCGAAGAAGCAGAAGCTCGCTCCGGCAGCACCCAAGCCGGTGCCGATGGATTCGTGCTCGTCGATGTCGGAGGCTGTCTCCACTTCGGTGGGCAACAGCCGCAACACTTCCGCCGCTTTGGCGTCGGCCTCCTCGTGGGTCATTCCCCGGGCCCGATACACCAGCGCCAGTTCATTGGCGTCCACATCGAGATACTGGACGGCCTCACTGGCGGCGCTGTCCGGGGACGACGCCTCGAGCAGTTCGCGTTGCGAGCGCACCGAAACGTATTCGCCCGCACCCATCGACAGCGCACCGGCGAGCAATCCTGCGAGTCCGGTGACCAACACGATGTGGTTGGACACTCCGGAGCCGCTGATGCCGAGCACCAGGGCCAGATTGCTCACCAGCCCGTCGTTGGCACCGAACACTGCAGCTCGAAAGGTGCCGGACAGCCGATTGCGACCGCGCGCCGCGAGCGCTCTGATCACCTCGGCGTGGATCTGCTCGTCGGCCGTCATGGCGTCCGTTGCGTCCGCGTCGGTGGCGTACGGCGAGCGGGTCTCGGCGCGTTGAGCGAGGGCCAGCACGAACACCGAACCGAAGCGACGCGCCAGCACACCGAGAATTCGAGTGCGGATATCACCCCTGAGCGGCATCCCGACGCGTTCACCCAGCAGGTTTCGCCAGTGCTGCTCGTGGCGACCTTCGGCGTCGGCGAGCGCGAGCAATATCTCGCGCTCCTCGCCGGTTCGCCTGCCCGCCAGATCGCGGTAGACAGCGGCCTCGGCTCGCTCGTCGGCGAGGTATTGCCGCCATCTCTTGACGTCCTTCGACGACGGTGCCGTTCGGCTCATCGAGCAAACGTACCGGCCTCGGCACTTGGGCGCGTTGTGCGTAGCTGGATCTACTCACAACGCGCACCAAGACGGTGGTCAGCTGGGGTCGTACACCCCGGTCTGCACCGCCTTGACCAACCTCCGCGGCACTCTGAACTCTCGGCCCTGAAAACGCACCGTCACCAGGTCCGGGGCAGCAGCCTTCCACTGCGCCCGCCGGCTACGCGTATTGGAACGCGACATCTTTCTCTTCGGAACAGCCATGGCTCAGACGTCCTTTCGGCTTCGACGGCCGTAGCGCTTCTCGAACTTCTCGACGCGTCCCTGGGTGTCCATGACGCGCGTAGCTCCGGTCCAGAAGGGGTGCGATTCGGACGAGACGTCGACGACGATCAGCGGGTAGGTATTGCCGTCTTCCCACTCGGTCTCGCGGGCCGAGGTGACGGTGGATCGAGTGAGGAACTTGTTTCCGGTGCTCGAGTCCTGGAACACCACCGGGTGGTAGTCGGGGTGGATGCCTGGTTTCATTCTGTTGCCTCTCGTGACTGATCTGCGTACGGGGATTCGCTGCTCTCGCAGGGGTCTTCGTGCCATTGGCCGAACGGGTCGGTCCAGGTGGACCACTGGGCGCGGTCGGCCATCTCGTCGTCGGACACCAACGCCCACTGCAGAGTTCGATCGATCTCGGTGGGGTCCGCGGCGTGCACCAAGATCACCAACGAGGTGTCTCGATCGCCGAACTGCTCGTCCCACCGGAGGGCAGCCATGGCTCGTCGGGTGGTATCGATGCGCTCCTGTTCCACCGGAGTCATTGCAACGAGCCACTTTCCGGCGCTCGCTACCCGCAGCCCGCCGCCTGCCGATTCGATCCACAGCGCTTCGTCGGGCTGCGTGGCAACCCAGGCCCGTCCGCGGGCGGTGACGACGCCGTCGAGCAATACGTCGATGGCCTCGTGCAGGCGTTCGGGATGAAACGGCCGCGTCGCGGTGAATTCGACGAGTGCGACGCCACAGTCGACGGTCAAGGGCGGCTGGCCGCGCAGCAGCGGTGAATGGGCGTCGGTGATCTCACCACGCCGGGCATCGAAGGGAACGGACGCCAGGAGTGCTGGGCCGTCGACCATCGAGTCCTGCGACACCCACATCACAGGTGCGCCGGGTGCCATTCGCGCGAGAACCGCGGCAAGGCGGGCTCGTTCCCAGGCGTCGACCTCGGGCCCTGCGGTGACCACAAGCGCGTCGGCGTAATCGACCTGCCCGACGACCAACTGCGCGACGGTTCGATCGTCGTCTCCGCTGGCGACGATGCCACGGTCGGCCAAGGTGTCGTCGCCGGTGGCGTCGGCCAGCCAGGTTGCGGCGTCGAGGCAGCCGATCACGGCGTCGATGCGGACGTCTCGCGATGCGGGGCCGTCGATCTGCCCGACGATCCCTGACACGACGACGTTCTCGATGGCCCAGCACAATGCCTCGGGCTCGAGCGCTGGGTCGAGGACAAGCACGATGCGGTCGACGTTGCTGCGCGTCGACAGTGCCCGCAGCAGCGGCAACAGATCCTCGCGGAGCGTGCACGAGACACAGCCGTGCGCCAGTTCCAAGATCGTCTCGCGCGGGTTCTCCCCCACGACGTACAGCGTGCGGCGCACGACGCCTTCGGTGACGCGGCACAGGTCATGGCGTACTGCGACGGTCCCGGGCGCGAGCAGCGATGTCACGACCGCGTCCATGGCTCCGGTCCAGCCGGAGACGAGGACCATCGGGGTTCGATCGTCCGGTGAGTTGTTCACGAGCACCTTCCCTGTCGACAACGATTGTCATTCTCTGAGGATGCACGCTACATTCGACGGAACGCTTTGTCGAAAACGATTGTCATAACGGCAAGAAAGGAGTGCTCATGTCAGCGCACTGCCAAGTCACCGGCCGCACCCCCGGCTTCGGAAAATCCGTCTCGCACTCCCACGTGCGCACGAGCCGCAGGTGGGACCCCAATATCCAGCGCAAGACCTACTACGCGCCGAGCCTCGGCCGACGCGTCACCCTCACGCTGTCGGCCAAGGGCATCAAGACCATCGACCGCGACGGCATCGACGCCGTGGTGGCCAAGATCCGCGCACGTGGGGAGAAGATCTGATGGGCAAGAGCACCGACGTCCGCCCGATCGTCAAACTCAAATCCACCGCGGGTACCGGCTACACCTACGTCACGCGTAAGAACCGTCGCAACGATCCGGATCGACTGGTCATGAAGAAGTACGACCCCGTCGTCCGCAAACACGTCGATTTCCGAGAGGAGCGCTGACCGATGGCGAAGAAGTCCAAGATCGAGAAGAACGAGCAGCGCAAGGTCATCGTCGCCCGCTGGGCAACGCGTCGGGCAGAGCTCAAGGAGATCATTCGCAAGCCCTCGAGCAGCGATTCCGAGCGCGCAGAGGCCCAGGCGGCACTGCAGCGTCTGCCACGCGATTCGAGTCCGGTACGATTACGCAATCGTGACGCTGCGGATGGACGTCCGCGCGGTTATCTACGGAAATTCGGGCTGTCCCGCGTGAAGATGCGCGAGATGGCTCACCGTGGGGAGCTGCCAGGCGTCCACAAGTCGAGCTGGTAAGGGAAAAGGTAGAGATGGCAGTCAAGAGAGCACCGTCGAAGAAGGTCCGCGCAGAGGCGGGTCGTCGACCGAAGAAGAACCCGTTGAACGCCGCCAAGGTCACCACGGTGGACTACAAGGACATCAACCTT
Organism: Rhodococcus sp. PSi06; assembly: GCF_054960675.1. Lineage (NCBI taxonomy): Bacteria > Bacillati > Actinomycetota > Actinomycetes > Mycobacteriales > Nocardiaceae > Rhodococcus > Rhodococcus sp. PSi06. The sequence continues at coordinate 94,441 of NZ_JBHNYO010000019.1, forward strand.
CTTCGTCAGTTCATTTCCGACCGCGGCAAGATCCGTAGCCGTCGGGTCACCGGGCTCACCCCGCAGCAGCAGCGCCAGGTCGCTGTTGCAGTGAAGAACGCTCGTGAAATGGCATTGCTGCCGTTCACCAGCCGCTGAATCAGCTTTCGAGAAAGGCCGCGTAGCCCTCAGGGCTGCGCGGCCTTTCTGTCGTTCCTAGCAAGAAAAGAGCACTTCGACGATGTCCGGCGTTCTCGAAGGCTTCACCGTCATCTTCGTCGTCATCGCTCTGGGCTATCTGCTCGCTCACCTGAAAGTTCTCGGCGAGCACGGCCAGTTCGTCCTGAGCCGACTGGTGTTCTTCGTGGCGACGCCTGCACTGTTGTTCGTCACATTGGCCCGGTCCGACCTGTCGGTGATTCTGTCGCCGACGCTGGCGGTCGCCGGTGCCACGGCGCTGCTGATCGGGGCGATCTATTTCGTCATCGCCAAGCTGATCTTGCGCCGAGAGGTGCCCGACGCGACCATCGGAGCCCTGGCCAGCTCGTACGTCAACTCCGCGAACCTGGGCATCCCGATCGCCGTGTTCGTACTGGGCGACGCCAACTTCGTCGCACCCCTGCTCCTGTTTCAGATCATGATCTACACCCCGATCGCGGTGACCATCCTCGACATCTCCACCAAGATCGACCAGGTCTCGCTCTTCAAGACGGTCACGACGCCGTTCCGAAACCCGATCGTGCTGGCCGGAGCAGCAGGGCTCGTCCTGTCGATCACAGAATTCGAGCTCCCCGAGGCGCTCATGCAGCCGTTCCAACTCGTCGGCAACCTGTCCGTTCCAGGTGCACTGCTCGCGTTCGGGCTGTCTCTCTACGGCGCGCGGGTACTGCAGAAAGGCATCAGCCCGCGACGGGACGTCGCCCTGGCGACGGTGTTCAAGATGGGGTTGCAGCCGGTCCTCGGCTACCTCATGGCCCGTTTCCTCTTCGGTCTGGACGGTCATGATCTGTTCGCCATCGTGGTCGTATCGGCGCTGCCCACCGCGCAGAACGTGTTCGTCTTCGCCAGCCGCTACCAGCGCGGAGTGGTACTTGCCCGCGACACTGCGTTCGTCACCACCCTGGTGTCGATTCCCGTCATCGCGCTCGTGACGGTCTTTCTCGCCTGAGACCGACACGCAAAGGTTCTCCTCAGCTCTCGGCGCTACTTTGGAAACATGAGGTTTCTCGCTGCAGGTGTCATGGTGTGCCTGCTGCTGGCTGGCTGCAGTACGGCTTCCGGTGGCGACGAGGACGCAATGCCCACGGTCGGTTCCACCACACCCGTCGGCCACATCCAGCAGCCGAGCGCCCCTCCAGTGCCCCACGAGGTTCCCGTCGGCGACGTCGGCACCATGTTCGAGCCGACCCCCGATCTGATCCGCGCCACCACCACTCCATTCGAGTCGTGGAGCCAGGTCTCCCCCAACACCATCGCCATCCACTTCGTGACCGGAACTCCGGAGTGCTACGGCGCCGACGCCACCGTGACCGAGACCGACTCCACTGTCACCGTCGAGCTGCGAACCGGCACCAGACCCGACGCCGCCCACAAGTCCTGCATCATGGTGGCCGTCTACGCCACCATGCAGATGACTCTCGCATCGCCTCTCGGTAACCGCACCATCCTGAATGCGGCCTGACCGCGACGCAGGTATGGTCCGAACGGTGAGCGATCATCTTCCCGACCGAGATCGAAGCAAAGTACGGGCCGCCGACGCAGACCGGAACCTCGTCGCGCAGTTGCTCAGCGATGCTTTCGCGAACGGCCAACTCACCGTGACCGAATACGACGAACGCACCGCCGCGGTGTACCAGGCCAAGACCTACGGCGAACTGGATGTGTTGACCGGCGACTTGGCGTTGTCTCCGCCTCCCGCATCCGCACCGTCCGGTGGCCCCGCCAACGACCGCGTGATCGCCATCATGAGTGGTGCAGTCCGCAAAGGACAGTGGACCGCCGCCGCCCGCATCGACGCCGTCGCATTCTGGGGCGGCGTCGAACTCGACCTCCGACGGGCCTCGTTCTCCGCAGCAGAGACCACCATCAACTGCGTGGCCATCATGGGCGGCATCGAAGTCACCGTGCCGCCCGGCGTGAGCGTCGAAGTACGCGGAATGGGCATCATGGGCGGTTTCGAGCACGTCGGTGCAGACCACCCCGGCGCGCCGCGCGTGATCATCACCGGCTTCGCGTTCTGGGGCGGAGTCTCGGTGGACATCAAAGCGGCGAAGTGACTACGACCGCCGACGCTTGAGGTAGTCACTCACCACCGCTGCACCCAGCCCGTCCAGATCCGGCGCAATGACACGTCCACCCACTCGCTCGGCCATCTTGTCGACCACTCTGGCCAAACCGGGATCGTCGCCGAGCCGGAAGATCGTCACCTGCGCACCGAGTTTGGCGACGGTATCGAGCTCACGCACCGTCAAACCCAACGTCTTCGACGACGGCGGGTAATCGAAATACGCGTGCCCGTCCGGCTCCAGATGAGCTGTCGGCTCACCATCGGTGACGATCAAGACCACCGGCTGGGCGTTGGGATGACGGCGCAGATGACGAACCGCCAGCATCAGTGCGTGGTGCAGATTGGTGCCTTGGTCGTAGGCACCGTCCAACCCCGCCAGCTCCGACGCCGTCAATGTCTGCGCGTGCCGCCCGAATCCGATCAACTGCAGATCGTCGCCGCGGAACCGAGTGCTCACCAGATGATTGAGAGCCAGTGCCGTGCGCTTCATCGGCACCCAGCGCCCGTCCATCACCATCGAGAACGACGTATCGACCAACAGTGCCACTGCGGCCTGCGTCCGAGTCTCGGTCTCGCTGATCTCCACATCGGTCACCTGCAACTGCACCGGAAAGCCCGATCCTGTTGCTGCCGAGCGTAATACCGCATTGTTGACCGTACGCGTGACGTCCCACGGCTCGGTATCGCCGAACTCCCAGATTCGTGACGCGCCCGTCGGCTCGCCCATCGCGCCGGCCTTGCGGGTATCGCGCTCGCCGCCGCGTCGAGACAGCTTTCCCGCAACATCCTTCAGCGCCGACTGCCCCAGCTGCCGCATGGCCTTGGGCGACAGTCGCCATTGACCATCGGCGCCCTTGTCCATGAAACCCTGTTGCTGCAGCGCCTTTTCCAGCTCCGACAGCATCCGCGCATCGGCCGCAGCCTCGGGCCCGAGTTGCTTCAACAACGCGTCGGCATCGATGTCGTCCAACGCCGCACCGTTGTACTGCTGGGAGAGCTGATTTCCCAGATTCTCCAGATCGGCGATGTCCTGAAGGGCTCCGGTGCCGTCGCCCAGACCCATACCGTTCTCGCCGCGGAAGTTCTGCGAACCGTCCCAGTCCTCACCGGGTCGGGCCTGTTGCAGGTTCTGATCCAGCTGATCCAGTTGCTGCAACAAGCTCGAGTCACCGAAGGCCTGTTGCGCCAGAGCATCCAACTCGGCTCGCTGCTCGGGCGACAGCGAGTTACGTAGGCGCTGCGCAGCCGCAGCTCTCTCCGCCAGTGAATCGAGCAACTCGTCGACATTCTTCGGATTTTCCGGGAAATGCTGACCGTGCTTGTTCATGAACTCGTCGAACTGCTCGTCGGTGTCCTCGCCCTTGTTGTGCGCGTCGAGCAGTTCGTTGAGGTCCTTCAGCATCTCGCTGATGGCCTGACGGTCCTCGTCGGTAGCACCTTCGAGAGCCTGCTTCATGCCCGCGAAACGCTGGTCCAGCATCTCGCGTCCGAGCAGGTCCTTGATCTTCTCGTAGTTCTCGCGCCCCTCCGACGAGCGCCAGTCGTAATCCGAAAGCTCTTGCACCGCTTGAGCAGTGGACGGCGAGAGATCACCGATCTGCATCTCCTGGAACCGCGCATCGTCGTCGAGGGCACGCGCCAACGCCTTGCGCTCCTCGAGCACCGCCTTGTCCAACAGCTCGCGGACCTCCTCGAGCGTGCCGTCGAGGTTGTTCTTCTTCAACAGATCTCGGCGACGCTTGGCCGCCTGAGCAGCTAGGTCGTCGAGCCCGCGCATGTTCTTCGTCCCACGGCGCAACATCTCCTGCAATGCCCGCCGCGGCGAGGCACCCTCGAGCACGTCCTCGCCGATGGCGTCGAGCGCTTCGCGCAGATCCACCGGTGGCGCAAGGGGATCCGGCCCGTCGTGGTACCGCCCGTATCTCGACCGACGCATCAGCTGTACACCGTCTGGCCGTCGTCGTCGGGGTCTTTCGAGATCCGGCGCGCGAGGTAGAGACCTTCGAGTGCGAGTTCGACAGCGGCTGCCTTCTCGCCGTCCGAGGTGGCGCTGAGCCGCTCGTGGATGTCGCCGATGACCTCGACGTCGGGCAGCTCGTCGAGCAGAGCCTTTGCCGTGATGCGGTCGCCGGTGACGATGGGCTCGCCGGTCTCGACTGCCGTGACCAGAGCCGCCAGGTTGATGCCGCCCAGATGCGCCCGGACGGTATCCGCGGTCGCGCGGCGCAGCATGTGCTCGAGCACCTCGATCTCGCGGCCCTCTTCACCGGACTCGAATTCGACCTTGCCGCGCAGCACCTCGATGATGGTGCCGAGATCGACCGGGCGCGCCACGGGCTCGGCCTCGCCGAGTATCGCGGCCCGGTGAACGGCTGCCGCTGCGATGGTCTCGGCGGCTGCGATCGCGAATCGAGCGGAGACGCCGGAGCGCTGATCCACCGACGGCGAATCACGTAGCAGCCGAGTGAATCGAGCCAATACCTCGAGCAGATACGTCGGGACGGCAGCCTGAAGATCTGCTTCCTGATCGATGACGGCTACCTCGTCGTCGAGCTCGAGGGGGTAGTGCGTCCTGATCTCGGCACCGAAACGGTCCTTGAGCGGGGTGATGATGCGACCGCGATTGGTGTAGTCCTCAGGGTTCGCGCTCGCCACCAGCATGACGTCGAGCGGCAGACGCAGCGTATAGCCGCGAACCTGGATGTCGCGCTCCTCCATGACGTTGAGCAGCGAGACCTGAATGCGCTCGGCGAGATCGGGGAGCTCGTTGATGGCCACGATGCCGCGATGGCTGCGTGGAACGAGTCCGAAGTGAATGGTCTCCGGATCGCCCAAGCTACGGCCCTCGGCAACCTTCACTGGATCGACGTCGCCCACGAGATCGGCAACCGACGTATCCGGCGTCGCGAGCTTCTCGGCGTACCGCTCACTACGATGCCGCCACTCGATCGGCAGGTCGTCGCCCAGTTCCTTCGTTCTACGAATGCTGGCGGGAGTGATGGGCTCGTACGGATGCTCGCCCAGTTCGGCTCCGGCGATCACCGGCACCCACTCGTCGAGCAGCAAATTCAGGGTGCGCAGCAGCCGCGTCTTGCCCTGACCACGCTCGCCGAGCAGAACCACGTCATGCCCGGCCAGAATCGCGCGCTCGAACTGCGGCAACACAGTGGAGCCGAATCCGACGATCCCAGGCCACGGATCCTCACCGTCGCGCAATGCCTTCAGAAGATTCTCGCGCAGCTCTTCCTTGATCGACCGCTGCCGATGTCCGGATGCCTTGAGTTCGCCGAGAGTGGAGATGCCAGGTTTGGTAGAGGTCACTTCTCCACGCTACGAGCGTTTGGCAATTGCTGCCATCTAGTACTCCGAACAGCGCTGCCGCCGAGTTCGCAATTATGCCACTCGAACTGGACAAATCGCCCGCACAAGTGCGAAATCGCTATACCGGAGCTCCCGCGGCCCGGAGTTTTGCTCTGACCCGCGCCACCACGTCGTGTGGTCGCAGCCGCATCTGCTCGGAATTGACGCGGACGATCTGCCACTCGGCTCGGTCGAGATCCTCGTACCTCTCGATGTCCCGGGTCCGCTGACGCTCGTCGAGCCAATGGTGAACGCCTTCGTACTCCACCCCCACCCGCCAACGACGCCATCCCAAGTCGATGCGCGCCACAAACTCGCCCGAACTGTCGCGAATCTCGATCTGCGTCTCGGGCTTCGGCAATCCCGCCTCGATGAGTAGGAGCCGTGTGCGCGTCTCTCGAGGCGATTCGGAACCGTAATCGACAACATCGAGTGCCCTGAACAAATGCCGGATGCCCCGGGTGCCCGGGCGCTCCACGGCGTACGCACGTATGGCGTCCACGTCGACGCCGGTGGCTGCAAGTAACGAGTCGAGAATGACCACCGACAGCGGCCGCGGAACCCAGCGTCCGATATCGAATGCAGCGCGCACGGGGGTGGACACAGCGAATCCCCGAGCGAACATCACGTCGTCGGAATCGAACGCGTCGTGGTGGATCCGCAGGCCGGGCAGCTGGTGTGATCTCCCGTTCGCCAAGACACTCGGACGAGTACTGGGGTCGATCCACTTAGCACCGTGCACTGCTGCCGCGGACACCCCCGCAATCACGGCACCATCTCCGACGGCCATCGATGCTGCGAAAGCCAGAGCCTGTGCGTCGAGCATCGCCCCTCTGCGTACGTAGGTATCGCGAAATACTCTGACGCAGGATGTACTCAACTCGTGTCTGGTGATGGCACCGGATAGGAGCGCTACCGATGCGCGAAACGGCCCGCCCTGAACCCCCATGTGTCAACCATGGCAGGCGCGGGACCCCCGAAACGGCCCACGATGCGATCTGTGGACAACTATTTGGTAATCCACAGATCGCCGAGTTCGCAGTTATGCGGCCGAAAGTGAGGTAAAGGCCTGCATAAGTGCGAGCTCGGCGTCAGCTGCTAGTGCGCGAAGTGCCGCGAACCGGTCATGTACAGCGTCACGCCCGCCTCCTGTGCGGCCGCGATCACCTCGTTGTCGCGAACCGAGCCACCCGGCTGCACAACGGCTTTGACGCCGGCGTTCATCAAGACCTGCAAGCCGTCGGGAAACGGGAAGAAGGCATCGGAGGACGCGACCGAACCAGCCGCGCGGTCCCCGGCCCGCTGGACAGCGAGGTGGGCAGCGTCGACGCGGTTGACCTGGCCCATTCCGACGCCGACCGACGCACCATCGTGGGCCAGTAGAATCGCGTTCGACTTGACGGCTCGTCCTGAGCGCCAGGCGAATTCGAGATCCTTCAACGTCTGCTCGTCGGCGGGTTCACCGGCAGCGAGGGTCCAGTTGGCGGGATTATCGCCGTCTGCGTCGAGGACGTCGCGCTGCTGCAGCAGTGTGCCGCCGGAAATCGGCTTGAGCTCCACGCCGGCGGTGGGCGGCGCCTCCGCCAACAGGACGCGAATGTTCTTCTTGCGCTGCAGTACTCCGAGGGCTCCGTCGGCGTAGGACGGCGCAATGATGACCTCGGTGAAGATCTCGGCCACCTGTTCGGCCATCTCGACGGTGATCTCGCGGTTGGCTGCGATGACGCCACCGTAGGCACTGACCGGGTCGCAGGCGTGCGCCTTGCGGTGCGCCTCGGCAATGTCCGCGCCGACGGCGATCCCACACGGGTTGGCGTGCTTGATGATTGCGACGGTGGGCTCGGCATGATCGAAAGCCGCCCGCCACGCCGCGTCGGAATCGGTGAAGTTGTTGTACGACATCTCTTTACCGTGCAGCTGCTCCGCCTGCGCGATGCCAGTGCCGGCAGGATCGACGTACAGCGCTGCAGCCTGGTGCGGGTTCTCGCCGTACCGCAGCACGGCCGCGCGCTCCCAGGCTCCGCCGATCCACTCGGGGAACGAGGACTCCGACTCGACCAGCACACTGCTCATCCACGACGCCACCGCGACGTCATAGGCCGCGGTGTGCTGAAAGGCTTGTGCTGCAAGCAAAGTCCGCTCGGCGAGGGTGAATCCACCACCGGCGACGGCGGTCAGGACATCCTCGTAACCGTTGGGGTCGACAACCACGGCGACCGACGGGTGATTCTTGGCCGCCGCACGGACCATCGAGGGACCGCCGATGTCGATCTGCTCGACGCATTCGTCGGGCGTCGCACCACTGGCGACGGTCTCGGTGAAGGGATACAGGTTCACCACCACGAGCTCGAAGGCCTCGATGCCCAGCTCTTCCAACTGCGAAAGATGTTCGGGCTTACGAGTATCGGCGAGCACTCCGGCATGCACCCGAGGATGCAGCGTCTTGACGCGTCCCTCGAGGGTCTCGGGGAATCCGGTGAGGTCCTCGACCTTGGTCACCGGGATTCCGGCGTCGGCGATCTTGCTCGCCGTCGATCCGGTGGACACCAGTGCCACTCCAGCGCCGTGCAAGCCGGTCGCCAGTTCGATCAGTCCGGTCTTGTCGTAGACGCTGACCAGTGCGCGCCGCACTGCTTTACGTTCACTCATCGGATTATCTGAGCCTTTCGTCCATCGGAGGTGACACCTGTGGTGACCATGGCTGCGATCACGTCGACCAGTAATCGTCGCTCGACAGTCTTGATGCGTTCGTGCAACGCGGATTCGTCGTCGCCGTCGAGAACCGGAACGGCTTCCTGCGCCAGGATCGGCCCGGTATCGACGCCGGAATCGACGAGATGAACCGTCGAACCGGACAGTTTGACGCCGTGGTCGAGTGCATCCCGAACGGCATGCGCGCCCGGGAACGACGGCAGAAGGGCGGGGTGGGTGTTGACGATTCGTCCGGCGAAGGCGTCGAGAAACCGCTCACCGAGAATCTTCATGAAGCCCGCGGTGACGATCAAATCGGGCTCGTGACCCAGGACGGCGTCGGTGAGGGCGACGTCCCACTCGCCGCGATCGGCGTAGTCACGCAGCCCGATGCGAAAGTGTTCGATCCCGGCCTCGTCGGCACGCCGAGCAGCGGCGCACTCTCGATCGACGCCCACAGCCACGATGCGCGCGGGATAGGTCTCGGACGCCGTCGCGTCGACGAGCGACTGCAGGAGCGAGCCGGTCCCCGACGCGAGGACGACGACCCGCGCGGGTGTCTCACGCAAGGCAGTCAGCGCACTACTCCTGAGGTATCGAGGGGATCGTTCGAGCCAGCAAAAGCCTAGCCGCAGGACCCCGACGCCCTACCGGGCAGGTCCGTCCTCTGCGGCGCTCGACGCGTCGGCCTCGCCCTCGGACTGCGGGGCATCGCCCGGTGGCGCGACGACCTCAGCGTCCAGGGGTTCGTCGATATCGTCATCGGCTGCGGATTCGGCGACCGGTTCCTGGGCAGGCTCGGCCGACGGTGGCCCTACGACCTCCGCCTCGACGACCTTGACGGCGGGCTCTTCTTCCTGCTGAGCGGGACCGGTCTCGATCGCCACCTCGGCGGCGGGCACCACAGCCGGGGCCGGTTCGACATGTTCGGGCTCGGGTTCTGCTCGACGCCACACGACGATGGCAGCGGAGATGGTGCCGGCGACGGCCAGCCACGCGAACGTCAGCAGTCCGAAGCTCCAGACGGTCACCTCGACGGTGCCGAAGGTGCCGAGATTGCCGCCTGCGGCGTATCCGAACAGGGCTGCGAACGCTCCCGCTACCGCGGCGACGACCCACACCGAGGACACCGCGACCTGGATGTCTGCGCTGCGGATAGCGCAGTCACGACCGAGCAACAGCCCCGCGCCGATCGGGACGACGAGCATGACGACCCAGATCGTCTGGGCAGGGCCCTCGGGAAGAGCGGCCAAGATCGGGAGAGGTGGAAGCGGCCCGCCCGTCGTCGTGAACAGACTCACCGATGCGTCACCGAAACCGGCCGTGGACCCGGTCGCCACGGCAAGTGCACCGATCAGGACGTTGGGAAGATAGAGCACCGACAGCACAGTCAGACCCAGCATTCCGACGACGTCGCGTCCGCCGTCGAGCAGGGCACCGGCGGTCTCCCACGAGGCGAGCAGAGCAAGCAACACCACCGCCGCGCCGCCAGCGAGCAGGACCGAGAGTGCACGCACGAACGGAGCGACGAGGGCGCGCACCCAATCAGGGAGTCCGCGTCGAAGTACCAGGGAATCCCAGCGCGCCAGAATCAACCCCGTTCCCGACGCGGCCGCGTGTACCCCGGCCACCCAGGAGAACGCCACCAAGGCATTGGGGCTCGACAGCCCGATGACGGTCGATGCGTCCTTGGCTACGGCCAGAGCGATGGCCGTGATGGCGAGCGGACCTGCCATCGATGCGGCGAATACCCACCGAACCATGCGAGTTTCGGTGTCCGTGTCCACCGCGCGATGGACGGTGCGAGCGACGGACCAGCCGATGATCGCAGTCGGCAACAGTGGCGCTACGCCGAGGGTCGTACCGCCGATACTCAGCGGAACCAGGTGCACGGCGAACCACGAGCCGGCGATCGCTCCGAGTGTTCCGGTGAGATCGCTGTTGACCGAGACGAGAGTGATGAGAACGAGGGTGGTGGCAATCACCACCACCAGCCCGGACGTCTTGAACGCCACAGCGGCCAGCATGCGCGACTGGTCCGGGGTCGGTCCGGTGCCGACGCGGGCCGGTCTCGCGGACGCGCGTCGAGTGTCTCGGTTCAGTAGATCGCTCATTGCAACGAGAGTCGCATCAACTTCGCGGCGCGCCGGTCAGGCGCGCCGCGAAGGTGAT
>NZ_JBHNYO010000020.1:0-103313 GCF_054960675.1 Rhodococcus sp. PSi06
GGGGGGCCCCGGGGGGGGCTAGTTTTGGCCCCGCCCCCCCCCCGGACCGCGAATGGCCGAGGGTCAGAACGAGCCGCTGCTGCTGATCGATCCCAACGGGGTGCTGACCGAGGCAGCTGTGGAGGTGCTGTCGGCGCCGGCGAACTCGGCAAGCTCTTCGATGGTGAGGTCCTCGACGACGATCTTCGTGGTGTTGTCCATGTCAGGCCTTTCTGAATCGGATGATGCCCCCGGTTTCGGGTTGCAACTCGAGTCAGCCATCTACGGCCGCACACCACCACCCCCGTCAACCCGAAACCGCTGATCAGAGGCGAGTTCGACTATCCGGACCGGACGCCGGAGGTTCCGGACCGGAGTCTGATTCGATGCCCGTTGCCCAATGCCCGACGCAGCGCATGCCGTCGACGGCGAGGACGACTTCGTGATATTCGAGGACGTCGGCGAGACGACCGTCTACGGCAACCCGCGCGACCGCCTCGGGATCGGGAATCGCTCGGTCGACATGGAGCGCGGTGCGAAAGTGTCGAAGTAGCGCTTCGAAACTCGGGGTGCGCCGGTGGCAGGGATCGAAGGTGGTCGGGCAAGGGAATCGGTAGCGGCAGGTAGGCGTGCGCAGCTCGATGGCGACGACTGACGGGGTAGAGCGATGGAAGCAAAGACGCGGAAGCGGACCACCCGACAATTGAGGGGGCGGTGCCGAAACGGACGATTAACGACGAACGCCCGCACTTCCGCGAGGGGAGTGCGAGCGTTCGTGTGTCGAGAGGCCGCGCTAGTCGGGCGGCGGGACGGTGGGTCGTCCCGCTGCGGCGTCGCGAATCCACTGAGGTACCTCACGCCCGTTGCGTTCACGGATTGCGATCGATGCGCGAGCGGCGGCCGCGGCGACTTGCGGACGCCCGGCTTTGATCTTGCGTGCCTCGGTGGTGGTCACGCGGTTCCTCCAGCTCATCGACTCGATTGTCAGTGTCCTCGCATTCAGAGGGTTCCGCCAGTGCGCGTCGGAGGGCGCGATCGGCAACGGCTACTAGAACGTCCTGTTCTGTTCTGGTTATGAGTGGGGAGTCGGTGACCGTCGCAAAGACGTCCCAGCCGAGCTCCGCTTCATCATCATTGTCGCTGACGGTGTGATCGAGGCACCACGTGATCCGCTGCCAGGCCTGGGCCGGCATTCGATGTTCAGTGCGAACCGGACACGCAGAACACGTTGCCGTCGGGGTCGCTCAGCGTCACCCAGCGAAAGTCGCCCATGGCGTGGTGCGCAACTTCGCTCGCACCGGCTTCGACCAGGCGCGCAACCTCACTGTCGAGGTTCTGGGTCGTCATGTCGAGGTGGATACGGTTCTTCCCGGGAGTCGGGTCGTCGACCTTCTGGAAGGCCATTCGGTACGGGGCCGCAGCAAGTTCGACGACGTAGAACCAGCCGTCGTTCTCCTCCACGATCGATCCGTCGACCTGGGAGGCCCACCAGCGAGCGAGCGTGCCCGGGTCGGTGGTGTCGAACGTGATCATGGCCAAGTTCAGTGTCATGGCGGCACGGTAACCGCGACCACCGACAGGTGCGACTTCAGGCGTTGACGATGGTGTCCAAGGCCGAATAGAAGATGCCGAGGCCGTCGTCGCTCGGACCCGTGAGCGGCTCGGTGGCGTGCTCGGGGTGGGGCATCAGCCCGACGACTCGACCGTTCGCCGAGGAGATCCCGGCAATCCCGCGCTGCGATCCGTTCGGGTTGGTGCCGCTGTAGCGGAACACGACGCGACCCTCGCCCTCGAGCTCGTCGAGCACGTTCTGCGGTGCCTGGAATCGACCCTCTGCGTTCTTGACCGGGATCAGGATCTCGGCGCCTGGTTCGTAGCGCGACGACCACGCGGTGTCGGTGTTCTCCACGGCCAGCCACTGATCGCGGCAGACGAAGTGCAGTCCTTCGTTGCGGGTCAACGCACCGGGTAGCAGTCCCACCTCACAGAGCACCTGAAAGCCGTTGCAGATCCCGAGAACCGGCATACCGCCCTCGGCTGCCTTCACGACGGACTCCATCACGGGAGCGAAGCGTGCGATTGCGCCGGCCCGCAGGTAGTCGCCGTAGGAGAATCCGCCGGGGACGACGATGGCGTCGACGTTCTTCAGGTCCGCGTCGGCGTGCCACAGGCTGACGGCTTCTGCGCCGGCAAGGGTGACTGCGCGGGAGGCGTCGACGTCGTCGAGGGTCCCAGGGAAGGTGATGACTCCGATACGGGCGCTCATGCGGCGGGCTCTACCGACACACGAGTGACCGTCCAGTCTTCGATGACCGTGTTTGCCAGCAGCGATTCTGCGATCTTCTCCAACTCGGCGTCGTCGACGGAGTCGTCGACCTCGAGCTCGAACCGCTTGCCCTGTCGCACGTCGGACACACCGGAAATGCCCAGACGGCCAAGCGCGCCCGCGATCGCTTGACCCTGCGGATCGAGAATCTCGGCCTTGGGCATGACATCGACAACGACTCGGGCCACGAAAGCGCTCCTTGAAATACGTACAGCAAGACAGTTACCGGCAGGTGGGAGTCTACGCAGCCCTGGCGGGAGGCGCGAAACCGCGCTTACTGTGGAGTGCATGCGGCTGACACACTTCGGACATTCCTGCGTTCTCGTCGAACTCAACGGCACCACCGTGCTGTTCGATCCCGGCACGTTCTCCCACGGGTTCGAGGGCATCACCGGACTCGATGCCATCCTCGTCACCCATCAGCACCCGGATCACGTCGATCTGCAACGACTTCCCGCGCTGGTCGAAGCAAATCCGCGAGCGGCACTGCATGCCGATCCGATGACCGCGGGCCAACTGGGCGGGCAGTGGGCGGCGGCTCCCGCAGGCAAGGCCTTCACGATCGGCGGCATCACGGTCACCGGCGTGGGCGGCACCCACGCCGTCATCCATCCCGAATTGCCGGAGATCGACAACACCGGCTACCTGCTCGGCACTCCGGAGAACCCGGGCCAGCTGTTCCATCCCGGTGACTCACTGTTCGTTCCCGAGCAGAGGGTGGACGTGCTCGCGCTCCCCGCTGCGGCACCGTGGTCCAAGCTCTCCGAGACGGTCGAGTTCTTGCGTGCGGTGGCTCCGAAGGTGGCGTTCCCCATTCACCAGGCAGTGATTGCCGAACAGGCGACCGGCGCGTACTACGGCCGCTTCAAAGACATGTCCGACGCCGAATTCCGCGAGCTTCCCAAGGAATCGTCCGTCTCGATCTAGCCGATGACCTCGGGCGGAAGGGTGCCGATCATGGTCACTTGCGTTCCGTCCCAGCGGTAGTCGATCGTCACCGGACCGCCGGTCGGATTCGCATTCGCATCGTTGGCGAGCGGCCAGCGGTAGTCGACGGTCACGGTGTCGGCGGTCTGGCCCACCACCGAGGTGAAGGCGGTGGGTTCGAGTGTCGCGGTGCCGAGGTAGTCGTAGTTGTGGCCTGCGAAGAAAAGGATGTGGGTCGGGGACGACGCGGTTCCGCCGGTGTCGGCTCGCACCCAAGTGAACGGCGCGCACTCGTCGCCGATCTTCGTGGCGATCCACGGCTCGCCCGGGAAGTACTTCGGCAACGACGCGACTGCATCCACCACTCGCGTCGAGTCCAGCCCCAGACAGATGGGGTATTCCGAGCCCGGTGCATGCTGTTCGCCGTCGGGAATGGAGTTGTTCTCGGGAAGCTCTTCGGTGTTCCAGTCGACCGGTCCGTTGGGCTCCTCCGCCTCAGCCTCGACGGTTGGCTGGCCTGCCTCTGGTTGCGCCTGGGGCTGGACGCTCGAGGTGGGTGTACCGGTGGCCAAAGCTGCGACCGGTTCGTCCGAGTTGCCGCACGCGACGAGGCTGAGCGCAGTGATGGTGACGAGAACAAGTCGCTTCATAAGACCACCTGGTTCGATGTACGGGACGCCAGGTATGTCCGATCGCAAACGTGTTCTGTTACATCACATTTCGATCAAGGGTCCGTTACCTTCACTGCGCAGGCAATATTTGCTCCACTGCCGGCCAGTTTCACGATAATTCAACGGATGTCGCCGCGGAGTGGAGCACCCCGTGCAGCCGTCAGTCGAGCCGTACCAGTTCCCGCAGCGCCGACTCGTCCACCGCGTCCAAGCCATCGAGGAACGCGGCCGCGAAGGATCCCGGTCGCGAGGTCGACTGCGCGGCGATCTCCGACGCCACCGCAACATGCGCGTGCGCGGCCACGGCACCGATCAACGCCGTCGGCGATACGGAGCAGTACGCCGCAGTCAGTGCGCCGAGTGCGCAACCGGTGGCCGTAACTCGTTGCAGCAGAGCGCTTCCACCGCCGATCTTCACCAGGGATCCTTGCCCGACGATGTGGTCGACTTCCCCCGAGGCCGCCACAACCTCGGCCCGATCCAGCAGCGATCGCGCCGCATCGACGGAATCCGCCACGCGCGCAGACGAATCCACCCCTCTCGATCCGCCGTCAGCGCCCGCCAGACCCATGACCTCGGACGCATTCGCGCGAATGACGCTGGGGTGGTTGGCAAGTAGCTCGACCGCCACCTGAGTACGCCACGGCAGACCGCCCGCCCCTACCGGATCGAGTACCCAGGGCTTACCCGCCTCCCTCGCAGCAGCCGACGCGAGCCGAGAACTCTCCACCTGCGCTGCCGTCGGGGTCCCCAGGTTGACGAGAACCGCGTCGGCAATGCCAGCGAAGCCGGCCGCTTCCTCTGGGTTGTCGACCATCGCCGGAGCGGCCCCCGCAGCCAACAATGCATTGGCCACGAACTGAACCGACACGGTGTTGGTCAGGCACTGCACCAGCGGATTGCGTTCACGCATGTGTCGATGTGCGGCAACGATATCGTCCAGGGTCACAGTCGAGGCACTCATTGTTTCGAGTCTACGACCGCCCCCTCCCCGTTCGCGTCAATGGACCACCCCACCCCCTTCGGATCAATGCGCCTTTCTTGCAATCTGAGTGACTGAGATCCACATTGATCCCAATTGGAGGTGCAGAGCAAGCCGGGGGCGAGGTTGAGGTCAGACAGCGAGGAACTAGGCCACGCGGGCTTTGGTTCGCGGGATCCATTCGTAGATGCCGGCCTCGGCTCCGTGGTGCAGGGAGAGGTCGATGGCATCGAGGATTGCCTGACGAGGTCCCGATCGCCCGAGTTGCTTGGCACTGATGGCCAAGCGCACCACTCCCTCGCGGCGGGCGGTGCGACCCGCGCCGAGTACCAGAGCTTTGAACCACCAGGGTTCGGCTTTGGAGCCTTCGCCGATGCCCCACACCCGGGCGCGGATGGTGCCGTCGCGGTCGAGGTCGTGAATACCGTTCAACGAAGCCAACATTCGGAAGCCTGCATCGGGGAGGGCTTCCACGGCACCGGGTGAGGCGATCCAGCGCGGTGCCGCGAACACTCGGGTGCGCAGGCCGGTCTGTTCCATGACGCGGTCGGCAGCCATCAGTCGCAGTCGAGCTTCGTGCCGCGGCAGTGCAGAAAATTCGGAGCGGCGACGCTTGGTCGCGGCCTGGTCGTAGCCATGCAGAACGATGGCGTCGCCGCTATCGCGTCGAGAACGCAGCCATTCCTGGGTGGGCACGTCGGCAGCGAGGCGGTACTTGTCTTTCAACCGAGGCGCGACGAGAAGCGACAGCGGTACGCCTCGCCCGTCGAGCTCTCGCGCGAATTCGGCGGCGTGCTCGTACGTGTCGTTCTTGATACCGCTCACCGACACGATCAGGCGTCCAGACATGACTCGAGCCTCGCACACCAGCGTGAACGAGGCTCGACGTCGATGCAGACGGAAGCTAAACGGCGATCGTTTCCTTCGGCAGGATCTTGTCGATCGCGGCGAGCACCTCGGGTGCGTCCGGCTCGGTGCGCGGACGGAAACGGTTGGTGACAACACCCTCGGGCGAGATCAGGAACTTCTCGAAGTTCCACTGAACGTCTCCGGCCTTGCCTTCGGCGTCTTCGGCCTTCGTCAGCTCGGCGTACAACGGGTGCTGGTTGTCACCGTTGACGTCGACCTTTTCGGTCATCGCGAACGTGACGCCGTAGGTGGTGGAGCAGAACGTTTCGATTTCTTCGGCGGTGCCGGGCTCCTGGCCACCGAACTGGTTGCAGGGCACTCCGACGACCGAGAGGCCGCGGGCCGAGTACTCGTTGGCGAGCTTCTCGAGCTTCTCGTACTGCGGGGTCAGTCCACACTTGGACGCGACATTGACCACGAGGATGGCCCTTCCGGCGTACTCGTCGAGCGAGGTGGGCGCACCACCCAGCGTGTTGATGCCGATGTTCTGAACTTCAGTCATCACCCGAACTTACCTGTGAGTACCGACGGAACGGAACCGACGTACAAAAGCAAGTACGACCCCGCTGGTGGCGGGGTCGTACTTGCGTTTTTCCGAACCGGGCGACGGGGGGATGCGCGTCGCCCGGCAGGTTCCTACGCCTTGGCGGCGTTCTTCTCGATGATGACCTGCTTGTCGGCAGGCCGATCGTCCTCGGGGAGGTGGTCGTCGACCATGGTCTCCTCGTCGAACGGATGCTTCCCGTCGAGCACCTCGGTGACGCGGGCGGCGTCGATCGTCTTGGTCCAGGTTCCCACGAGGAGGGTGGCGACGGCGTTACCGGAGAAGTTGGTGACGGCGCGGGCCTCGGACATGAACCGGTCGATTCCGACGATGAGTTGCACGCCGTCGAGCAGTTCGGGGCGGTGGCTCTGCAGGCCACCGGCCAGCGTGGCAAGACCGGCTCCGGACACTCCGGCTGCACCCTTGGAGGCGATGATCATGAACAGCAGCAGCGAGAACTGCTCGCCGATGGACAGCGGCATGTTCATCGCGTCGGCGATGAAGATCGAGGCCATCGTCAGGTAGATCGCGGTGCCGTCCAGGTTGAAGGAGTAGCCGGTGGGGACGACGATGCCGACGGTGGTGCGCTCGACTCCGACGTGCTCCATCTTGGCGATCAGACGGGGGAGAGCCGACTCGGAGGACGACGTCGCGACGATCAGCAGGTACTCCCGGGCCAGGTACTTGACCAGCTTGAAGATCGAGAAGCCGGAGACGAACTTCAGGATCAGTCCGAGGAAGAAGAACACGAAGATGAAGCAGGTGATGTAGAAAGCGAGCATCAGGGTGCCCAGCTGGATGACGGCGTCGAATCCGGTCTTGCCGACAACACCGGCGATGGCGCCGAAGGCACCGATCGGGGCGAGCCACAGGATCATGGTCAGGATGCGGAAGACGAGCTTCTGCACTGCACCGATGCCCTTGAGGATGCCTTCGCCCTGCTTGCCCATTGCCTGCAGCGCGAAGCCGACCAAGATGGCGACGAACAGCGTCTGCAACACCGAGCCTGCGGTGAGCGAGGACAGCAGCGACGTCGGGATGATGCCGGCGATGAAGTCCATCGTGCCACCCGCTTCGTGAGCGGTGTCTGCGAGCTTGAGGCCTGCGTCGTTGGGCGAAATGTTCAGGCCGTCACCGGGCTTGATCAGGTTGCCGACGACCATGCCGATACCGAGCGCGATGGTCGACATACCGATGAAGTACGCGAGCGCAAGGCCGCCGACGCGACCGACGCTGGCTGCTGCGCGTACCGATCCGATGCCGAGCACGATGGTGCAGAAGATGACCGGGCTGATCATCATCTTGATCAGGCTGACGAACAGCGTGCCGAGGATCGACAGGTCGGAGGCGAAGTCCTTCCAGACCAGACCGACGATGATGCCGGCGATCACGGCGATGATGACCGCGATGTACAGAAAGTGCGTCCTGTCGCGCTTCTTCTTGGGCTCGGTTGGCGGGTTGTCGAACCGCTCAGCATCGGTGCTGATAGTCATGAGTATTCCTTCTGGTTTCAAGTGAAGCGCGAGTCGAACTACTGACTTCGTGATCGCCGGAGTGGAGTGAGGTGGGTCACCCCTGCTGAGACATGATGTTGCTGCACGCAGTGACTGGAGTCACCTATACGTTCATTCTGTTCACATCGATGTTTCTTACGTGAAAGGAATGCGTTGTCCTCGAAGCGACCGCTGAGCGTGGCGGGCCAGGTATTGGTCTTGCAATTGGTCGTCATGGCCGTCGTCGTTCTCGCCGGCGGGATCTTGACGATCCTCAACGAACGGTCCAACAGCGACGACGCCACCCGCCGCGAGGTGACGGCGATCGCGGTCAGTATCGCCAACGAACCGTCGACGCCACTGGCCATCGAATCCGACGATCCGACGTCGCGTCTGCAACCGGAGACCGAGAGGATCCGGCAGGTCACCGGCGTCGACTTCATCGTCGTCATGGCTCCCGATCGCACGCGCTTCACCCACACCACCGTCGACCTGATCGGTAAACCGTTCAGCGGCAACATCGATCGCGCGCTGCTCGGCGAGACGTTCACCGAGACGTACGTCGGCTCGCTCGGCCCGTCGATCCGGTCGGTCACGCCAGTCACCGATACCTCGGGCGAGATCGTCGGTCTCGTGTCCGCCGGCGTGACCCGGCAGAAGATCAGTGACCAATTCCTGCAAGGCCTGCCGTTGATACTCGCCGTCGTTCTCGCGGCGTTCGTCGTGGCTGCGGCCGGTTCGACGTTGCTCAGCCGCCGGCTTCGGCGTCAGACATTGGGAATGGCACCGGCCGAATTGCGGACGATGTACGAGCATCACGACGCCGTGCTGCATTCCATCGGCGAGGGACTGTTGGTGTTCGGCCGCAGCGACGAGGCGGAATTGGTCAACGACGAGGCCCGACGTCTTCTCGACCTACCGGACGGCCCCGTGTCGCTGACGTCGTTGCCTGAGTCGATGCAGCAGATGGACACCGGAATCGTCCGCGGTGAGCTGCATCTGACGACGGATCGCGTGCTGGTCGTCAACCAGGATCCGGTGATGTGGGAGGGCAGACGTCTGGGCAATGTTCTGACGATTCGCGATCAGACCGAATTGCGTTCCTTGATGGGCGAACTCGACTCGGTGCGTAGCTTCGCCGAATCCCTGCGCTCACAGGCACACGAGGCGGCGAATCGATTGCACACGGTCATCACGATGGTCGAGCTCGGTCGGCCCGAGGAGGCCGTCGAATTCGCGACGGCCGATCTCGAACTCTCCCAGACCCTCATCGACCGATTGATGAACGCCGTGGGCGAGCCTGCCCTCGCAGCGCTGTTGCTCGGCAAGGTCAGTCAGGCCGACGAGCAGGGCGTCGAGCTGACCATCACCGACGACACGGCGATGGAGCACGAGGGGGTGCTGACTCCTCGCGAATTGGTGACGCTGGTGGGCAATCTGATAGACAATGCGATCGATGCCTCGAAAGAATCCGACCAGCCGTGGGTCGAAGTGACGGTTCGCGACGCCGACGGTGAACTCGTCGTCCGGGTGGCCGACAGTGGTCCGGGAATGCCGCCGGAGACGCTGAAAGCCGCTCTGCGACGTGGATACTCGACCAAATCCGGATCTCGCGGACTCGGGCTGGCACTGGTGACGCAGGTGATCACCCGGCACGGTGGCACGTTGACCTCGGAAGTGACGTACGGGTCGGTGCTCGTTGCGACCATTCCGGGGGCGACGCCATGATCCGGGTACTGATCGTCGACGACGAGCCGTTGATCGCCGAGGCCCACAAGACCTACGTCGAGCGGACTCCGGGTTTCGAGGTTGCCGGGGTGGCACACTCCGGCGCTGCGGCGATGAGGTTCGCCAGCACCGAGGCCGTCGATCTGGTGTTGCTCGATATCGGTCTGCCCGACGCCAGCGGAATCGACGTGGCCGCGGCGCTCGGGGGCCTGCGCCCGAGCCCCGACGTCATCGCCATCACCTCCGAACGTGATCTGTCGGTGGTGCGTTCTGCCGTGGCGCACGGCATCGTGCTGTATCTGCTCAAACCGTTCACGTTCGCCGCATTTCGAGACAAGCTCGAGCGTTATCGCGAATTCCACGATGCGTTACCCGCCGGCGAGAATGCGTCGAGTCAGCGCGATATCGACCGCGCGATGGCGCATCTGCGGACTGCCGACGAGCGCGTCTCCACCCCCAAAGGCATTGCCCCGCAGACGATGGACGGCATCACCGCCAGCGTCAAGGAATCGGCCGACGGCTTGAACGCCTCCGAGGCCGCGAAGGTCGTCGGAGTGTCGCGGGTGACGGCCTGGCGCTACCTCGAGCGCCTGGCCGACGACGGCCTGGTCACCCGGCACACCGAATACGGTAAGGCCGGGCGACCGCAGGTTCGCTACATGTGGCGTTAGAGCGGCTGCGCCGCACCGGTCTTCTCCACGATCCACGCGTACTCGAAGGCCGCTTCTTTCCATTTCTCGTAGCGTCCGCTGACTCCGCCGTGCCCGGCGCTCATTTCGGTCTTGAGCAGCAGGTCCGAGTCACCGGTCTTCGTGGCGCGCAGGGCGGCAACCCATTTGGCGGGTTCGACGTAGAGCACGCGGGTGTCGTTGATCGACGTGATCGCGAGGATCGACGGGTAGTCCTTGGCCTCGACGTTCTCGTAGGGGCTGTACGACTTCATGTATTCGTACACCTCCTTGTCCGCCAACGGGTTTCCCCATTCGTCCCATTCGATGACCGTCAGAGGCAGTGACGGGTCGAGGATGGAGGTGAGCGGATCGACGAACGGAACATTGGCAAGGATGCCGTTGAACAGCTGGGGCGCGAG
The DNA here is from genome assembly GCF_054960675.1 of Rhodococcus sp. PSi06. Lineage (NCBI taxonomy): Bacteria > Bacillati > Actinomycetota > Actinomycetes > Mycobacteriales > Nocardiaceae > Rhodococcus > Rhodococcus sp. PSi06. The sequence goes on from NZ_JBHNYO010000020.1 coordinate 10,650, forward strand.
GTTGGCCACCGCGCCCATCAGCAGGCCGCCGGCACTACCGCCGTCGGCGACCAGGTGCTTCGGTGAGGTGCGTCCGGTGTCGACGAGATGCTGAGCGGCAGCGATGAAGTCGGTAAATGTGTTCTTCTTCTGCAGCGTCTTGCCCTGGTCGTACCAGTGCCGGCCCATCTCACCGCCGCCGCGTACATGCGCGACGACGAACACGATGCCGCGGTCGAGCAGAGACAGCCGCGCCACCGAGAACGACGGGTCCATCGACGCCTCGTACGATCCGTAGCCGTAGAGCAGTGTTGGTGCCGGCCCTTCGGGGACGTCCTTGCGTGCGATGACCGATAACGGAATCTGTGTTCCGTCCGGTGCGGTGGCCCAATCCCGATGCTGCACGTAGTCACCGGCATCGAACTTTCCGAGCACCGGCTGCGATTTGCGAAGCAGCAGTTCGCCGCTGGCGATGTCGAGGTCGTAGACCTGGCCGGGCGTGATGAACGAGGTGTAGACCATCCGCAGCAGGGGCTGGTCCCATTCGGGGTTGGAGCCCGAACCGACGGAATAGAGCTCCTCGTCGAATTCGAGCTCGCGGTACTCCCCGTATCCCTCGTCGGTCAGCGGCCAGATCGCCATGCGAGTCAAGGCTTCTCGTCGGTACGTGAAGATCAGATGGCCGGCGAAGGCGTCGATGTCCTCGACTCGAACGTCGTCGCGATGAGGAACGAGGGTGCGCTGATCGAGAGGATCGGAGACCGGGGCCTCGGCGAGCAGGAAGTTCTCGGCCTTCTCCCCCTCGGTACCCCACCCGTTGACCGAGCCGTTGTGGGTGATCAGGAAGCGATCCTCACCGGCCACGACGGCGTGTTCGATGCTGTATTCGATGCCGTCCGTGCGCGGCAGCACGACGCGGAATTCGCCCTCGGGATCGGTGGATTCGAGGACGAGGCACTCGGAGGTGATCTTGGAACCGACCCAGATCATCAGGTACTTCTCGCTGCGGGTGGAACCGAAGCCGACCCAGTAGCTCTCGTCGGGCTCGTGGAAGACCTTGACGTCCTCGGCCTTGCCGAGAGTGTGTCGCCAGACGGTGTCGGGACGCCAGGACTCGTCGACAGTGAGGTAGAAGACGTGGGTGGCGTCGGCCGTCCAGGTGGCACCGGGCGCGACGTTCTCGATGGTGTCGGCGAGCAGTTCACCGGTCTCGAGGTTCTTGAAGCGCAGCGTGTAGCGCTCGTCGCCCTCGGTGTCGGTCGAGTAGGCCAGCAGCGTGCCGTCGAGGCTGATCGAGAAGGCACCGAGGGAGAAGAAGTCGTGACCCTCTGCCTCGACGTTGGCGTCGAGCAGGATCTGTTCACCGGGGACGTCCACGTCGGACGACAGGGTGGGCGGGGTCCAGTCGTCGGGAGAGTCGACGGGGCAACGGCATTGGAGGCCGTAGGACTTTCCCTCGACGGTCCGCGAGTAGTACCACCACTGGCCCATGCGCGTAGGCACGGACAGGTCGGTCTCCTGGGTGCGCGATTTGATCTCGTCGAAGATCGTGCCGCGGAGCGATTCCAGTCCGGCCGTCTGCTGCTCGGTGTATGCATTCTCGGCCTCGAGGTACGCGATCACCTCGGGGTCTTCCTTGGCGCGCAACCACTCGTAGTTGTCGATGAACGTATCGCCGTGGTGGGTGCGCTCGAACGGCACCTTCTTGGCAACGGGAGGGGTGATCGTCATGGCGTGACCCAATCGTCGAAGTTCAGACCCGAGATTCGCTCGTAGGCCTCGATGTAGCGGCTGCGTGTTGCGGCGACGATGTCATCGGGCAACGGTGGGGGCGGGGTGTCGGACGTGCGATCCCAGCCTGATTCGCCGGTCAGCCAGTCGCGGACGAACTGCTTGTCGAAACTGGGCTGGACGCGGCCCTCTTCGTAGGAATCGGCGGGCCAGTATCGCGACGAGTCGGGGGTGAGTACCTCGTCGGCGAGCACGAGATTGCCGTCGGCGTCGGTACCGAACTCGAACTTGGTGTCCGCGAGTATGATTCCGCGTTCCAGAGCGAAGTTCGCTGCGCGCGAATAGATCTCGATGGTGTCCTCGCGCAGCTTGAAGGCGAGCTCGGCACCGACCTGCTCGACCGCCTGGTCGAAGGTGATGTTCTCGTCGTGATCGCCGAGAGCTGCTTTGGCGGCGGGAGTGAAGATGACCTCGTCGAGTTTGCTGGATTCGATCAGGCCTGCCGGCAGTTGGACGCCGCACACTGCGCCGGTCGCGTTGTAGTCCGCCAACCCGGAGCCGGTGAGGTAGCCGCGGGCTACGCATTCGATCGGCACCATGTTCAGCTTCTTCACCACCAACGCCCGGCCGAGCAGTTCGGCGGGAATGCGCTCGTCGAGCGTATCACCGGCCAGGTGGTTCACGCCGCCGAGTTCTTCGAAGAAAAACACGCTCATCGCCGTCAGCACACGTCCCTTGTCCGGGATCGGGGTGTCGAGGATGTGGTCGTAGGCCGAGATTCGGTCGCTCGCGACGAGCAGCAGATGCGCATCGTCGATGGTGTACAGATCGCGGACCTTGCCGCCGGCCAGATGCTCGTAGCTACTCAATGATGGTCGCACGGTGTCCAACACTATCTGGGCCGGTGATCGAGGGGGTGCCGGCAGGGATCAGACTGGTAGCCGTGGCAACGAAGAACACGACGGCGGATGTCGGATTCCGGTCCGAGCGCGGGCCGATCCTGATTGCGCTGATGCTGAGCACGTCCCTGGTGGCTCTCGACGCGACCATCATCGCCACGGCCGTGCTGTCCATCGTGGACGATCTGGGCGGGTTCACGCAGTTCCCGTGGCTGTTCTCCATCTATCTTCTGGCGCAGGCCGTATCAGTGCCGCTGTACGGAAAACTGGCCGACCTGTTCGGCCGCAAGAAGATCATGCTGTTCGGCATCGCGGTGTTTCTGCTGGGCTCCGTTCTCTGCGGCCTGGCCTGGAGCATGCCCGCGTTGATCGCCTTTCGGGCGGTCCAGGGTCTCGGCGCCGGTGCCGTGCAACCGATGGCCATCACCATCGCGGGCGATATCTACACCCTGGCCGAACGCGCCAAGGTGCAGGGGTACCTCGCCAGCGTATGGGCGATCTCCTCGGTACTCGGCCCGGCTCTCGGAGGGATCTTCTCCGAGTTCCTGACGTGGCGCTGGATCTTTTTCGTCAACATTCCGCTGTGCGCGCTGGCTGCGGTGATGCTGTGGCGCAAGTTCGACGAGGGAGCCGTGGAACGCACAAAGCCGAAGATCGACTACCTCGGTGCCGGTCTGTTGACCGTCGGCGCAGCGATGGTGCTGCTCGGCCTGCTCGAGGGCGGACAGTCCTGGGCCTGGGGTTCGCCGATCAGCATCGCGATCTTCGTCGGCGGGTTCCTGCTGCTCTCGGTCTTCGCCTGGGTGGAGTCCCGCGCCGAGGAGCCGATCCTGCCGTTGTGGGTGTTCACCAGGCGCGTTCTGGTGGTCAGCAGCTTCATTTCCTTGCTGGTCGGAGCGCTGATTCTGGGGCTGACGTCCTACGTGCCGACATTCGTGCAGGGCGTGTTCGGCACCGGAGCCATCGTCGCCGGGTTCTCGCTGTCCACATTGACTCTCGGTTGGCCGATAGCCGCATCTCAATCCGGTCGGGTGTATCTGCGTTTCGGCTTCCGGGCCACCTCGGTCGTCGGCGGCTCGATCGGTGTCGTCGGTGCGGCGCTGGCAACGCTGCTCGACGCCGAATCCCAGATCTGGCATGTCGCGGCGACGTGCTTCGTCATCGGCCTCGGGATGGGATTGATCGCGAGCCCCACGTTGATCGCAGCGCAATCGAGCGTGGACTGGGCCGAACGAGGCGTCGTCACCTCCACCAACATGTTCGCCCGCTCGATCGGCAGCGCCGTCGGCGTCGCAATCTTCGGCGCCATCGTCAATGCCCGCGTGTCGGAAAATCCCGAACCCGAACAACTGTCCGACGCCATCCATCTGGTCTTCATCGGCGTCTTGGTCGCCGCCGCCCTGATGACCGTCGCAGCGGTATCGATGCCGAAGCGTGCTGCGCAGGTGAGCGAAACTTCGTAGCAGCGGGCACGAGCGAGGGGTTGAATTCTCGCCTGCCTGGGCACTCCGGGACCCATGACCGAACGCGTGCTCGTCACCGGTGCCAGCATTGCCGGACCCACCGTGGCCTTCTGGCTCGACAAGGCGGGCTTCGACGTCACCGTCCTCGAGCGCGCACCCCGGCTGCGACACGGCGGTCAGAACATCGACGTGCGTGGATCGGGCCGCGAGGTACTGCGGCGGATGGGCCTGGACGCGACGTTGCTCGCCAACGGCACCACCGAGAAGGGCACCCGATTCGTCGACGACGACGATGCCACCATCGCAGCCTTCCCGGCCGGTGACGGATCCCACGACGGACCGACCGCGGAGTTGGAGATTCTGCGCGGCGAGTTCGCTCGGATACTCGTCGAATCGGCCGGTCCGCGAACCGAATACCGGTACGGCGATCGCGTCGCAGGCGTGGCTCAGGATGCCGACGGTGTCGATGTCACGTATGAGTCGGGTACGCAGGAAAGGTTCGATCTCGTCCTGTTCGCCGACGGAATTCGTTCCAGCAGTCGAGAACTCGTGTTTCCCGGCGAAGCGAAGACCACGCCGGTCGGCCTGTACACCGCGTACGGGGTGTTACCGAAGGCACCGAGCGACGACGGCTGGTGGCGTTGGTGCAACGCCACCGGATCCAGGGTTGCCAATCTGCGCCCGGACAATCTCGGCACGACGCGTTTCGCCCTCTCCTGGGTGTCCGACGACGGCGGGTACGAGGGCGCGTCAACCGAACAGGTCGTTGCCGCCTTGAAGTCGACGTTCGCCGGCGTCGGCTGGGAGGTGCCCAGAATTCTCGAGTCACTCGGTCCGGATTCGGAACTGTATGTCGACTACCTCGCTCAGGTGAAGGCCCCGCGTTGGTCCGACGGAAGAATCGGCATGCTGGGCGACGCAGCGTGGTGCGCGACGCCGCTGAGCGGCATGGGCACCACCTTGTCGGTCACCGGTGCTTACGTTCTCGCCGGTGAACTCGCCCGAGCGCAGGACCATCGCTCCGGCTTCGAGGCGTTCGAAACGCGGATGCGGCCGTTCGTGGATCAGGCTCAGAAGCTACCGCCCGGCGTTCCACGCGTCGCGCATCCGAAAACCGCTGTGGGCGTTGCTGCTTTTCGTACCGTACTGCGACTGGCCGGCTCCAAGCCGGTGCAGGCGATCACCAGCAGACTCCTCGGCCCCGACGCGGCGACGCTGGAACTGCCGGATTACGAATTCAGTAGTTAGAGCCCGACTCGCTCGAGCAACGCATCGAACGCCTCGCTGGCTTCCTGTTCGGTGCGGCCGGATTCGATGACGCCGTTGTAGACCGCCAACGCTTCTTCCTGGTACTGCTTGTACTTCTCGAGCCACTTCTCGGAGTCTGCTCGCCAGTATCCGATGATGTCGAAATGCGCTATGTCGTAGCCCAATTCCTTCCGGAAGTACTTCCGCACTCGACGCGAGGACGAGGCCTCACCGGCGAACCACACGTAACCGGGCCCCTCGGGCAACGGGTACGCCAGCACCGCGTCATCGAGAACGCTTGCGCTGTCACCGTTTCCGGATCCGATACGCCAATCGAACGTGACGTCTGCTTCGGTCTCGAAAGATTGGATGTCTCCGCGCTCGAGCACCTCCACGATGGCGTGAGCCTTGGCCCCGGCAGGCAGCTGTTCGACGAGCCGCCCGAGTGCCGGTACCCCGGTCATGTCCGCGACCAGCAACAACCACTCGACGTCGGCGGGAGGTGAGTACCAGGATCGCGGACGGGTGAACAGCACCGTCTGCCCCGGAGCGGCCTGCTGGGCCCAGGTCGACGCGACGCCGCCCTCGTGTGCGAAGAAGTCGATGGTCATTTCGCCGCGCTGCTCGTCGACGCGGCGAATGGTGTAATTGCGCCCCTCCGGCGGTTCTGCGAGTCCGTGGAACCACCAGACACCGTCGACCTCGGTCATAGGCGGGGGCGTCGTCTCTCCTTCGCGGGGGAAGTAGACGCCGACGCATTCGTCGGGCACACCGAGCGTGCGGTAGCCGGCCACATGCTCGCCGCCGAAGGTCACGCGCACCATGTGCACCGTCAGACGTTCCACCGCGACGACGTCTGCGTAGTGGAAACCGCGCTGCTGTTCAGTCATCTTCGTCCTCGATACATCTCTCGTCCGACTGTGCGAGAACCCTCAGGCTAACTCGGGATCCGAACTCGGCACTCGTTCTCCGCCCTATTCTAAACTAAGCCTTGCCTAGCTTTCGACCGACCACCTTGGGAATCACCAAAGGAGTGTGCGATTCCGGATCGTCGATGATGCGGCACGGCAGGCCGAACACGGACTCGACCAACTCTGCTGTGACGATCTCGGCCGGCGGGCCTTCGGTGACCACGCCGCCGTCCTTCATCGCGATGATGTGATCGGCGTACCGGGACGCATGGTTGAGGTCGTGCAGTACCGCGACCAGGGTGTTGCCGTTCTCGCGAGGCAGAGTTGCCAGCAGGTCGAGAAGTTCGATCTGGTGCGCGATGTCGAGAAACGTCGTGGGCTCGTCCAGCAGCAACAGCGGTGTCTGCTGCGCGAGAACCATCGCCACCCAGACGCGTTGCCGCTGTCCGCCGGACAACTCGTCCACCGGCCGGGTGGAGAGGGCCGTCACTCCGGTGGCACGCATCGCGTCGACCACTGCGGTTTCGTCCGCCGCCGACCATTGTCTGATCAATGTCTGATGCGGATATCGCCCTCGCGCAACCAGATCGGCCACCGAGATACCGTCGGGTGCGATGGACGTCTGGGGCAACAGGCCCAGACGTCGCGCAACCTCTTTGGCCGGATACGACGAAATAGCTTTGCCGTCCAGCAGAACGGTTCCGCGCGAGGGCTTCAGCAGCCGCGACAGTGCCCGCAGCAAAGTCGATTTACCGCAGGCATTGGGCCCGACGATGACGGTGAACTTGCCGTCGGGAACGGCGACGGTGAGGCCGTCACTGATGAGGCTCTTGTCGTAACCGACCGTGATCGCGTCCGCGTGCAACCGAGGCTCGGTCATCGCCTTCTCCCTGTCATTGCTTTCTCCCCTCACGAGCGAGCAACCACACGAAATATGCCCCGCCGACGCACACGGTCACCACCCCGACCGGGAGCTGGGTCGGAGCGAACATACGCTGCGCGACAACATCACTGACCACGAGCAACAACGCGCCCATGCACGCGGCCGGCACCATTGCCACTCCCGACGTTCCGGTGAGTCTGCGAGCGAGTTGCGGTGCGGCGAGCGCGACGAACGAGATCGGACCCGCGGCTGCGGTGACCAGTGCAATCGACGCGACGCCCAGAAACACCAGCATCAGACGCGTCGGTTCTGCTCGGACCCCGAGCGCCCGCGCCGCGTCGTCCCCCATCTCCAGCATCGGCAGCCGCCGCGACAGTACCGCCAGGCATACGGCGATGACGGCCGACACCACCAGCGCCGGCCACACCTGCGCCCACCCCAGCCCGTTGAGGCTGCCTGCACCCCAGACCGCGGCCGCGATCGCGGAGGTCAGATCGGCCTGGACCACCAACCAGGTGTTGATCGAGGCCAACATCGCGCTGACGCCGATCCCGACGATGATCAACCGAAAGCCCTGCACCCCACGCTTGTACGCGAGCAGGTACACCGCGGCGGCGGTGGCCAACCCGCCCACCAGCGCGCCCGCTCCGGTCCGGTAGTAGCCGCCGCCGAGGGTGAGGATGACGACGAGCGCGCCGGTGTACGAGCCGGTGGCGAAGCCGATGATATCGGGGCTGCCCAACGGGTTTCGCGTCAACGATTGAAAGATCGCGCCCGATACGCCGAGGGCGGCCCCGAACAGGAACGCCAGAACCACGCGAGGAAACCGCCACTCCATCACGATGATCTCGGTGATCCGCGGCGCATCGCCGAACACCGCGGCGAGCACCTGGTCGGGCGGAACGTAGTAGTCGCCGGTGCCGACCGCGACGACGGCGATCGCCGCAGTCACCAGCAGCAGGGCAGTGCAGACCGTCACCGTCCGGAGCTCGATTCGGCCGGCCACCCGATCCCCGGCTCGAACGATCCACAGCCGTCGCCCGAAGTCCACGTCGCCGCGACGCCGCGGGGTCACAGCCCGCTCGCCCTCGTTCGGCGAACCAGCACGATCAGTGCCGGAGCGCCGACGAATGCGGTGACGATGCCGACCTGCAACTCCCCCGGCCTGATCACCAGGCGCCCCACCACGTCCGAGAGCAGCAGCAACGCCGGTGCCGCGAATACCGTGTAGATCAGAATCCAGCGCTGATCCGGACCCACGAACCACCGCACCAAGTGCGGGATCATCAGTCCGACGAATCCGATGGGGCCGGCCGCTGCGGTCGCGGCACCGGCGAGCAGTGTCACCGCGACGACACCGATGACGCGGGTGCGAATCACTCTCGCTCCCAACGACTGTGCAAGATCGTCTCCGAGCGCGATCGCGTTGAGCGGACGCGCGACGAGGGCCGCCAGAATCAGCCCGAGTGCCGTGAACGGGGCTGTCGAGATGACGATGTCCATGCCGCGCCCGGCCAGGGACCCCGCGCTCCAGAACCGCATCCTGTCGAAGGCGTCCGGGTCGAGCAGCAGCATGCCGGAAGTGATGCCGCCGAGTACCGCACCGAGCGCAATTCCGGACAGGGTCAGGCGAATCGGCGTTGCGCCTGCGCGCCCCATCGACCCCAACGCATACACCGCGCAGGCGGCGAACGCGGCACCGGCGAACGCGAACCAGACGTAGGCGTCGATACCGGACAAGCCCAGCACGCCAACGGCGATCGCGACGAAGAACGCTGCACCGGCATTGACGCCCAGGATGCCCGGATCGGCCAGTGGATTTCGCGTCAGCGCCTGGATCAACGCACCGGCCACCCCCAGGGCCATGCCGACGACAAGACCCAGAACAGTTCGCGGAAGCCGCAATTCACGGACGATCACCGATTGCGGGGATCCATCGGCGAAGAACAGGCCGTGCCACACTTGCCCGAGCGGAATGTATTCGGTGCCCACCGCGATGCTCACCAGGCACAGCGCCGCAAGGACTCCGATGACCACGACCAACCCCGCTGCCCGACGCGCATCGGTACGGGCGAGACCGCCGACTTCGGCCGGAACGTCGTGCTGTTCCGGCTCGTCGCCCACGCTCGTCCGCACCCGATTCACACCACCGATCGCACCCTCGTGCTCACGGCGGACACGATCTCACCGCTGCGAACAGCGATGTTGGACAGCAACGACGAGGTCAGACCGTGCGTATGCTCGGTCCCGCCCTGCAGATAGATCGACCCTGCGCTCGGCTCGCGCATGACGAGCCGATAGTCCCGCGTCACGCGCGGACCGCGAGAGTCGAACTCGACGGCATCGAACAGCGGACCGAGGATCTCGGGTAGATCGAGGGACGCGAAGCCGGTGGCATAGACGACAGCGTCGCACAGTACGTCCTCGGCCAACCCGGTAGGGCCGTGCTCGACGACGGCGCGGACGCCCGAGGAGTCCTCGACGGCGTCGACCAGACGGGAGGCACCGTGCACGAACAGTCGACGCTGCCCACTGACCCGCTCGGCGTACTCACGGGCGTAAAGCTCCTCGATCAGCGGCAGATCGACCGCGGAATAGTTGGTGCCGCGGTGGTAGTGCAGCAACTGATCGCGCAGCGTGTGCGACGACGAATAGAAGTCGTCCACGGCCGTCGGATCGAAGATGCGATTGGCGTAGGGACTGTCGTCGGCCGGGCTGTAACCGTACTTTCGCAGCACCGCATGCACCGATGCGTCCGGAAACGTCGCATGCAGGTAGTCGACCACCTCGGCTGCGCTCTGCCCGGCACCGACGACCACGAACGTGCGGTGGTTCCGCGACGGCAGCCGGTCGAGGTGGCCGAGCAGGTCGTGATTGTGGAATTGCCGGGAAGACGGGCTCACCCCATCGGGCAGGGTTGCCCTCAGACCGCCCGCGAGCACGATGTTGCGACCGCGGACGGTGCCGCGGCACCGGCCCTCGGTGCGAACACCGTAACCGTCACCGGTGTCGACGATGTCCACCGCTCGGGTGCCGTAGTGCACCGTCGCGTCGACCTTGCCCGCCGCCCACGACAGGTAATCGTGGAACTCGAGCCGGCTGGGGAAGAACGTCTGCAGATTGATGAAGTGGTTGAGTCGGCCGTGCTCGGAGAGATACGCCAGAAACGTGAAGTCGCTGCCGGCATTGCGTTGGGTGGCCAAGTCTTTGAGAAACGAAATCTGCATCGTCGTACCCGGCAACAGCATTCCGGGATGCCAGGCGAAGTGGTCCTTGGATTCGATGAAGCACGAAGTCAGTCGCTCGGCCGGCGCGCACGTTCGGTTGTGCTCTTCGATCGCGATGGCCAGACCGAGGTTGGACGGGCCGAACCCGACCCCGACGATGTCGTAGCTCTCGTTCGTTGTCATCGAACGCTCGCCCCCGACATCTGATCGAGTGCTCCGGGCACCGGCGCAGACGGGTCGACTCCGAGGGCGACGATTCCGTTGGCAGCATCGACGTGCACCACCGAAGGACTGTGCACCGACAGCTCCGAGTCTTCCATCTGCCGGAACGACATGATGATCACCAAGTCGCCCGGGGACACCAGATGCGCTGCTGCGCCGTTGATTCCGATGACGCCGGAATCGGGATGTCCTTCGATCACGTACGTCACCAGGCGTGCTCCGTTGGTGATGTCGACGACGTGGACCTGTTCACCCTCGATCAGATCGGCGGCGTGCATCAGGGTCGAGTCGATGGTGATCGATCCCACGTAGTGCAGATCGGCATGAGTGACTGTGGCGCGATGGATCTTTCCACCCAGCATGGTGCGTTGCATCAGGCGTCTTCCTCCTTCTTGCGGACGAGATACGGGGCGACGCTGCCGAGCTTCTCGCAGGTTTCGTCGAATTCGCGATCGGGTGTCGACTGGCCGACGATGCCGGCACCGGCACGCAGCCATGCCGATCCTCGTTGCTGGTACACGGCTCGAAGCACCAGTGCCGCTTCGAGTTCTCCCGAGGACGAGGCCTTCACGACGGCTCCCGAGTACAGACCTCGGGGGGTGTCGTCGAGCCTCCCGATCGCCTCGATGGCGCCACGCTTGGGAATTCCCGATGCCGTGACGGCCGGGAACAGCGCCCCGAAAGCGTCCCAGCAGGACAGGTCCTCCCGCAGGCGTGCGCGCACCGTCGAGGCCAGATGCTGGACGCTCCCCCGCTCACGCACGCTCATGAAGTCCGAGACCGCGGTCGACTCCGGCCGCGCAACGGATTCGAGCTCCTCGAACGAGGTACGCACGGACACAGCATGTTCGGTGATCTCCTTGGGATCGTGTTCGAGATCGTTCTTCGCAGCGGAGTCGGCGTCGAACCCCAGACCGAAGGCCCGTGTGCCCGCCAGCGGTTCGGTGGTGACCACACCGTGCGCGTCCACCGAGACAACCAACTCCGGGCTGAAGCCGGCAGCGTTCAGGTCGCCCAACTGCAGTAGAAACGAGCGAGCCGGGGTGTTCGACGCGCGTCCGGCTCGGTACGTGCCCGGCATGTCCAGGTCGAACGGAATGCGCACCGTGCGAGAGAGAATGACCTTGGCGTAGTCGCCACGATTTATTTCCTCGACGGCCCGCTGCACTCGGCTGCGATAGCCGTCCAGGTCGCCGCCGGTATCGACAGAGTACGCCGTCGGCGGCTCGTCGACGGAGGCCGCGGCAAGGACGGCCAGCACCGCGGCGCGGTCCTCCTCGCTTCCGGTCACCTCGACGCCGCGTCGATCGGTTCCGAATTCGATCTCGACGCGAGGCACGATCAGGTGGCCGAGCACCTCATCGGGATCGGAGGAGCCCGGCACCCCGTGCAGGTGCGCCGCGAACCCGAATCCGACGAACCCGTACGCATTCCAGGATTCTCGGGTCAGACCGTCGCAGGCCTCACGCAACACCGTCGCCGGATTACCGGACCAGCGCCGCACCGTCGGCTCGCCGTTTCCCCACGTGGTCGTGACGACGTCCGGCTGCAGCACGATGCGTGCGACCACGCCGCCCGCGAACACCCAGCGTCCTCGGTCCTCGTACACGACGTACTCGTCGAACAAGCCGGACTCGGCCAACGTGACCACGGTCTGCAATCCGTGTTGCAGGGCGGTGGTCTCGGCCGTGCCCGACGCCGATTCTTCGACAACGGTCATTGTGTGTGCACTCCTGACGGTGATTCGGTCCTGGACCGCGCATCGCGCGCCACCGACATGCCTCGGAGCATTGGCCGCGCGCCTTCGATAGGCAACGCTAACCTAACTAGTGCTGAGGCACAACGGCTTCGGGTGCGCGCTGCAGGTCCAGTACCGCAATTCCCCAACCGACCAGACGAGACGCCGTCACCACGAGACCGGCTTGCGCTGCCACCGAATCGAATTCGCGTCTGGTACGCACTCCGCTGCCGTGCATACAGAGCATCAGCAGATCGAACTCCGCCTGGTCCTCGTTGATCGCATCGTCATCCGACAGTCGTTCGACCACAACCAGTTTCCCGCTCTCCGACAGGCCGCCGGCAGCGTTGGACAGCAGCAATACCAGATCGTCGTCGCGATAGTGGCCGGTGACCTCGAGCAACAGATAGGCGTCGAACCCACCCGAGTCGTTCGTCCGCGGTGCCGACATGACACTCTGCGCGCACTCGGTCACCCGCCGCCCCAGCTCGGGCCACTTCTGCAGATCGCGTCGGACGAGGTCGAGCTCGCTGGGTAATCCCAGAACGGTTGCCGACATCGCGTCGTGGCCCGTCAGGATCGAGCCGAGAACCACACCGGATGCGGCGCCGGTCACCGCCAATGACGACACGTCGTCGAACGAATAATCCTGCATGAGCGCCGGACCCAAGAATGCCGCTTCGTCGGCAATGTGGTTGTGGTGCAACTCCGTCAATCGAGACGAGCCGGCGAGATCCTCACTCAATGTCTTCCCGGTCAGCAGGCTCGCACTGGCAGCTCCGGTGCGCAGGCTCTCCACGAGTCCGGTGATCGACAATTCCACTCGCGCCTCGATGCCGTCGAAATCCAGCCAGTGCGAGATCCAGTCGTCACCGAGCATGGCTTCACCGATGTCGTCGAGTATCAGAGAACCGTCCGAATCTTCGGTGAGCACGTCGACGGTGCGGAGGTAGCGGACGAATTTTGCCAGAGCTCGCTCGTCGGTGCCGGTGGCCGTAGCCAGGTCGTGGACGGTGCGTATGCCGCGGGAGACATGCAACGGGATGCGCAAGGTGTTGGCGGCCCTGATCGCGAAGGGCGAGAACATCTCCGCTCGTTCGGCGAGCCTGTCGAACGGCTCGGATTCGCGGGCGTTCAGATCGGGCACTTCCGGGTCGTCCGCGCGGGTGAGTACCTCTGCGCGACGCCAATAGCCGGTGACCTCGACCATCTCCGGCGGTAGCGTGCGATCCTCGCGGAGGTACCGCCTGATGCCCTTGAGAGTTGTGGATTCGCCTGCGACCCAGGCGAACACGCTTCCCTCCCACCAGGGCGCAGCGCGCACGGCCGTTTCGAGCAGATTTCCAGTGCCTGCGACCACGCCGTTGCGGTGGATCCAGGTGATCTCGGCGTCGGCCGCCGTCGGCAGCGGCAATTCTCGCTCGGCGTCTGCCACCTCGACGAACACTCGAATACGCTCACCTGCTCCGGCTTCGTCGAGACAGCGTGCGATGGCAGGCAACGCCGTCTCGTCGCCGACGAGCAACACCCAATCCACCTCGGCGGGTGCATGACCCGAGCGCACCGGACCGAGCAGCGGGATGGAATCACCCACGCGGCAGCGACGCCCCCACGTCGACGCGATCCCGGTGTCGTGGGTGACGAAATCGAGAGTCAGTTGCGCAGAATCGGCATCGACGCTGCGCACGGTGTAGTTGCGGGTCAGCGGACGCGGCTCCCGCGGCCACTCCACCGTGCGCTCGTGCTGCACCGGTAGAGCCATCGTGCCGTTGTCGTCGAGCGGAAAGAACAGCCGGACGAAATCGTCGAATCCCTCGCTGCGCAGCGGGGGAAAGTCGAATCCGTCCCGCGAGAACTCCCGCAGCTGCGGCCCACCCAACACGATCCTGCGCATCCCCGAACTCAATTGCTGCGTGTCGACCACGGTGGCTGTACGGATGACTTCGGGAAAGACGACCTGAAGTCGGTGAGACCTTGCCACGGTTTAACACGCTCCTTATCGGGTGAATGCACGCCTGCGGTGCGTCGGGTGGGCCTGCGCTCGGATCAGCCCTGGACGTTCTCGGCGGCGGTGTTCAGAGCCGATGCCACGTCGTCGAGGATGTACGGAATGGTGAGCACCGTCAGTCCGCCGAACGCGAAGTTCTTGTCGGCGCTGAGCTTTTCGGTCGATGCAGTGCGTCCCTGCGCCAGCACGGGCTGCGCGGCCACGGCCGGTTCGACGAGGAATGCACCCAGTGATTCCTTGTCGTAGGCGACGACGAACAATACATCCGACTTCAGCAGCGAGGCCTGCTCGAGACTGAGCTCGAAGTACACGGCATCGGGATCCTTGGCCGGGTCGGCCTCCTGGATGGTCGGCTCGTTGACCAGACCGAGCTGTTCGAGGAACTCGACACGGACATCGTTGTCCTTGCTGACGGCGAAGGTGCCGGGCGCGTTGGGCAGCGCGACGGTGACCGTCTTACCCTTCAGTGCAGAATATTTCGTGGCCGCGTCGGCGATGGAACTCTCGACTCCGGCGACCAGATCCGCCGCCTCCTTGTCCTTGCCGAGAGCCTTGCCTGCGATGGTCAGCTGGTCTTCCCACGACGCCGTCCACGGCTTGTCCGGGTACGCCACGACGGGCGCGATGTCGGAGAGCTTGTCGAATTCTTCCTGGGTCAACCCCGAGTACGGGGCAAAGATCACATCGGGGTCGGCGGCGGCGAACTGCTCGACGGGAACCGCTCCGGTTCCGTCTCCGGACAGCAGCGTGGGTGTGTCGCCACCGAGGTCGGCGAGTGCGGCCGCGTCCCACTGCAGGATGCCGCGGTCGTCCGCTCCGTACTGCGCGCCGTCGAAGGTGGGCATCGCGACGGGTACGACACCGAGGGCGAGAACCGCATCCTGGTTGGACCAACCCCAGGTGGCGATCCGCTTGGGTGCCTCGGGGATCGTCGCGGATCCGAGCGCCGAGTCGATGGTGACCGGGAATGCAGATTCCTGCGCGGACGTGGTGGACTCGGTTGCGGGCGCGTCCTCGGAACTGCTGCAACCGGCGGCGAGAGCGATGGTGAGCCCTCCGGCGAGCGCAATCGACGCAGCGCTCCTCATCCACTTCGTACGAACCTTCATCGTTGCTCGGTACCTCTCGACTCGACCACGCACTGCTGCGTCCCGCACCCGACCGGGTGAGGCGACTGACAAGGTAGCACTTATGAGGTAACCCTTGCCTCACTAGGAAGATCTGCTGCCAGAATTCGACACGCGGCGCTCAGTGCGTCGTGCCATGACGCAGCGAGAATCTCGATGTCGTCGACCACTCCCTGGGGCCAGGTCATCGTGACCCCCAGTACCGACGAGCCATGATCGTCGTGAATGTAACCGTCCACGATGAGCGCGTAGTTGCAGGGTGTGGTCGCACCGGGTGACGAGTCGAGACTGCTGCGCAGCGGACTGGCACCGAACGGCCCTCCGGTGGCCGCGTCGAACCGACCGAGATAGTTGAATTCGATTGCGGCATCCGGAGTTCGACGCAGCGCCTCGCCGGCGTCTCCGCCCATCCACCGCAACATTCCGTACGTGGACCCGTCTGCAGGCACGGACTCCCTCGACGTCCTGGCCGCCGTTGCCAAGTCGCGCAGAACCGATTCCGCCGCAGCGGGGTCGGTCTCGTGGGCGATCAAGGTGCGGTGGTCCTCGCTCCGGGCCGTGAGGCGCAGCGGGAACACCGCCGTGAGCCAGCCGACCACGGACGAACCATCCACCCGATCCGACGCGAATCCGGATCGTCCGTGCCCCTCCACATCGACGACGAACGACTGCTCACCGGTTGCTGCGCTGTCGATCCATGCAGTAGTCGCAGCCGCGAACGTCGCCAACAACAGGTGTTCGACGGAGACGCCGAGGCGACGGGTGACAGCCGACAACAGAGACGCGGTGTCGTCCTCCCGCAGCTCGAAGTTCACGGTGCGCACGCGGGAACCGATATCGACCGCAGGGTCGAGCGCACGCATCAGCGGGATCGGTGTCACGTCGTGGCCGATACTTGCCCAATACTCGAGATCGGCGAGTACCCGGGGAGATGTTGCGAGAGAGTGCAGCTCGTGGGCCCATTGCCGCATCGACGGTCCAGGCCTGCGCTCGCCCGGAGCGCGCGTCCAGAGGTCGACGAGGTCGGGTAACAGTATCCGCCAGCTCACCCCGTCGACCACCAGATGATGCAGTGTGATCAGCAGTTCCCCGGCCGAATCGGGACGGTGTCGATGGCGCAGCCACACCACATCGACCATCCTCGCGGCAGCGGGATCCAACCGAGCACGCGCAGAACGTGATTCGCTACCGACCCGGTCGGCGAGCTCGGGCTCGGTCAGCCCGTCGACGTCGTCCACCCGTATCCACCGACGCACGTCCGCGGTGCCGTCCGGCAACACCGTGAAGATCGACTCGGAGCCGGGGTTGCGCTCGAAGCGCGAGTGCAGAATCGGATGCCGGTCGATCAACTGCGAGAGAAGCTCCGTCAGCGAGCTCTCGGTCAGCGAACCCGGAGCCTCGAGCACCACCGCCTGCGAGATCTCGTCGATGGGCCCATCGAGTGCGTCCATCCACCGCACGATGGGCGTCAACGGTACGGTTCCGTGCGGATCGATCGAGACGCTTTCCGGTTCTCCTCCCCAAACGATCTGTTCTGCAATGCTTTCCGGTGTACGGAGCGCCACGATGTGCCGGGGCGACACCGCGAATCCTGCCGACCGGAGCCTGGCGGCGAGCTCCATCGCCATGATGCTGTCGCCGCCCAGGTCGAAGAAATCGTCGTCGGCACCGACCTCGGGCACGTGCAACACCGAGGCTGCGGCCGCGGCGATCTGCCGCTCCGCATCGGTGATCGGCAGCCGCCCGGTGCGGGTTGCGATATCGGGCGCGGGCAGTGCGGAAGCATCGAGCTTGCCGTTGGGCAGGACGGGAAACGCGTCGAGAACAGTCAGCGACGCCGGCACCATGTACGACGGCAGCAGGCCGCGCAAGCCGGCTCGGACATCGTTCGTATCGATCGTGTGCCCCGGTTCCGCAACCACATAGCCGGCGAGGGTGGTGTTGCCGTCCTCGGCCGCTCGCACCACCACTCGCGCGTCGGCCACGCCTTCGAACTCGCGCAGCCGAGTCTGCACCTCGCTCACTTCGACGCGGTGGCCACGAATCTTCACCTGGTCGTCCGAGCGACCTGCATAACGGAGCGTGCCGGTCCCGGTCCAGGCGACGAGGTCTCCGGTCCGGTACAGCCGTGTCCCGTCCGCGGTGAACGGATCGGCGACGAAGCGGTGTGCCGTGCGCCCCGGCGCATTCCGGTATCCCCGTACGACTCCCGGTCCGGCCAAGTAGAGCTCCCCCAGCACGCCGGGCGGCACCAGTCGAAGGCTTCTATCCAGCACATAGGCCTGCATGTTGGTCACCGGCCGGCCGATCACCGGATCGGCCGACAGCTCGGTGGAGGTGTACACCGCGTCGACCGTCGCTTCGGTCGGTCCGTAGAAGTTGTACGCCACAAGATTTCGATTGTCAAGCAGGCGATTCCACAGCTCGGCGGATACCGCTTCTCCGCCGACTCCGATAGTCGAGAGAGTGTCGACCGAACCCGATCTCATCATCTGCTCGAGCAGAGACGGTACGACCTCGATGAAATCCGCCGACAGCGCGGTGAGCCGGGCAGTCAATTCCACCGGGTCGAGAACTGTCTCGGGATCGATCAAATGCAGTGTGTGCCCGCCGAACATCCACAGCTGCGGCTGCCAGGATGCGTCGAAGGCCATCGACCATGCGTGCGCCACGTTCACGGTCGGCTTGCCCGCCCGCCTCATGGCGGGTTCGTGCACGTTCTCGCGGTGCGAGTGATACAGGTTCGTCAGGCCACGGTGTGGAACCAGCACCCCCTTGGGCACACCTGTGGTGCCCGAGGTGTAGATCGCATACACGGGATGGTCGGGATGCAACGGGGCTCGGCGTTCGGCATCGGTGATGCCTGCCGAATCGATAGGCGAGGAAGCAAGTGAAGCAACGATATTCGCGGTCACCGTGGCCACCGGTTGTGCATCGTCGAGAATCTGGCGGGTGCGCTCGACGGGCCAGTTCGGATCCAGCGGCAGGTACGCGGCACCGGATTTCATCACGCCGAGTATCGCTGCCATCGTGGTCACGGTGCGCGGAGCCTCGACGGCAACGAGGTCCTCGGCACCCACTCCGGCAGCGATGAGCCACCGACCGACCCTGGTGGACAGGCAGTCCAACTCGGCGAATGTCAGTGCCGTGGTGCCGTCCCGAACCGCGATGGCATCGGGCTGGTGCGACACCTGTTCGGCGAAGAGCTCGACCAACGTGTGCGATGGATAGAGACGCGCGATGCCGGCCTGCTCGGCGGTGAGCCGGTGTGTGGTCGCGTCGTCCACGAGCGGCACCGACGCGACGAGTGGATCACCCGTCTCGGCGAACGACCGAAGCACCGCCGTCACGGCCGACGCCACCGCCCGGGCACGTTCGACCGACACTGCGTCACATCGATACTCCACCACCAACCGCAGTTCCTCGCCCGGGAACACCGTCAACGTCAGCGGGTAGTGCGTCACCGTATGGAACCCCGCGACCGACACCGAGAAGTCGGCGGTGTCGATCCCGGACGTGTCGGCGGCACCGAAGTTCTCGAACACCACGAGGGTGTCGAACAGTGTTCCCCGTCCGACGGCCTTCTGAATGTCCGCGAGACCGACGTGATGATGTGGGGCAACGGCGATGGAGAATGTCCGAAGGTCCGCCAGAAGGGACGACAGGGTGGCGTCGGCACCGATGTCCACTCGCACCGGAACGGTGTTGATGAACAGCCCGACCATCTCACCGACGCGGTCCAGGTCGGTCGGGCGGCCCGACACAGTGGACCCGAACACGACCGATCCGGAATCGGTGAACGCCGAGAGCACCACGGCCCAGGCCGCATTGATCATTTCGCTCGTCGTGGCCGATTGCCGTCGAGCGGACTCGGTGAGCCGTGCGGTGTCCTTCGCGTCCCAACGAATCTCGATCTCTCGGGCCTCGGATCGATCCACGGCCGGCGACGCGGCCGGTGACGATGCCGGTGACGCCGCCGGGGCCAGGATCGTCGGCACCACGTCGTCGCCGAGCGCTCGACGCCACGCGTCGATCGACGAGCCGTCCTGCCGCGCCAGCCATCGCAAATAGTTGTCGAAGGACGCCGGAGCCGGGAGATCTCGGCCGCGATAGAGCCTGAACAATTCGGTGCCGACGGTTCCCATCGACCAACCGTCGACGAGCAGGTGATGCACGGTCAGCACCACCCGATGTAGCTGTTCTCCGCAGTCCAGCAGCAGAACCCGTACCAAAGGGCCGTGTTCGATGTCGACGGTGCGGCGATCCTCGTCCACCAGCGCGCGGGCGGCGGGCGAGTCCGGATCGTCGACCGTGTGCCTGCGTACCTGCACTCGTTCCGTGTCGCGGACAGCAACGGTCGACCCGGTTTTCAGGGTGAGAAAGCGTGAGCGCAAAGCCGGGTGGCGTTCGGAGAGTGCCTCGACCGCGTTGCCGAGTCTCTCGATCTCCATCTCGCCGCGCACCTCGAACTCCGCGGCGATGACGTAGATCTCCTCCTGTCCGTCTCCCGCGGCGACCGACTGGAACACCAGACCTTGCTGCAGCGGAGTTGCCGGGCGTGCACACACGGTATCGATACCGAGTGTGCGTAACTCGGCCAGGTCCTTCGAGTCGAGTAGTGGGGAAGATATCGCGGGTTCTGCTGCAGGATCGATATTTTCGGCGTAGCGCGCGCGTTCGATCAGTCCGGCAACCGTACGGCACTCGAAGACGTCGGCGGTCGTGATCATCAGTCCGGCACCCCGCGAGTGATGAACCAGGGTGATGGCGGTGATGCTGTCGCCGCCGAGCGCGAAGAAATCGTCGTCGACCCCGATCGACTCGACGTTCACACGAGCCGCGACAGCGAAAAGGTCGGCAAGGCACCGTTCGTCGTCGGTGATCGGTGCTCGCGAGCGGCTCGGTCCGCTGTCGGGAATCCCGCGTTGCGTCAGCGCCACCAGGTCCGTCTTGCCGTTCGGAGTAGTCGGTAGGTGATCGATCGCCACCCAGAACGCCGGCACCAGATACTCGGGCACTCGGCCACGCAAGGCGTGCCGTACGACGGAAGTATCGGCACTGCCGGGAGTCACGTACGCGACGAGCACGGTCACGCCCGCGGGGTCGGTCACCGAGACCACCGCGCACTCGTCCACGGATTCGTCATCGGCAGTGCGGTTCTCGACCTCCCCCAGCTCGACGCGATGGCCTCGGATCTTCACCTGTCGGTCGGCACGTCCCAGGAATTCGAGTGCACCGGTGTCCTGGATGCGGGCACGGTCACCGGTGCGATACATTCTGCCGCCGGCTGCGCCCGGGTCCGCGACGAACCGGGCGGCCGTCTCGGCAGGTCTCCCGAAATATCCGCGAGCGAGTTGCGCGCCCGAGACGTAGAGCTCACCGCCGATTCCTGTCCGCAACGGTCGGAGCCGGTCGTCGAGCACGGCCAGGCTCGTGTTGTCCACCGCTGTTCCGATGGTTCGCGGTTCGCCTGCGACCCTGTGCACGGCAACGTCTCCCGCCACCTCGGAGGAACCGTACGAGTTGTGCACCGACGCACCGGTCGTGGCGTGCTCGATCGCGTCGATCATGTTGCTGGTCAACGGCTCTCCGCTGAGGATCCAATCGGTCAGGGAACCGCATTGCTGCGGCGAGGTCGTCGCCAGTGCGGCAGCGAGTGATCCGACGGCGGTGATCTGCTCGGCCCCGGATCGCGCAACGAGGGTCGCCAATGCCCCCGGATCGGCATATTCGTCGTCCTGTGCCAACACCACACGTTGACCCGCGAGAAGTCCGGTGAGCAGTTCGGTGGCTCCGTCGATGAACGACAGGGAGCTCTTGGCGATCCGACTCGCGGGCCCGCCCCAGAGCTGTGTTGCCCAGTGCAGCCGATTGGCCAGCGCGCTTCTGGTTCCGAGCACTCCCTTCGGCGTACCGGTCGAACCCGAGGTGTACACCAGGTAGGCCCCGCCGTCACCCGGGATACTCACGGTGAACGGTTCTTCCGCCACTTCCGGTGCCACGCCCGCGTCGATTCTCGTCGCGGTTCCGAGAGCGGTCAGCGCGGCGGGGGTGGCGTCGTCGACCAACAGAATGTCGTGGCGCGAGTCCTCGAGCATGTAGTCGATGCGCTCACGCGGGTAGCGAATGTCGATGGGGACGAACACCGCACCCACGTCGATGGTCGCGAGCAGCGCCGCCACCATGTCGACGCTCCTGCCGAGAGCGATAGCGACGCGGCTCTCGGTCTCGATTTCGCGGCGGCGCAGCACTGCCGACACCTCGGCGGTTCGAGTCAGAAGTTGGGTGTACGTGATCGCCTCACCGCCGACAGTCAACGCGATGTCCTCGCTCGACCGGGCGAACCTGTCTGCGAGTGCTACCTCCAGCGTCGACGTTTCCGTGTCCGGACCGACGCTGTATCCCTGGCCGTCGGGGGCCGACAAGAGCTGCGGCACATCGACGTCCGAACGGCTCACCATCCGGTCGAGCATCTCGACGAAGGTCTCGGCGTACACCGTGGCCGCACGATGGTCGACGGCTGCGTCGTCGTGCAGCAGGAACCCCCACAGCGCAGGGTCGGGGCCAACTATCAGCGCCATCGGGAAGCTCATGTGAGCGCCCAGAACCGTCACCTCGTCCACGACCGCGCTCGCTTCGGAGGGCAGTGAGGGGTAGTTCTGATACACGACGATCGTGTCGAAAAGCTCACTGCATCCGATGGTTCCGGCGATCTCGGACAGGCCCAGAAAACGGTGCTCATCCAGATCGAAGTGATCGGTCTGCACCCGATCGACCACGTCGGTGACGGATTCGCTCGAGTCGAATCGAATGCGCACGGGCACGGTATTGAGCAACAGACCGACCATTGCCTCCGCGCCGTCGAGGTCGAACGGCCGCAGCGACGCTGCCATCCCGAACGCGACGTCGCGCGTCCCGGTCCGAGCAGCGAGCATCGACGCCCAGGCGACCTGCACCACCACGTTGGTCGTCACACCGCGGCTCTGCGCGTAGTCCAGGACGCGTCCGGCCAGTGCATGGTCGATGTCGAGATCGATGCGTGAGCACGATGTCGACGGCGCGGACTCGGCGATCGAGGTGGGGTGCTCGAAGCCGTCGAGATATCTCCCCCAACGCTCCAGTGCCGCATCACGACTCTGTGCGGCCGTCCAAGCGAGGTAGGCACGGTAGTCCGGTGCCGGGGGCAAGGCAGCCGAGTCCCCAGCCTCGTACAAGGCGATGAGCTCACGAACGAAGATGGCTTCGGACCACCCGTCCATCAGTGCGTGATGGTAGGTGATCAGTAATCGCGGCCGTTGCGGTCCGACCGAATACGAGAAGCGAATCAACGGAGCGTCGAAGAACGCGAATCCGGTGGCTCGGTCGCGGACGAGATGATCGCCCCAATCACCCTCGACAAGTGTGAGTTCCGGTGTCGATGCACGCGGAACGACCCACACCAGGTCACCGTTTCGGCGCTGGCGCAGCAACGCCTTGATGTTCGGATAACGCTCGAGTAGCTGCTCGAGGGCTCGGGTGAGGCGGTCTCTCCCAACTTGGGCAGCCAGGTCCAGCACCGTCTGGGAGAGATACGGATCCTGCGTCGCGGCAGCACGACTCGACTGCACGTACATACCGACCTGCAGCGCGGTAAGTGGAAGAACAGCAGCGATCTTGGATTGCGGTGTGGACTCGGTATCGGACGTCGTGTTCGTCACTCACATACTGCTTTCGAATTCGTCGAGCTCGTCCTGGGACAGTTCCACGGTGGCCGCCTCGGCCGAGACAGACGGGCGCGCGGTGCCCTCGATGACGAGCTCCGCCCCGAACATCCGCACGGTTCGTTTGCGCATCACCTCGCGTGGTGCCAGCGGAATGGCCGCCTTACGTGCTCGCGACGCCACGGCGAGGGAGGTGATGCTGTCGCCGCCGAGAGCGAAGAAGTCGTCGTCGATACCGACTCGGCCGACCCCGAGAACCTCCTCGACGATGTCGCACAGCATCGTCTCGACCGGTGTGCGCGGCGCGACGAACGTACCGCCACCCGCTGCATCGACAGTGGGAAGAGCCCGTACATCGAGCTTGCCGTTGATCGTCATCGGAATACGGTCCAGCGCAGCGAACAACGTGGGAACCATGTATTCCGGCAATGTCGCGGCCAGCTCGTCCCGAATCGATCCGAACAACTCGGCGTTGTCCTCGGCGGCCATGCCGTCGGCAGGAACGACGTACGCCGCGAGCGCCCGAGTACCCGCTCCGACCTCAACGGCCCGAACCACCGCCCCGGCAACCGCATCGCAACCGGCCAGTGCCCGTTCGACTTCCGCGGTCTCGACTCGATAGCCACGGATTTTCACCTGGTCGTCGGCACGACCCAAATATTCGAACAGTCCGTCGGGCCTGATCCGAACCAGATCGCCGGTGCGGTACATGCGCTCACCCGGTGCCCACGGATCTGCCACGAACCTGCTCGCCGTCTGTGCGTATCGGTGCAGGTAGCCGCGGGCCAGGCCCACACCGGACAGGTGCAGCTCACCCACGGAACCCGAGGGAACGGGTCGCAGCCACTGGTCCAGAACGTAGGCGCGGGTACCGAGGATAGGCGCACCGATCGACGGCCGCTCGCTCTCCCGCGTACCGATACCGAGCGCGTTGATCGTGTATTCGGTGGGGCCGTACAGGTTGTATCCGACGCTTCCCAGTTGCTGCCACAACGCGTCGGGAACTGCCTCACCGCCCAGAAGCACCAACGGAATCCGATGTCCGTCGTGCTCGTCGAGCAACCCCAAGTCCAGCAGATGCCCGGCGTACGTCGGAGTCACGTTCACCACGTCGATCAGGTTCTGCTCGCAATACCGCGCCAATGCCTCGCCGTCACGGCGTAATTCCTCGTCACAGACATGGACTTCGTGGCCTTCGACGAGCCACAGCAGCTCCTCCCACGACATGTCGAAGGAGAACGAGACGGTGTGCGCGATCCGCAGTGTGCGGTCCCCGGCCGCGGCGACGGTGGGGACGAAGATCTCGTTTCGGTGGTTGATCTGCATGTTCGTCAGACCCCGATACGGGGTGACGACGCCCTTCGGTGTGCCCGTCGAGCCCGAGGTGTAGATGACGTAGGCCGGGTGCTCGAGGCGACCGGGTGTGCCGGGCGCGAACTCGCTCGACACGGCCTCCGACGGGTGGACACGAGTCGCCAATTCCTCGGCGACAGAGGGGTCGTCGATGATCATCGGATCGGCGCCGCTCGACAGTCCACGCGACTGTGTCTCGATGGTCGTCACCAGAATCGTCGGCTTCGCATCGTCCAAAATGACGTCGAGTCGCTCGTTCGGATAGTCGAGTTCGAGTGGAAGGTACGCCGAACCGGTGCGCAATACCGCGAACAGCGCCACCACCATCTCGACCGACCGCGGGAGCGCGAGGGCGACGATGCGCTCCGGGCCGGCACCACGGCGCAGCAGTGCACGCGCGCACGCATCGACCCGAGTGTCGAGTTCTCCGAACGTCACTCGGTTGTCCCCGAACACCAATGCCGTCGTCTCCGGGATGGTGGCGGCGCGCTCGGCGAGCAACTCGGCAACAGTGCAATCGCCCAGCCGCGCCACCCTGTCGGCGAACCCGTTGTCGGCGATGCTCACCGGTTCGACGACCGGAGCCGGCCACTGCGAGATCGGCAGGTCATGTTGCCCGGCAACGATGTTCAACGCATGCTCGAAAGACCCGAGAAAGTAGCTCGCTCTCTCGTCGCTCACCGAGGTCGGCAGATAGGTCACCGACACGTTCAGCTCTGTCCCGGGGTCGACGGCGATCGAGATCGGGAACTCCGAACCGTCGACGGTGGATATATGCCGCACCTGCCGGTTCGGCGCGGACGCGGAGTCACCGGCCGGCCCAGCGGCGTTACGCAGCACCAGCAGGGTGTCGAACACAGCGCCTGCACCGACGGCCTTCTGAATACCTCCGAGGCCGAGGGTGTCGTGGAGCATCAGGTCCAGTCGCTGATCCTGCACCCGTGCAGCAACATTCGCCGCTGTGTCGGACCCGCCGGCCGTGACTCGAACGGGGACGGTGCTGATGAACGCGCCGATCGCGCGCTCGGATCCTGGCACCTCCATCGGTCGGCCCGCGACGGCGGTGCCGAACACCACGTCGGACCGACCGATCACGCGCATCAGCCCGCTTGCCCAGGCGGCCGCGAGCACGGTGAACAGGGTCGAACCGGACTCTCGGGCAACGGAGTCGAGCCGGCCCGATACTGCGGCCGAGAGCCTGCGTTCGATTCGCCGGGGAGGCTCGTCGTCGCCCTCGATCGCTTCGGCCACGAGGGTAGGGGTGTCGACGTCGGCGAACCAGCGCTGCCAGGCCCGCTCGGATTCGGCGCGATCGCGAGAAGTCGACCAGCGCAGATACTCCCGATACCCCTGATCGACCCGAATCGCTTCGCCGTCGTACTGTTCCAGGACGCGACTCACCAGCAACGCCGAGGAACCGCCGTCGAAACACCCGAACCAGTAGGTCGTCAACACGCGATCGACGCCGCCGGGCAGGTGCACGAGCGTGAGCCTGAACAAGGGGGGTGCGTCGATGTCGAAGGTCTTCTCGCGGTCGGCGGTGAGCACCCGATTCCAGCGCGCTTCTGCCTCGCCGGCCGAGCAACCACTCAGGTCGATCACCGTCAGCGGTGCCCGGACCGACGACACCACCACTTGGACCGGTGCCTCACCCTCCGGGGTGACGAACGCCGTGCGCAACGCCGCGGTGGCGTCGACCACCGACTGCAGAGCGCGCCGGAGCCTGTCACCGTCCAGCACCCGATCGGCCTCCACGACGGTGCGGACGGTGTAGAGCCCGACGGCCTGTGCGTCGACACCGATCCGATAGACCAACCCGAGCTGGAGTGCAGACAGTGGCCACACATCGTCGATGGAGCCGAATCGTTCTCTCAGCGAGTCGAATCGGCGCGAACCGACGTCCGCGAGAGGACCGCGCTCGACCTCGGCGGTCTCGCCGCGAGTGCGCCGCAGTCGATCCTGGAGCAACCTACGTGTGACGTCGTCCAGATCCACCGGGTTCATCGACGTGCCTCCCGCTCGGTGGACTGCCGCACCAGCAAGGACTTGTCCACTTTGCCGATGGCCGTGACGGGCAGAGACGTTCGGGCCACCACCCGGTCGGGCAGCTTGAACCCGGCGCAGCCTGCTTTCGCCAGGAAAGCCCGCACCTCGGCAACGGTGGGCAGGTTCCCGTTCGGCACGATCACCGCGCAGATGCTCTCGCCCACAGCGGGATCGGGTACTCCTATGACCGCTACCCGGGCCACCGAGTGGTGTGTGAGCAGCAAATCTTCGAGCTCGTCCGCCGCGACGTTCTCACCGTTTCGGGTGATGACGTCCTTGATCCGACCCGTGACGACCAGGTGCCCCGACGGCAACCTACACACCTGGTCTCCGCTGCGATAGAAGCCGTCGGGGGTGATGGCCGTCGTATTGTGCTCTGCCGCAGCATAATAGCCATTGATGGTGTACGGGCCGCGGGTGAGAAGTTCGCCCACGTCGCCGGCCGGGACGTCGTGGCCGTCGGCGTCGACGATTCTGATCTCGTCGAACTCGGACAACGGGCACCCTTGGGTGCCGATCACCACGTCCGGGGTGTCCTCCGCTCGCGTGTAGTTGAGCAGCCCCTCGGCCATCCCGAACACCTGTTGCAACCGGCACCCGAGGGCCGGCTCGACGAGCTTGGCGATCTCGGGCGTCAACTTTGCACCACCGACCTGCAACAACCGCAGGCTGGACAGGTCTGCGGCCTCCCATTCGGTGGCCTCACACCACAGATGCGCCAACGTCGGTACCAGCGCCGTGACCGTGACGCGATACTTGTCGATGAGTGCGAAAACCTGATCCGGGCCGGCACTACGGGAGAACACCACGGTGGCACCGACACCGAGCGCACCGAGCAGACCCGGACACGCGAGCGGGAAGTTGTGGGCGGCGGGCAGTACTGCGAGATACACGTCCTCGGCGGTCAACTCACACACGTCGGCGCTGGCCCGTGCATTGAATTCGTAGTCGTTGTGAGTGCGCGGAATCAGCTTCGGCAGCCCGGTCGTTCCGCCGGACACCAACAGCACTGCAATGCCTGCAGCCGACCCACGGGGGAATTCGCGCGGCGCGCCGACAACGGCGGACAACGGAGTGTGGGGCCCACTCGAACCGTCGACGAAGACGTCACGCACGCTCGGTACCGACTCCACTACCTCGTCGGCCAACGCTCGGTAGTCGAAGTTTCCGTCCCGCTCCTCGATCACGTACGCCACGGCCTTCGATGTGGCTGCCAGATGGACGATTTCGCGACGTCTGTGTGCGGGCAGGGTGAGTACCGGAACCGCTCCGCACTCGAGAAGCGCGAACAGGACTACCGCGAACGACACCGAGTTGGGTAATTGCACCACAACCCGATCACCCAGCTCGATCCCACGGTCGGCAAACCCTGCTGCGGTCGTTCGTACTCGCGCGAGCAGCTCGTCGTATGTCAGTGCCTCGGAACCGCTCTCGTCGACGACCGCGCGACGAGAGCCGAACCGGTCTGCCCACGAGGCGAACACTGCGGGCAGAGTCGTTCCGCGCCACAGTCCGGCGTCGAGGTACCCCTGGGCACGGCCCGAGTCGAACGGTACGAAATCTGCGGTGTTCTCGACAAGGGTGTTCTCGACGAGTGTGTTCTCGATGACTGGATGCACTGTGGAAACCCGATCGTGGAAGGAGTGTGGTGTCGAGTCAGGGCCTGCGCTACTGGTCGAGTGCTGCCAGCAGTTGGTCCTCCGACATGGATTCGATCGACACATAGATCTCGGCGGTCGCCTCGAGCAGCTCGGTATCACCGAAGGCGACCATCATCGATTCCGCCAACCCCGATACCGTCGGGGCAGCGAAGAGCATCCTGACCGTGACCGACGTGATGTCGAAGGCCGCGCGAATTCGGGCGACGATCGTCGTCGCGAGGACGGAGTCACCGCCCAGCTCGAACAGTGTGTCGGTGACCCCTACCGCGTCGACGCCCAATACCGTCTGCCAGATGGAGGCGAGTGCGCGCTCGAGGTGGGTTCGGGGGGCTACTCGGGACCGCACACGTTCGGTATCGCCTGCCGCGCGGCACTTCTCGGCGATGGCCGCGGAGTCGATCTTGCCGTTGACGGTGAGCGGCAGGGCGTGCAATGCCACCGTCCGTTTCGGCACCATGTGTGCCGGCAGTCGCTCGGCGACCCTGGCGACGATGCCCGCAACGGTCTCGTCCGGGTCGCTGCCGCGATCGACGAGCACCACTGCAGCCACCACCGCAGCTGCGCCGACGCGGTCCACGACCGCTGTGGCAGAGACCACGTCGGCGTCGTCGCTCAGAACGGCCTCGATCTCGCCGAGTTCGATCCGGAATCCGTCGATCTTGATCTGGTTGTCCACGCGGCCCAGAAATTCGACCATCGAGCCGGTGCCGTAGCGAACCAGATCGCCGGTGCGGTACCAGCGGTAACCATCGGCCACCACGAAGCGCTCGTTCGTACGCTCGGGATCGCCCAGGTAGCCGTCGGCCAGACCGACACCCGCGACCCACAGTTCACCGGGCACCCAGTCCGGCACGTGGTTCCCACGCCCATCGACGACCCGTAGCGCCGTCGCATGCAGCGGCACGCCGAACGGGATTGTGCGCCAATTCGGATCGACATCCACGACCTCGCAGATGCTGTTGTGAATCGCGGTCTCGGTTGCTCCGCCGAGCCCGGCGAACCGACATCCGGGAACCGCCGCCGTCAGCCGACGGTAGAGGTCGATGCCTACCTTGTCGCCACCGAGCATGACGACCTCGAGCGAACTGCCCAGATCTTCACCGGTGGACAGGATCATGTCCAGTAGCGGCGGCACACAGCTGATCACCGTGACTCGATGCGCCCTCATCATTGCGGCCCAGCGCTGTGGATCCTTGCGTTCGTGTTCCTCGATGAGCACGGCCGTGCCGCCGGCCGCGAACACCGAGAACAGGTCGAAGGTGCACAGGTCGAAGTCCAACTCGGACAGGCACAGCGGGCGGTAGTTTTCGTCCAGCTCGAATCGTGTGATCAGGTCCGAGATCGTGTTCAGTGCGGCTCGATGCGAGACCACGACACCCTTCGGCTCGCCCGTCGATCCGGACGTGAAGATCATGTACGCGGGTGCGGTGTCGAGGCCGAGATGCGTTGCGGGCGAGGGCTCTCCGCGAACTGCATCCGACATGGCGAGGCCGCCGTCGCCCGATCCCCCAATGGTGACTGCGAACCCGGCTCTGCGGGCGATCAGTTCCGCGCGGCTCGTCGGTTGGTCGACGCCGACCGGTACGTACACCCCGCCTGCGGCGAGCACACCGAGAATCGCGACCACTTGATCGGGACCCTTCGGCAATGTCACCCCTACCGCATCGCCTACCGCCACCCCGCGATCGATCAGCGCCGCAGCTACTTTCAGGGCGCGATCGCTCAGTTCGCCGTACGTCATCGATTCGCGCTCGCCCCACTCGAGAGCGATCGCGTCCGGCGTTCTGGCCGCCCGGTCGAAGAAGGCGCGGTGCAGAGTCGCAGTTCCGGCTTTCTGGATCGCATCCGTTCGTGGCACGTCGGCGGTCGGTGTCCGCGCCATCAGTTGACGCGGCGGAACCAGCTCACCCACGGGCTTCGTCCACGCTGCATCACCGTCGACGACGAGTGCTCGTACGAGCGACTCGAACGCGTCGAACATGGCCCCGGGAACCCCTGGTAGGAACTCGTTTTCGCGAATGTCCCAGTTGACCAGCACGCCGCCGTCGAGTTCGGTGATCTGTGCGTCCAGCACCACCTGTGGTCCCTGCGACATGATCCACACCGGTTCTCCGAACACGTCGCGCGCACGGCCGTCGAACAACTCACCGAGCCCGAATGCGCTGGTGAACACGACCGGCGCGAGTACCGGTTCCCCTCTACGACGACCGAGGTCGCGGAGTACCTCCACTCCGGAGTAGTCCACGTGCGAGGCGTCCTCGTGCAGGCGTGCCTGCATGTGCCGGGACCGTTCGGCGAACGCGAGTTCCACGGTCAGATCGACGTCCAACATGACCGAGGACGAGAAATCGCCGATCAGTTGGCCGACGGCCGAGTGCGTCGCGGCACGGTCGAACATCGGAACGTTGAGGATGAATCGCTGCTCACGCGACCACGCTCCGACCACCTCGGCGAAGGCCGCTGCCACTGCGACCGCCGGGGTGACGCCGTGCGCACGAGCCTGCGACTGCAATTGCGAATACGCCTGCGAGTCGAGATGGAACGCCCGTCTGGTCGCCGCCGGTGAACCCGAATCACGTTCGAGCAGAGGCAGAGTGGGCGCTCCGGGAAGAGAATCGAGGCGGTCGGACCAGTATCGCTCGGCGTGCGCCCGCGCAACACGGCGATCGTCCGGCCGGTCGGTGAGGTAGCGCTCGTAGGTGTAGTCGATGGTGGGCAGTGGCCGACCGTCGTATGCCTGCGCCAGATCTGCGACGAGAATGCGGAAGCTGACGGCGTCGCCTGCGATCATGTCCATGTCGAGATGCAGTCGGGTTCGGCCGTGGGGCAGTAACGTCAGATCCGCCGAGAACACCTCTCCGGCTTCGATATCGAGCATCTGATGGGTCAAGCGTTGCCGAGTGCGTTCCAGTTCGGCCGTCGCGTCGTCCGGACTCTGCAGATCGTGCACCGTCAACCCGCGCCACCCTGGAGTGGACTCGATCACCTGCTGTCCGTTGTCGGTGATCCGAGCACGCAGCATGTCGTGCCTGCGCGCCACGGCGTCGAGCGCAGTGCGCAATCGATCGGGATCGACTCCGTCGCCGTCGAACTCGGTGTACAGATGCGGAGCGACACCGCCGAATCGCTGCTCCGAGCTACGCCCGATCCAGTAGGCGTGCTGGAGCACGGCGAGGTCGAAGCTGCCGGTGTCGGGCCGCTTCGGCACCGGCGTGCGCGCAGCGGGCGCAGGTATCGGTTCGATTGCTGCACCGACCCGTTCGGCCCAGGCCGACAGCGTCGGCTGCGCAGCGAGATCGGCGAATGTCACCGTCGAACCCTGTTTGCGGAACCTGCCGACCAACCGCATCAGCACGATCGATTCCAGGCCCAACTCGAACAAATTCGCATCGAGTGGCACAGCCCCGGGCTCGGTGCCGATCAGCTCTGCGACCTGGGTCCGCAGTTCTTCGGTTCCGATTCCCTGCTGCTCCATTCGGTGTCCCCTTCGTCGGCTGCGCTGCGTCGTACCCCGTGCGACCAGGCGTTTTATGGCCACCGCTCCATAAGGAAAGGCTACCCTCGCTTAGTCGACCCTCAGCAGGCTAACATCTGTCGGCACGCAGATGTGGTCGCTCCCTGACGACCCCACCGCCACGATCCGACCACGACGAAAGTGACCCATGATTGCCCACCGCAGCCGCAGCTCGAGGCTCTTCGGATCTTCACCGCACGCCCTCGTCGGAGGCCTCTCGGTTCTCCTGGTTCTTACTGCATCGGCCTGTAGCAGCGACACCACGGAATCAGACGACCGCGGCGCTCAGGTCGTCGATCTGAACGCGAACCCTGCCGCGTGCGGCGAGAACGACCGCGTCGACACGGTCGACCGAGCATCCGGGCCGTTCACGTACACCGACGGCCGCGGACGCACCATTTCGCTCGATGCTCAGCCGACCCGAATCATCGCCGACGAGGAATCCGCCGCGGCTCTGATGTCGTACGGAATCAAGCCGATCGCCATCTGGTCCACCACACCGATGAGCACCAGCCCCATTCTGAGCTGCTCCGATCTCACCGGCATCGAATCGGTCGGCGAGAGCTGGGGCACATTCGATTTCGAGAAAGCCGCCAGTTTGGACCCGGATCTCGTCATCGGTGAGTTCAATCCGCGATTCGGCCAGTTCGGCAAGCTGACCACCACGGCCGATTCGTCCAAGGCCGACACCATCGATCAACTCGCCCCCACTCTCGGCGTCACCTTGGATACCACCTCGACGGCGCAGACGATCGAGAACTATTCCGGACTCGCGTCCTCGCTCGGCGTCGACCTCGACACCCCGCAACTGGCGGACATCAAGTCCGAATACGACGCAGCCGTCGCGAACTTCAAAAACGTTGCCGCCGAACGCCAGGACCTCACCGGAGTCGGGATCTGGCCCCTCGACGTCGCCTACGTGCTGGACCCGTCCGCAGATCCGGACTTCAGCGACTACGAGCGCTGGGGCTTGAACATGTACACCCCCGACGGCACCGACGATGGTTATTGGAAGAAGGTGTCCTGGGAGAACGTGTCCACTGTCGATGCCGACGTCGCATTCGTCTATCACGACGTGGCCAACGCAGCGGACGTGACACTGGCCGACATACCGAGCAGATACCCCGGCTTCGACACCATCGCTGCCGTCGACAAGCAACAGATGGTGCTCTGGGACTACGGTGCCAACAAGAGCTACAGCCGTTACACCAAGACCATCGACGTCTACGCCGACGCACTGTCCAAGGCGCGCAAGGTCACTGCCGAGTAAGCGCAGCCGCGATCTCCGCAGCGCGTCGGTCGAGTTCGGATCGCTGCGGAGACGACGGCCGAGCACGGAGACCGAAGCCGTCGCCGATCATGCGCGGAATGACGTGCAGATGCACGTGGAAGATTTCCTGGCCGGCCACGGTGCCGTCGGCGAGAAACAGATTGACTCCGGCGACACGTGGATTGCTCACGCGCACAGCGGCGGCCACTTTCTGACCGACGACGAACAGATGCGCTCCCACCTCGGGCGGCAACTCTGCCAGCGTCCGATACTGCTGCTTGGGCACCACGAGCACGTGCCCGGTGGTCAGTGGCCTGATGTCCATGAACGCGATTGCGGTCTCGTCCTCGTGGACACGCGACGCCTCTGCGGTCCCGGCAATGATCTCGGAGAAAATCGTGTAGGGGTTCACAGCCACCGACTCTAGAGCCTTCGCACCCGCTCGATTTCTTTCAACGGAAAACGCGCTGTCCTGCTGTCACCGACCAGGCTTCGATGAAAGTCGTTCAGCAGGGCCGACGGGCGGACGTGACGATCGACGAAAGCGTCGATGTCCGGTGCCAGGTTTCCCGGTCGCAGACCTCCGATCCAGGAGTCGGGAAAGCCGAGTCGTTCGGTCTCGGTGAACCTTTCGGCGACCAGACACCGAAGCAGCTGACCGGCGCAGTAGAGGCCGTCGTAGGACAGGTGTCGGGTGGCAAACGCGGACTCGTCGACCGAGAGAGCGAAGTTCGAGCTCAGCGCGAGTCCGAAATCCGCAAAGTAGAGGCGCTGCCCGTCGGTCAGAATGTTGGCGAAGTGGGCATCGAAATGGACGAAACCGTGCGCACTCATGAAGGCAGTTCCATCGGCAAGTGCCTTCTCTGCCCATAGAACAACCGCGTCGACTCCGCCAGAGGTGTTGCGCTGCCTAGCAATCCATTCGCCAAGGGTATGCGGTACGTGTTCGAGGAACACCATCACACTGTGCTTCGAGGTGCCGATGGCCTCCAATCGGTTCCGTACCGCCGACGACCCCTCCCAGTAGGTCACCGCGTCGTCCACGCCCCCGAACTCGTCGACGAATCCTGTGGGCGCAGAGTCCGGTAGAACGCGCCAGTGATACATCGCGGGGAACCCGGGAAATTCCCCGTCGAGCACCCACTGTGTGGTGATGGTGTGAGCGGCGAGTTCGCGCCAGGCACCGAAACCGGACGACCCTAGCCCGTACTGATAGAAGGTCGGGAGCTCGAATATGTTCGCCGTCGAGAACATGTTCTGCGGCAGCATCTCGATGTCTGTCAGGGGAATCCGTTTGACGAAGACACGGCTGCCGTCGACGTTCAGCTCCATCGAACGACCACCGATTCCCGTTCCGAGCTCGGTAGCGGTCGTCACCGCCCGCGCGAGTTCTCGGTCGCTCATCGACGACAGGTGTCCGCTCACAGCCGTGTAGCGGGCACGACGCTCCGCACTGTGCGCATCCATCGGCCGGCTCCTCACTGCCTGCATCGAGCGCTCCCGACCCTACGTGCACGACGCCGCTGAGGCTGCAGGTGTTCGGTAACCCGACTACTGTTTGCCGATGGGTATCGGCGGGGTTCTCTTCGACATCGACGGCGTCCTGGTGACGTCGTGGCAGGCGGTGCCCGGAGCTGCAGAGACGCTGAAGTTTCTCGACAGCAGAGACATTGCTCGCGCCTTTCTGACCAACACCACCTCGAAGACGCGCGGGCAGATCGCCGCGGCGTTGCGCGACGTCGGACTGGACGTCCACTCGGACGAGATCGTGACTGCCGCGTCGCTCACCGCGGATCACCTACGCGAGAACTATCCGGATGCGCGGGTGGTGCTGATCAACAACGGGGAGATCACCGGCGACATGCCCGGAATCGAATTCGTCGACGAGACGTCCGAGGATCCCGACGTCGTGGTGGTCGGCGGCGCCGGGCCGGAGTTCACCCACGAACGCCTCAGTCGCGTCTACGACTGGCTCTGCCGTGGCATTCCCGTCGTCGCGATGCATCGATCCTTGATGTGGAGCACCGGAGCCGGGCTGCGCATCGACACCGGCATGTATCTCGCCGGGATGGAACAGGCCTCGGGCCACACCGCCAGAGCCATCGGAAAGCCGGCTCCGCTGGGATTCCGGACGGCTTCCGAGCGGATGGGCGTCGATCCCGACGACGTCGTGATGGTCGGCGACGATCTGGACAACGACGTCCTCGCCGGCCAAGTCGTCGGCATGACGGGGGTGCTGGTGCGCACCGGGAAATTCCGTCAGGACGTCCTCGACAGGCGCAGCACGGACGAATTCGCCATGGAGCCCGACTACGTCATCGACTCCGTCGCCGATCTCCCCGACGTCCTGATGTGAAGAGGGATCAAAGAATCGGCGACGGGCTGTAGGCGGCACCGGCCGGGAACTTCGCGATCAACCGTTCCACGGCCGACACCACGGCACTGACCTGTGCGTCGGCCGCACCGACGAAGGCCGTCTTGTCGGCCAGCGCGGCGTCGAGGGCAGCGCGGTCGAGTGGGAGTCGATCGTCGGCGGCCAGGCGATCGAGCAGATCGGGTTCCTGTCCCTGTTCGCGCATCGCCAGCGCGACGGCGACGGCGTGTTCCTTGATCGCCTCGTGCGCGGTCTCGCGGCCGACTCCCGCACGCACGGCGGCCATGAGCACCTTCGTCGTCGCGAGGAACGGCAGGTAGCGATCGAGTTCCTTGGCGATGACAGCCGGGTAGGCACCGAATTCGTCGAGGACCGTCAGGAACGTCTCGATGAGACCGTCGATGGCGAAGAAGGCGTCGGGCAGCGCGACGCGGCGCACGACGGAACAGAAGACATCGCCCTCGTTCCACTGTGCGCCGGCGAGCTCGGCTGCCATCGATCCGTAGCCGCGCAGTACCACCTGCAGACCGTTGACGCGCTCGCACGAGCGGGTGTTCATCTTGTGCGGCATCGCCGACGAGCCGACCTGCCCCGCCTGGAAGCCCTCGGTGACGAGCTCGTGACCGGCCATCAGGCGGACGGTGTGCGCGAACGACGACGGCCCGGCACCGACCTGAACCAGCGCGGAGACCACCTCGTGATCGAGCGAGCGGGGGTACACCTGGCCGACGCTGGTGAGCGTGTGCCGGAAACCGAGGTGATCGGCGACGATGCGCTCGAGTGCGACCAGCTTGGCAGAGTCGCCGCCGAAGAGGTCGAGCATGTCCTGCGAGGTGCCCATCGGGCCCTTGATTCCGCGCAGTGGGTAACGCGCGATCAGTTCCTGCACCCGAGCCAGTGCCAGCAGGAGCTCGTCGGCCGCGGACGCGAAACGCTTGCCCAGCGTCGTGGCCTGCGCTGCAACGTTGTGACTGCGGCCGGCCATGACGATCGAGGAGTACTCGGCCGCGCGTTCGGCCAACCGCTTCGCTACGGCGACGCCGTGCGCGTGCACGTGTTCGAGCGAGCGCAGGATCTGCAGCTGCTCGACGTTCTCGGTGAGGTCGCGGCTGGTGAGCCCCTTGTGGATGTGCTCGTGACCGGCGAGGGCGTTGAACTCCTCGATGCGGGCCTTCACGTCGTGCCGAGTGACGCGCTCACGTTCGGCGATCGAGGCGAGATCCACCTGGTCGACGACGGCTTCGTAGTCTGCGATCGCGGCGTTGGGAACATCGACTCCGAGGGACGACTGCGCGCGCAGCACCGCGATCCACAACTGACGTTCCAGGGCGATCTTGTGCTCCGGCGACCACAGCGCCACCAGTTCGGGGCTTGCGTAACGGGTGGCCAGGACATTCG
This sequence comes from Rhodococcus sp. PSi06, assembly GCF_054960675.1. Lineage (NCBI taxonomy): Bacteria > Bacillati > Actinomycetota > Actinomycetes > Mycobacteriales > Nocardiaceae > Rhodococcus > Rhodococcus sp. PSi06. The sequence continues at coordinate 47,402 of NZ_JBHNYO010000020.1, forward strand.
GGATGCTCACGAGCGTCCAGCTTACGTGGCGCAGTTGTCCGTCTCGGAAGTCGACTGCACTGTGTCCTCCTGCCGGCCGTTGGAATACCCGCAGCTCATTCCGATGTTGCACGCGTGGTGAGCCGAACAGTCAAAGTCGACATCTGGTCCGACATCGCGTGCCCGTGGTGCTTCGTCGGCAAGCGCCGTTTCGAGACAGGCGCTGCGGAGTTCACCGCCGGAGGCGGGACGGTCGAGGTGGAGTTCCACTCCTTCGAGCTGGCACCCGAGACACCGGTCGACTTCGACGGCAGCGAAATCGACTTCCTCGTCTCCCACAAAGGAATGCCCGCCGCCCAGGTCACGCAGATGTTGGAGCAGATGACCGAGCTGGCCGCAGGCGAGGGACTCACGTACGACTTCGACGCCCTGCAGCACACCAACACCGTCAAGGCACACGAGCTCCTGCACTTCGCCAAGTCGAAGGGCAAGCAGGTCGAGATGAAGGAACGGCTGCTGGCGGCCTACTTCGAGGAGGGCCGCCACGTCGGACGTGTCGATGACCTCGCCGATCTGGCCACGGAGGTCGGCCTCGACCGCGACGAGGTGGTCGCGGCGCTGAAGTCCGAGGAGTTCCTGCCGGCAGTGCGCGCGGACAAGGAGCAGGCCATCGCCTACGGGATCAGTGGTGTGCCGTTCTTCGTGATCGACGGACGGCTCGGTGTGTCGGGTGCGCAGGAGGCGTCGGTGTTCGCCGACGTCCTGCGCAAGGCCGCAGCCGGCTCGTGAACGGTCCGTTGGAGATGGTCGGCGACGACCACGGCCCCGTCTGTGAAGACGGTGTGTGCGAGGTGCCACCGATTCGAGACGCAGACTCGGACGAGAACGGCTAGTCAGTCGGCCCGCACCTGTTTAGCCGGCGCGACGACGTCGATCACTTCGAGAAGCATGCTGCGCGCCATCTCCCGGGGATCGGGATCCACTTCGCTGAGCGCGCCCACCACCGCACCGTCGACCACCGCCACCAGCCGTCGAAGCTGCATCTCCTGCACCGTGCGGCCGGATCGGCGAAGCACGTCGGTGAGCAGGTCGTCGATCTGCGCGCGCAGCCTCAGCTGTACCTCGCGTAGCTCGGGATGTCGGGCCGACGCGATGAACCGCTCGTATCTCGCGACCAATTGCTCGTGGCCGTCCTGCGGCCCGATCAACAGATCGACGATGAGGTCGACGGTCGATTCCATCTTGTGCGAGCACTTTCCCTCGTCGTCGATCCGACCGCGCATGACGTCGATCTCGCGGGTTCCGACGACATCGACCGCCGCTGCCACCAAGTCGCCGAGCGACTCGAAGTAATACGTGGTCGACGCCAACGGCAGTCCGGCTCGCGCAGCAACGGACCGGTGCCGAACCGCGTCGAAACCACCCTCGACGAGGAGATCCGCAGCCGCCGATGCCAATGCCTGCCGGCGGCGCACCCCCTTCGGAGTCGCACCCGACACCTTGTGCTGCGACTCGGTCGGACCTGCGGACATTCAAGTCATCGTGCCAGCTCGAGGCCGTTCGTCGGACTGCTTTCGCGCTATGGAATTGTCAGTATTCGTGGCACATCGAACGATCGACCTCCGCTCCGACACCATCACCCGGCCCGATTCGGTCATGCGAAAAGCCATGGCCGACGCCGAAGTGGGCGACGACGTCCTCGATCACGATCCGACCATGGCACTGCTCGAAGCGAGAGTGGCGGATCTGCTCGGCTTCGAGGCAGCGCTCTGGGTCCCGTCGGGGTCGATGGGCAACATCATTGCGCTGATGCTGCATCTGCAGCGCGGCGATCGGTTCCTGGCCCCCGAGCACGCGCACGTACTGGGATCCGAGCTCGGCACCGCGGCGTGGTTGGCGGGCGGAATGCCCGAGGCGCTTGCGCACGACGGCGGCCCCGGGCGTCCGCTTGCGTCGACCGTGACAGCGAAAGCCGGCGGTGCCGGGCCCTACTTCGCGCTGCGGACCACGCTGCTCTCGCTCGAGAACACCCACAACTTTGCCGGCGGTACCGTGTTCGGCCCGGCCGAATGGTCCGAACTCGTTGCTGCCGGACGGGACTCGGGACTGAAAATTCATCTGGACGGTGCGCGGCTGTGGAACGCCGCTGTTGCACTCGATGTTCCGATCGCATCGTTGGCCGACGGCGCGGACACGGTGCAGGTGTGCCTGAGCAAGGGACTCGGTGCCCCCGTCGGTTCGATGCTCGTGTCGGATGCAGCGCGTATCCACGAGGCACGGCGGGTGCGAAAGATGTTGGGCGGCGGGGTACGTCAGGGCGGAGTTCTGGCGGCGGCGGGTCTCGTCGCCCTGGATCGAATCGGTGACCTGGCCGAGGATCACGCCAACGCCTCGACTTTGGCGCACGGCCTCCGAGACCGCGGCTGGGACGTCGCGGAGCCGCAGACGAACATCGTGCTCGCCGCCGTCGCCGACCCCGTCCGGACGGTGACCGAATTGGCCGATCAGGGAATCGCTGCGGTCACCGTCGCGGGCAAGGTTCGCTTCGTGACGCATCGCGACGTCTCAGCCGCCGACATAGACGAGGTGCTGGAGCGGCTGCACCGCATGTGAGTGGAACCTCGTAGCCTGCTACGAAGTTCCACTCACGACCCGAAGGCGCTCGAGCGCTTCGACGACGTCGGATGTGCTGCCCGCGAACGAGAATCGCACGGTGTGATTGCCGCGGACGGTATCGAAGTCGACACCCGGTGCCAACGCGACACCGGTCTCGGACAGCACGTGCGCGCACCAGGCGCGTGAGTCGTCGGTGAGATGCGCGATGTCGGCGTACACGTAGAACGCACCGTCGGCGGGTGCCAGATCGGTGATTCCCAATGCGGGGAGGCCGTCGAGCAGAATCTTTCGGTTGACGGCATACCGTTCCACGTGCGAATCCAGCTCTCGGCGTGATTCTTCCGTGAACGCGGCGATGGCCGCCACCTGCGAAATCGCCGGCGGGCAGACCGTCATGTTCGACGCCAATCGTTCGACGGCCCTGCGCAATCGGGCCGGAAGTAGCATCCAGCCCAACCGCCACCCCGTCATGGAGAAGTACTTCGAAACCGATCCGATAGCGACCGACTCCTTCGACGTCTCCCACGCACTCGACGTGTGCGCACTGCCGTACGAGATGCCGTGGTAGATCTCGTCGGAGATCAACAGCGTTCCGTGCTCGTCGCACCAGCGCGCGATCGCTGCAAGCTCGTCGGCGTCGATGATCGTGCCGGTGGGATTGGCCGGGCTTGCGACGATCAGCCCCGCAGGCGGCTCGGGCAATTCCTCGAGCATCGCGACGGTCGGCTGGAACCGTGTCTCCTCCACGCAGTCCAGCTCGACGACGCGGCAGCCCAACGCCGCCAACGTGTTTCGATAGGCAGGGTACCCCGGTCTGGCCATGACGACGGTGTCCCCCGCGTCGAACGCAGCGAGGAACAGCAACGTGAATGCGCCGGAGGATCCGGTGGTGATGACCACGTCGTCGGCCTCGACGGTAATCCCGTACCGCGTGCTGTGATACTCGGCGATCGCTCGGCGTAGCGGCAGAATGCCGAGCGTCTCGGTGTAGCCGAGCAGGTGTGCATCCAGGGCCTCGCGGGTAGCGCGCAACACGGGCTCGGGTGCCCGAGTGGATGGCTGACCTGCGGCGAGTGAAAGCACATCCCCGTGAGTGCGCGCCCGCTCGGCCGCTGCGGCGAACACATCCATCACATGGAACGGCTCGACCTTCGATCGCTGCGATTCACTGTGCATTCGATCGACACTACTGACCTCGGTGTCCGCCTTTCATGTCCAGGCACGGGATCGCACGGCTCACTTGGGCCGCGACAGTGGGCTGAGTGTCCACAATTGCGCGCTGTACACGGGACCGCGCCTGCGATGGCGAATAGTGGACACTCAGCACAGTCGAGCCGAACAGGAAGCTCACTGTCCACAATTGTGCACCCCACACGGAATCGCGACTGCGATGGCAAATAGAGGACATTCAGCTCAGTCGAGCCGAACAAGAAGCTCACTGTCCACAATTGTGCGGCATACACGGGATCACGCCTGCGATGGAAAATAGTGGACACTCAGCTCAGTTGAGCCGAACAGGAAGCTCACTGTCCACAATCGAGCGGCATACACGGGATCGCGCTATCGGTGGCAAGTAGTGGACACTCAGCTCAATGCCCTCCGGCGACGGCGCACGGTGTCGATGATCTGCCGCACCACCGCATCGAGGTCCGACATCACGAGCGCGGCCGAATATCGCAGCACGAGCCACCCGTCGAGCTGCAGCGCATTCTGGCGCACTCGATCGTTGGTAAACACGCCCGGCGCGCTGTGGAATTCACGGCCGTCGATTTCGATGATCACCCGGGCCCGACGGTCCAATAGATCCGCGCAGTACTGCCCCACCGCCGCGTTGATCTCCAAAAAGTAGCCGGCCGCCGTCAGTGCGCGAGCCACCAGCCGTTCCGGTTCGGACAGCGTGCGTGGACAGCTCAGACGCAGCTGCTTCTTCGCTTGGGTCACCCCTGCCATTCCGGCCGACTTCTCGCATTGCGCCGCCAATCCGCGTTTGCTGACGGATCCACTGAGCGCTGCGTCGACGAACGGTTCGAGCGCAGCATCACCGAGTGAGGCCGACGCGTCGACGATGCACTGCTCGATGGTCACGACCGGGAGGGTGTCGACAAAACTGGTCTCGCGAATGGTTCGACGGTACGCGCGCAGCCACGACGGGCACCGTGGCCGCGTGCTGCGGGGCACGGTGATGTGCACCTGTTCGGGTTCGTGGTCGATCAGGTTCCACCACCACGCTGCAGTGAGGTGGCTGAGCACTGCATCCGGTTGCCACAGAATCGCGGCCACACAACGATCGCGGAACGACGGCTCCCCCGTGCAGTAGACGCCCGGCAACAGTCGGATCAGTGTGCCGACCCTGGCCCGATAGTCGATCGCCCCTCTGCTGACGCCGCTATCCAATAGTTGCTGCCTCGTGTAAACCCCCATGGTCGAACAGCTTTGCGCGCGGAAACTGTTCGTGGGAGCCCGATCCGAGAAATGTGGACAACGCCCGCGCCTGTGGACAACTGACCTCAGTGTCCACTTGTGGAGCCGCTAACCGATATCCCTTGTGCTAGGGCGAATAGTGGACACTCAACACGCCCGCCCACCGAGCTCAGTGTCCATATTCCGCGCCGGCACACTGAATCCCGCGCACCAGAGCAAATAGTGGACACTCAGCACACCTGCCCGCGCACCGAGCTCAGCGTCCACAATTCACCACCAAAAACAGAATCCCGCGCACCAGAGCAATTAATGGACACTGAGCACACCTGCCGCGCACGCACCGAGCTCAGTGTCCACTTTTTCAGCCGGTACAGGGGATCCCGTGTGCTAGGTCGAATAGTGGACACTCAGCACACCTACAGCGAGATACGACCCTCCACGGCAGCGAGGCCGATGTCCGTGCGGAAGTGACTGCCCGGCAAGCGGATTCCGGCGATGCGGGAGTAGGCGTCGTCGCGAGCAGCGGTGAGGTCGAATCCGGTGCCGACCACGCTCAGTACCCGGCCACCCGCGGATACCACCACCCCGTCCGCGACCGCAGTGCCTGCATGCAGGACGCCTGCGCCGTCGGAGCCGAGGATTTCGTCTCCGGTGCGCGGTCGACCGGGGTAGTTCTCGGCCGCGATGACTACGGTGACCGCTGCGCCGTCCCGCCAGCGCAGCGGCGGCAGCGAGGCCAGCGTGCCGGTGGCCGTCGCGTTGAGCACCTCGCCGAGAGGCGTGTCGAGCAGGGCCAGCACGGCCTGGGTCTCGGGATCGCCGAAGCGACAATTGAATTCGACAACGGCGGGACCGTCGGCACCCATCGCCAGACCGGCGTACAGCAGACCCGAGAACGGCACGCCACGCTTCACCATCTCGGCCGCAACGGGTTTCACCACATCACGGACGATCTCGTCGACGGCACCTTCGGGCAACCACGGGAGTGGGGTGTAGGCGCCCATGCCCCCGGTGTTGGGGCCGGTGTCTCCATCGCCGACGCGTTTGTGGTCCTGCGCGGGCAGCAGCGGCACCACGGTCTCTCCGTCGACGAGGCAGAACAACGAAACCTCGGGTCCGTCGAGGAACGACTCGAGCAGCACCGGGTGCCCGTTCTCGAGGAGCTCGGCGGCATGGTCGCGGGCAATGAGGCGATCGGTGGTGACGACGACGCCTTTGCCCGCGGCGAGACCGTCGTCCTTCACGACCCAGTGCGGGCCGAAGCGGTCGAGAGCTGCGTCCAGCAGAGCGGGCGAGTCGACGATTTCACTGTGCGCGGTGCGTACACCGGCTGCAGCCATCACGTCCTTGGCGAATGCCTTGGACCCTTCGATACGGGCGGCGTCGGCGGACGGCCCGAATGCGGCGATGCCGGCCTCACGCAGCGAATCGGCCACTCCGAGAACCAGGGGTACCTCGGGCCCGATGACGACGAGATCGACCTCGAGCTTCTGCGCGAGTTCGGTCACCGCCTCACCGGATGCCACGTCGACGGCATGCTGTTCGGCGATCGCGGCTGTGCCCGCATTGCCGGGGGCGACGAACAGTGCGTCGACCGACGGGTCGGCCTTCAACGCAAGTAGAAGGGCGTGCTCACGAGCACCGGAACCTAGGACGAGTACGCGCACAGTGCAACAGACTATCTGCTCGACGGCGTAGGGCCCCGCACCTGTCGTGGTGCGGGGCCCGTCGGGAACGCCGTAACTACTGCGTCAGGTCGTACAACGTGACGTTGCCGACGGTGGTCGCGGCGAAGTTGGCGGTCACCCAGGCCGAGATTTCCGCCGAGGAACCCGACTCCCTGCCGCCCATTCCACCGCCTCCGATGAAGTAGTGAATTCGACCGTCGGCGACGTACTGCTGGAACTCGGCCAGCGTCGGCGACGGGTCGGTCCCGTTGAAGCCGCCGACGGGCATGACGGGATCCTCCGTGGCCAGTTGGTAGCCCGCCGCGGTGTTGGCACCGATGGCCGCCGCCACCCAGGTGTACGAACCGGCGTCCTGCTCGAGCATCGACGTCACCTCGGCAGTGGGGGTGCTGCCTTCGAGCAGACCTCCCATACCGCCGCCCATCTCGGCACCGCCCGGCAGCTGGCCGGCCTGACCCGGCGCTCCTGCCGGCAGCTGCATTCCAGCCGGCGTCTGGGCACCGGGCGGCGGTTGCATTCCCCGTTGCCCGCGCCGTCCCTCACCCATCCCGCCGAATCCGCGCATGCCGGTGTTCGGCCCGGCGGTGGGGATCGACCCGGTGTGCGGGGTGCCGATGGTGTCCACCGCGTAGGCCGTCGGACCGGCCAGTCCGGCGAACATCACCGTGAAAATCGCGACCGCGGCGAGCCTGCCGCGAGTGAGCGCCGGAATCAGCAGTGCCACTACAGCCAGCACTCCCACGACCAGGATCGCCCACTTCAGCCACGGCACGAAGCTCGCACTCCGGCCGAGCAGCACCCACGCCATCGCGACGGTCGCCGCCACCGCGAGCGCCATCGCAATCCGCACCCACAACCGCTGCCGTTCGCGCCACAGCATCACGCCTCCGATACCGACGAGTGCAGCAACGGCAGGTGCAAGCGCCACCGTGTAATACGAGTGGAAGATGCCGGCCATGAAGCTGAACGTCAGACCGGTGACGAGCAGCCACGCGCCCCACACGATCAACGATGCGCGTTGCACGTCGATACGTGGAGCCCTGCCTCGCAGTACGAGTCCCGTCACCAGGAGCACCAATGCGGCGGGGATGAGCCAGGCGATCTGACCGCCCTGGGAGGCGTCGAACATGCGGAGAATGCCGGTCTCGCCCCACATCGAACCGCCACCGCCGCCACCTCCATCGCCGCCGGGGGTGACGCTGCCCGTCTCGTTACCGCTGAGCCGGCCCAGACCGTTGTAGCCGAGGGTCAGTTCCAGAATCGAATTGTTCTGCGAGCCACCGACCCACGGCCGGGAGGAGGCCGGCCAGAATTCGACGATCAGCAGCCACCAGCCGGCCGAGACGATCATGGCTCCGAGCGCGGCGAACAACTGCAGCAGCCGAGTGACAAGTTTTGGCGGCCCAGCGATCAGGTATGTCAGGGCCAGCGGCGGCACGACGAGCATCACCTGAAGCTGCTTGGTGAGGAAGCCGAATCCGACGAACATGCCGGTGATCACGAGCCACTTGGTCTTTCCCGATTCGACGCCTCGCAGCATCGCCCAGACGGCGACGATCATCAGCAGAACCAGCAAGGCATCAGGGTTGTTGAACCGAAACATCAGTGCGGCAACGGGAGTCACTGCCAGGGCCAGTCCGGCAAGCAGTCCGGCGGCTGCCCCGAACCGGCGCACGACGACGGCTCGAAGCAGCGCAACCGATGCGACGCCGAGCAGCGCCTGTGGGACGAGCATCGCCCAGGTGTTCAGCCCGAACACCCGCACCGACAACGACATCAGCCACAGCGACATCGGCGGCTTGTCGACGGTGATCGAGTTGGCGGCATCGGAGGATCCGAAGAAGAACGCCCTCCACGACACCGAACCGGCCTGTATCGCTGCGGAATAGAACGAGTTGGCCCAGCCCGAGGCACCGAGACCCCAGATGTAGGCCACGCCGGTGCCGATCAGTAGAGCGATCAGCCCGAAAAGTTCCCACCGCCGGGAGGTCGACCGCTCGGTCGGTGCGGCCGCAGAGGACCGCTCGAGTGTCGTCGTCATCGCTTGACCTCCGAACGGGTTGAGTCCACAGCGCGAAACACCCACCGCAGTGCTACGAATCGGCACACGGTGGCAACGAGATTGGCGACGACGAGAACGACGAGTTCGACGTGTCGCGACACGTCCGGGGACCAGGCGTGCAGTACCGCGAGCGAACCGCTGGTCACCAGCAGCGCGAAGCCGAAGATCGCCAAACCTTGCAGCTGGTGCTTGCCCGCGCCGGACGGGCCTCGGACCCCGAAGGTGAAGGCGCGGTTGGCCGCAGTGTTCAGTACAGCGGTGATCAGCAGCCCCGCGAAGTTTGCGGCCTGCGCCCCGATCATGGGATGGAGCACCAGGTACAGCAGTGCGTAGGCCACGGTGCTGGCGACACCGATGATGCCGAATCGCACCAGCTGGCCGATCATTCCGTGCGGTACACCGGCCACGAGCGGCTCCCGTCCCAGGCTTCGACGCAGTTCCGCGACGGGGAGGACCCCGGTCGCGAGAGCACGGCCGACGCGCCAGCATCCCTGCAAATCCTTGACGGCGGTGTCGACGAGGTGGACGCTGCTGTCGGGATCGTCGACCCAGTCCACCGGCACCTCGTGAATGCGGAGGCCTGCCTTTTCGGCGATCACCAGCAATTCGGTGTCGAAGAACCACCCGGTGTCTTCGACGAGTGGGAGCAGTTGGCGAGCGACGTCGGTGCGCATCGCCTTGAATCCGCACTGGGCATCGGAGAAGCGGGCGCGCAACGAGGTCCGCAGAATGAGATTGTAACTGCGCGAGATGAATTCGCGCTTGGCCCCGCGAACGACCCGAGACGACCGGTTCAGCCGAGAACCGATGGCGAGGTCCGAGTGACCCGAGAGCAGTGGAGCGACGAGCGGCATGAGTGCGTTGAGGTCGGTGGACAGATCGACATCCATGTAGGCGACGACGTCGGCGTCGGACGCGAGCCACACCGCTTTGAGAGCCCGCCCGCGCCCCTTCTCGTCGAGGTGATGAACTCGAACTCCGTCTATCTCGTCGGCGAGCCGATGCGCCACCGTGAGGGTGCCGTCGGTACTTGCGTTGTCGGCGATGGTGATTCGCGACCTGAACGGAATCCGGTCGTCGAGGTGCTCGTGCAGTCGACGGATGCACTGCTCGAGGTCCGCCTCTTCGTTGTAGACGGGGATGACCACCTCGAGCGTGGCCGTTGCGTTCGAGCCGGGCCGTTGGCCTGCTGCTCGGGCGAGGTAGTTCGTTGTCATGAGGCAACCCTCGTGCGCGCAGCTGGACCTACGCTGCGACGAACCTGGCAATCACCTGGGAGGACAGGAGCGCAGCCTGCGGAGTGACCAAGAGGCACAGCTCGTAAGGCATTCTGTTCCCATGGCATCTATTTTCAGCAAGATCATTGCAGGTGAGATTCCCGGACGGTTCGTGTGGCAGGACGACGACGTCGTGGCGTTTCTGACGATTGCCCCGGTCACGCAGGGCCACACGTTGGTGGTTCCGCGTGCGGAGATCGATCAGTGGCAGGACGTCGACGGGGCCGTGTTCGCCAAGATCACCGCCGTCGCGCAGATCATCGGTCAGGCCGTCAGGACGGCGTTCGACGCGCCCCGGGCCGGCCTGTTGATCGCCGGACTCGAGGTGCCGCACTTGCATCTGCACGTGTTTCCGGCGTACGACATGGGCAACTTCGACATCTCCGGCGCGGATCCGAATCCGTCCACGGAGTCACAGGACGAGGCCGCCGACAAGCTTCGGACGGCACTGCGCGCGATGGGCCACGAGGCGAACGTCGCGAACTGACATTCCTGCAGCTACAACGTCAGCGCAGAGGCGTCATCAGGCGTCGACGCGTTCGCAGTTGCGTCGATACCGCGTCGGATCGGAGCTCCGGGTCGTAGCCCGGTCCGATGTCGGTATCGACGTCGCGCGGGCCCGGCGCGACGCCACATGTGGGGCACAGTCCGAGCGGTCCCAGATCGGTTCCGCAGGTCGCGTGCAGAAATAGACGACGCTTGCCCATCGGCTTCGGGTTCTGTTGCTCGCCCCAGTAGCTGAGGGCGAAGACGGCCGGCCACAGTCCTTCGAGGGCGTCCGTCGGCACGTAGTCGTCGTGGCCGCGACCCTGTGATCGGGCTTGCCGTTCGAGCAGTCCGGCGTCGACCAGGGTGTCGAGTCGCTGCGCCAGCACTGCCTTGGAGATGTCGAGGTGGGCCTGGAAGTCGCCGAAGCGTCGGACGCCGAGAAAGCTGTCGCGCACGATGAGCATGGTCCAGCGCTCACCGACGAGTTCGAGCGCGCGGGCCAGGGGGCAGTCCTGGCGGGCGTAGTCGGTTCCGAGTGCCATGCCACAATCGTACAGTCTGTTGACCGAACCAAGTTGGCCGTTTACAGTTCGATCACCAGACCAGAAGGACGACGATGACCGACACTGCCCCCTCGCCCGCCGGCACGACGAACGGCACCCGCGCACTGGCCGTCGCAGCCTTGGGCACCTTGCTGACGCTGATGGCCTTCACCGCCCCGCTCGCGACGATCAACAGCACCGCGCTCGATCTGATGTCCGACGCAGCGGGACGAACCTGGATTCTCAGCTCGATGAGCATCGGTCTGGCCGCCGCACTGCTCACCACCGGTACCGTCGCGGACGACGTCGGACGTCGCCGCACCTTCGTCATCGGAGCAGTCGTGCTGGCCGTCGGCGCGATCGTCTGTGCGGTCTCTCCCAACACTCTGATCTTCGTGCTCGCCCGCATCCTGCAAGGGCTCGGCGGTGCCGCGGTGGTCGCGTCGAGCCTCGGCATCATCGCGCATACTCACCCAGCCGGGCCGGTGAGAGCCAAGGCCAGCGGCGTCTGGGGTGCCAGCGTGGGAGCCGGTATCGCGCTAGGACCGCTGCTCGCCGCGCTCCTCGATCGCTGGGCCAGCTGGCGTGAGGCGTACGTAGTTCTCGCGATTGCCACCCTCGTGCTCGCCGTCGTCGCCCAGCTTCGCGTCGAAGAATCCATGTCCGACGCCCCGCGCGGCCTCGATCCGGTGGGTGCCGTGCTGTTGGCCACGGGCATCGGCGCACTGTTGGCCGCGCTCGTCGAAGGCAGGCAGGGGTGGACGGCCGTGACACCCATCGTGCTGTTCGTTCTCGCTGCCCTGCTGCTGGCCGCCTTCACGATCCTCGAACTACGCACTGCGAGCCCGATGCTCGATCTCACCCTCTTCCGCCACCCGCCCTTTCTCGCCGCCACGGTCGCTGCTCTGGCGACGGGCGCCGGGATCATCGCGCTGATGTCGTACATGGCCGGGTTCGTGGGCACCGCGCTCGGCATCGATGCTCTCGGGGCAGCCGTTCTGCTGTTCGCCTGGTCTGCGACATCGGTCGTCACCGCCCTGTTGGCTCGGCGCATTCCGGCGTCGGTCAGCGGCCGCACCCAGCTCGCCGTCGGTCTGATCGGTGTGGCACTGGGCATGGTGATGCTGACGGGTCTGGCCGAGGACGCAGGCTGGCCGCGGTTGCTGCCCGGATTACTGGTGGCGGGCGTGGCCAGTGGTGTCCTGAACGCGGCTCTCGGACGCGAGGCCGTGGCCAGCGTCCCGCCCGGACGCGGCGGAATGGGCAGCGGGGCCAACAACACCGCGCGCTACGTCGGGTCCGCGGTCGGTGTGACCGTCGTGGCCGTGGTCGCAGTGCCTGCCGGCAACCATGCACCGGCCGCTCTGGTCGCGGGCTGGAACACCGCAGCCCTGATCACCGCGGCAATTTCGCTCGTCGGAGCAGTGGTCGTGGCGGTCTCACGCACCCGGCGGTAGCGAATACTCCTGTTCGGGTCGTCCGGTCGATCCGTACCGCAACTGCATTCGCAGCCGACCCTTCGAGACCAAGGTGGCCAGATACCGCTGAGCCGTCGCTCGTGAAATCCCTATCGCCGTCGCGACTTCCCCGGCAGACATCGGCTCCGCCGTTCCGCGCACCGCGTCGAGGACCAGGTCTCGGGTGACCGACTGCGAGGCCGGTAGCGGAGTCGCGGCGCGGGGGCGGAGGGCATCGAGCCCACCGTCGATGTCCGCCTGAGTGAGTTCGTCCGCACGATCGAGTGCGCCGCGGTATGCGAGATATCCGGTGAGTCGGTCGACGAGAGCCGAGCGCGGAAACGGTTTGATCAGGTACGTCCACGCACCCGCGGTCATCGCCGAGCGCACCGTCTGCTGATCCGCAGCAGCGGAGAGCACCACCGCGTCACACGGCAGCTCCCGCACCAGATCGATGCCGGATCCGTCCGGCAGATAGACGTCGACCAAAGCCAGGTCGAAGGATTGGGTGGCCAGCACGTCGCGCGCCTGGGCGATACTCGTCGCCACTGCGGCCACCTCGTAGTGGTCGAGTGAATTCACCAGTGCCGCATGCAGATCGGCGACCCGGAAGTCGTCGTCGACGACGAGAACTCTCATTGCGTCACCTCTTCGATCAGGAGTGCGTCGGGAATCGAGGCGATGAACACCGCGCCTCCGCGGTCGTTGTCGGCCGTGATCTGCCCGCCGGCATCGGCCAACGTCACCTCGCCGCCACGGGTTCGCGCGATCTGTCGGCTGAGCGCCAATCCCACCCCTCGGCCACCCGGTGTGTCCGCGGTCGATTTGGTCGAAATGCCTTCGACGAACACCTGCTCGGGTGCCAACACGACGCCGTCACCCGAGTCGACGACCACTATGTGCAGTGTCGAATCCTCTTGCACCAATTCCACTTCCACTTCGGCAGGGCGACGAGCGCCGAGCCGGGCGGCATCGATCGCGTTGTCGATCAGGTTGCCCAGCACGGTGGTGACGTCCACCGGGCCGACCAATTCGCCGCCGACCCAGGTGTTCTCCCCCAGCACCAGGCGCACTCCACTTTCGCGGGCGTGCGCAGCCTTGGCACTGAGGAAGGAACGGAGGTAGGCGTCGGACACGGCATCGATACCCTCGACTGCCTCCGATCTCGGCCCCACGCCCAGAATTTCGTCGATGTACTCCGACGCGCGACCGGGGTGGCCCTCGTGCAGCAGCCCACTGACCAGGTGCATCCGGTTCGCGAACTCGTGTCGCTGGGCGCGCAACACCGCGGACATCGACTGCACCGCATCGAGCTGACGCGTCAGCGCCTCCACGTCCGTTCGATCTCGCACGGTGAGCACCGTCCCCAGATCTCGATTGTCACGCAGCACCTTTCGCGCCGACGCGATGACGACGACGTCGTTCACGGCAGCGAGTACCGGTTCGCCCGTGGGGACTTCGATGACTTCGAGCAATCGGGGCGTCAGACCGATGTCCTCCACGCGCATTCCCGGCTTTCCCTCGATCGAGAGCAACGTGCGTGCCTCGTCGTTGACGACGGTGACGATGCCGTCCGGATCGATGGCCACCACGCCTTCGCCGATGCCGTGCAGCACTGCCTCTTGCTCGCGGACGAGCTCGGCCAGTTCTTCCGGTTCCAGGCCCAGGGTCAGCCGCTTCCATCTGCGCGCCAACAGAATCGACCCGAGTACGCCCAGCAGTAACACTGCTCCGGTGACCAGTGCGCCGTTGATCAGGTCCTTCACCAGTTCGGTGCGCACCGCCGTCGTGGAGATTCCGACGCTCACTTCTCCGATCACCACGTCGGCCGAGCCCGGAGCAAGGATGGGCACCTTGGCACGCACCGAGTCGCCCAGCGTGCCGCGGTCGGATTCGACGACCTCGTTGCCGGCCAGAGCGCCGGACGGATCGGTGCTCACTCGTTGCCCCAGGACGGTCGGATCAGGATGCGCCAATCGCAGGCCACGGTCGTCGGTGATGACGACGAACAGGGCGTCGGTACGGTCCCGGGCACTTTCACCCGCGCGCTGCAGCGCGCCGCCGGCCAGCACCCCGGCCGGCGCGGCATCGGTGCCTGCGGTGTCCGCGGCCGAGAACTGTCCGACCAGCGATCGCACCTCGGGATCGGAGGCGACCGTTCTCGCGACGGCCAGAGCACGTTCGCCGTATTCATCACTGGCCTGTTCACCACTGCTGATCGCGAACACTCCGAACGCCACTGCCAGCGCGACGGCGACCAACGCGGCCTGCAGCAGCAGCACTTGAGTCCTCAATCGCACCAGCCAAGGCTAGGCCGGGAGCTGCTCGAGCACAATGCGCAAAAGGCTCTTTACGTTGCTTGCGCGGGTAGTGCGCACAACGGCGAACATGTGATGCCGGTTACGTAACTTCAGTCACAACACGTAGTCCAACCGGACCCACCTCACACATTTCGAGAAGGAGTGCACGATGTTGGTGATACTCGGCTTCCTCATGGTAGCCGCCTTCATGTTCTTGATCTTGACCAAGAGAGCCACGCCCGTCGTCGCACTCACCCTGGTCCCCGTCATCTTCGGTCTGCTGGCCGGCGCAGGACTCGGCATCGGTGACATGATCACCGACGGCATCAAGTCCCTGGCCCCCACCGCAGCCCTGCTGTTCTTCGCGATCATCTTCTTCGGAATCATGATCGACGTCGGACTGTTCGATCCGCTGGTGCGCGGCATCCTGCGAGTCGTGCGCAACGACCCGATGAAACTCGTTGTCGGAACAGCCATTCTGGCCATGGTCGTCTCCCTCGACGGCGACGGCTCGACCACCTTCATCATCGTCACCTCAGCACTGCTGCCGCTGTACCTCAAACTCGGTGTCAGTCCGGTCATTCTGACCGTCGTCGCCGGTCTCGCCAACGGCACGATGAATATCATCCCGTGGGGCGGCCCGACGGTTCGCGCTGCATCCGCATTGGGCATCTCGCCGTCCGACGTGTTCGTTCCGATGGTCCCGTCGATGATCGTCGGCCTGATCATCGTGCTGCTCTTCGCCGTTCACCTCGGCATCATGGAGCGTCGACGCATCGGCAAGCTCGTCTTCGAGCCGGAGCTGGTCGCCTCGGGCGGCGGCGGCACCGTCCGCAAGGGTGGTAAGGGCGGAAACGGTTCCGGCACCGGCGGATCGAGCGACGGTGAATCGGGTCAGTTCTTCGACGGTCTCGATCCCAATCGCGACACCTTGCGTCCGAAGCTGCTGTGGTTCAACGCTGCTCTAACTGTCGTCCTGCTCGTCATCCTGGTCATGGACATCCTGCCCATCCCGGTCCTGTTCATGATCGCGGCGTCCATCGCTCTGACGGTCAACTTCCCGAAGGTCAAGGAGCAGGGCGACGCGATCGCTCGGCACTCGTCCTCCATCGTCTCCGTGGTCGCCATGGTGCTCGCCGCAGCAATCCTGACCGGCGTCTTCCAGGGCACAGGCATGGTCGAGGCCATGGCCGAGTGGCTGCTCAACGTCATCCCGTCGGGAATGGGCCCGTACCTGGCCGTCATCACCGGCATCCTGAGCATCCCGCTGACGTTCTTCATGACCAACGACGCGTTCTACTTCGGCATCCTGCCGGTGCTCACCGAGACTGCGAGCAAGTACGGCATCGATCCGGTCGAGATGGCCCGCGCCTCCATCACCGGTCAGCCCGTCCACCTGCAGAGCCCGCTGGTTCCGGCCATCCTGCTCCTGGTCACCCTCGCCGGAGTCTCGCTGGCCGATCACCACAAGAAGGTGTTGTGGCGAGCGGTGGTCGTCTCCCTCGCGATGCTGGCGGTCGGCATCGTCCTCGGCCAGATTCCGTTCGGCTGATCACCAACCCCCACATCGCCTGAAGGAGCAACTGACATGACTGTCGGCGTACTGCACAACAATTCACCCGAGGGCCGCGCTGCACTCGCGGCCGCCGTTCGAGAAGCTCGCATCAGAGAGACCGACCTCGTCGTCCTGCACGCCCTCTCCGGATCGGCCGAACCGTCCGCCGAGGCTGCCGAGACGCAGGCGGTGTCCACGGCCGTGGAGACGGCCCTGACCGATATCGACAACGCCGACTCGGTCTCCTGGACCGTGGCGGTGGGTCGCCCCGATCCCGACGCCGTGAACACGCTGCTGACTCTGGTCGAGGAGCAGAAGTCCGAGATCCTCGTCGTCGGGTCCCGGCACCGCTCGGCGGTCGGCAAGTTCCTGATGGGACAGACGATTCAGCGTTTGCTGCTCGAAATTCCAGTGCCGGTTCTGCTGGTCAAGTCCGGAGCGTGAGTGGCACCGACACGGTGAAGACCGTAGTGCGGCACAGCCTCCGATGGATCGGCCTCGCGGCCGTATCCGTCGGGGGCTGGGCCCTTTTCGCCGCTCTGGGTCTCACCGCACCGTCACTGTTCGCTGCACTCGTCGTCGCCGTGGTGTTCGCGCTGACCGGGTGGGGGCCGGCCGCCGTGCCACGGCCCGCATCCATGGCAGCGCAGGGCACGCTGGCAGTGACGATCGGCTTGATGCTCGATACCGACACCCTCGGTGCGCTGGGCGAGAACTGGATTCCTGCGGTCACCGTCGGGTTGGCGACTCTGATCGTGAGCGCAGGCTGCGGCGCTCTGCTGGCACTGCACCGCGATGTCGATCCGGTGACCGGCGCACTGTCTCTGATTGCCGGTGGCGCAACGGGTCTGGTGTCGGTTGCCCGCGAACTCGGCGGTGACGAGCGCATCGTTGCCGTGGTCCAGTATCTCCGTGTGGCGCTGGTGGTGGTCACGATGCCGCTGATCGTCACCTTCGCCTTCCATACCGACACCGGTGGCACGGCCGGTTCCGACGACGCGTCGACCACCCCGTGGTACCTCGGTACGGCGTTTCTGATCGGTGCCATCGTCATCGGAATCCTGCTCGCGAAGGCGGTTCGACTACCTGCCCCGGCCACGCTCGGGCCGCTGATCGTCGCCGGAGCCTGCGAGCTGCTCGGTTGGCCCGTCGACATCTCCGTTCCCGCGGTGCTCCTACCGTTGGCGTTCATCGTCATCGGATGGCAAGCAGGACTTGCCTTCACCATCGCCAGTTTGCGCGCGATCGGACGCATCTTCCCGTGGGCTGCGCTGCTCGTGCTCACGATCGGTCTGATCTGCGCACTCCTGGGTTGGGCGTTGTCCGCGATCACCGGAGTCAGCATGTTGACCGGTTATCTCGCGACGACGCCCGGCGGACTGGCCGCGGTACTGGCCGTCTCCGCGACGACCGGATCGGACGTCACGTTCGTCGCCTGTGTGCAGGTGATCCGGCTGGTGTCGATGCTCGTGGCTGCGCCTCTCGCTGCTGCCGCGTACACCAAGATCGCCGAACGCAAGAATGCACGCGCAGTCAGTGAATCAACCGTTGGCTCGGGGTAGTTCGACACGAAAAGTTGCGCCCTGTCCCGGGCTGCTTCGGACGTTCACGGTGCCACTGTGCGCCGCGACCAGAGCCGCGACGATGGACAGGCCGAGGCCGCTCCCACCGCTCTCGCGGGTTCGTGACGAGTCGGTGCGGTAGAAGCGCTCGAAGACGTGAGCTGCCTCCTCCTCGCCCAGCCCGGGGCCGGTGTCCTGCACCTCGAGTACCACCGACGCCTCGGTGGTTCCGACGCACACCGTGATCGAGGCGGACTCGGGCGTGTGCCGCACCGCGTTTCCCACGAGATTGGCCAACACCTGGCGCAGCCGGGCATCGTCGCCGGCGACCTCCGGAATGCCCGGCCCAGCAAGCACTTTCAACGAGATGTCGCGCGCCGGCGAGACGGCCTTCGCGTCGTGCACGGCGTCGGCGGCGATGGTGAGCAGATCGACGCTCCGTACTTCGAGGGGGCGTTGGGCGTCGAGTCTGGCGAGCATCAACAGGTCCTCCACGAGCAGACCCATGCGCGCCGACTCGCCCTCGATGCGCGTCATCAGCAATGCGATGTCACTCATCGCCCCCTGCCGATACAGCTCGGCGAATCCCCGGATGGTCGTCAGCGGTGTGCGCAGTTCGTGACTGGCATCGGCGACGAATCGGCGCATCCGATCCTCGGACGCCCGTGCAGCTTCTTCCGACGCAGCGGTAGCGGCGAACGCCCGCTGTATCTGCGAGAGCATGCCGTTCAACGCCGCCGACAGACGACCGACCTCCGTCTTCTCGCTGCGATGCGGCACACGTCGGTGCAGATCGCCCGCGGCGATCGCGGCAGCCGTCGTCTCCACCTCACGCAACGGTCGCAGACTGCGCCGCACCACGAAGAAGGCCACCACACCCAATGCCACCAATACCGCTGCCCCGACGTACAACTGGAGCACCATCAGTCGACTGACGGTTTGCTGATTGGGACCGAGCGGGATTCCCACCGTGGTGGATCCGTCGCTGTTGGTCACCGTCATGACACGCCACTGTTTCCCTGGGTCGCTCTCCGAACCGACCGTTGTCGGGCGATCGGCGGTCACACCGGAAAGATCCGGAACATCTGACGCCACATCGTTGATGGGACCCCGCACGGTGCCGTCGTTCGCAACGGACCGGACGTAGAAATTCGACGGCGGACGACCAGGATTGGGCTCGCCGACGGGTGGGAACGGGCGGGAGTCGGGTTGCGCCCATCCCCGAGACGCCTCGACCAACTGCTGATCGAGCCGACGCATCAACGAGGTTTCCAGCGACGAGGTGACGGCGACTCCCGACGCCAGCAGTCCGAGTCCGACCAACAGCAGTAGCGCCGCTACCAGGGTGAAGCGCAGCGGGATGTCGCCCAGCCGTGAGCGGATGCCGGTCACCGCGGCTGCCGCATGACGTAGCCGACGCCCCGCAACGTGTGGATCAACCGGGTGTCGCCGGTATCGACCTTGCGGCGCAGATAGGAGACGTACGACTCGACCACTCCCACCTCACCACCGAAGTCGTAGTGCCACACGTGATCCAGGATGCGCGGCTTGCTGAGCACCGTTCCGGCGTTGACCATGAAGTACCGCAGTAGCGTGAACTCGGTCGGCGAGAGCGAAACCGGCTCGCCGGCCTTCCACACCTCGTGAGTGTCGTCGTCGAGTTCGATGTCCGCGAACGCAACTCGAGACGACTCCGTCTCCTCCTTTCGCCCCGACCGGCGCAGAATGACCCGGAGGCGGGCCACCACCTCCTCGAGACTGAACGGCTTGGTGACGTAATCGTCCGCACCGAGCGTCAGACCGGTCACTTTGTCCTCCACGGAATCTCGCGCCGTCAGGAACAATGCGGGAGCATCCACCCCGTCTGCGCGCAGCCTGCGCAACAGACCGAAGCCGTCCATGCCCGGCATCATGACGTCGAGTATCAGTGCCTCGGGCCGAAAGTTACGTGACTTGTCCAGCGCCTCGGGGCCCGAAGACGCCGTTGCGACCTCGAATCCCTGGAACTTGAGGCTGACCGCCAGCAACTCGACGATGGTCGGTTCGTCGTCGACGATCAGGACTCGGGCCTCGGGTGTCTCGCTCACGGTGTCCATCATCGCGCGCGATGCTGCCCGTTCGCTGGACTCTCACTGTGAGGTTGCTGTGAGCCAGTACAGGGAGGGCATGATGGACCCCGATGCTCCCTGCGAACACCGATCTCCCCGCGAGACGCAGGCCCAGGGTGACATCCATGCACGTATTCGCAACTCTGCTCGTATTGGGCATCGTGTTCGGCCCCGACGCAGCCGAATGGGTCCTCGGATCCCCGAACCTGCGAACCGGCGCCACCGTCTTCACCGGAATCTTCGTGCAGGCCACGCCCTTCCTGGTGCTCGGCGTTCTCGTCAGCGGAGGCATTGCCGCGTTCGTTTCGCCCGCGGTGCTGGCGAAGGTCGTACCGAAGAACGAGTCGGCTGCCGTCGGAGTGAGCGGGCTGGCGGGCATGGCCTTGCCCGGGTGCGAGTGCGGTGCCGTTCCCGTCTCCCGGCGGCTGATGGATCAGGGAATGCCGGCCTCCGCGGCCCTGGCGTTCCTGCTGTCGGCACCGGCGATCAATCCCGTGGTTCTGATCTCGACCGCCGTCGCCTTTCCTGGTGAACCGGCGATGGTCCTTGCCCGGTTCCTCGCCTCGCTCGCCACCGCCGTGGTGATGGGCCGGCTGTGGACGCGGTTCGGTAAGGCCGAGTGGATCACCGCCTGGCTGGCCGATCGTGGCCACGAGCACGACGCAACCAGGTGGGAGACATTCCGCGAATCGGCCCGAGCAGACCTCCTCCAGGCCGGAGCGTTCCTGGTGTTCGGCGCGGCAGCAGCCGCTGCGCTGCACATGGTGATTCCCGACTGGGTGTACCAGCACCTGGCCGGTCAGCTCCTGCTGTCCATCCTGGTGATGGCCGTACTGGCGGTGCTGTTGGCGTTGTGCTCGGAGGCCGACGCGTTCGTCGCGGCCAGTATGTCGATGCTGCCGCTGCTGCCGCGCCTGGTGTTCCTGGTGGTCGGTCCGGCCGTCGATCTGAAATTGATGGCCATGCAGGCGGGCAGCTTCGGGCGCGGCTTCGTCGTCCGCTTCGCACCACTGACCTTCATCGTGGCGATCGTGTGCGCCACGACCGTCGGCTACGTCCTGGTCGGCGCACGATGAAGCGGGAGGTGCAGAACGTTCTGCTGCTTCTCTTCGGCGGAGCGATCGTGAAGATCACGCTGGACGGCAGCTTCGTTCGCTACGTCAAACCGTCGCTGCATCCGTACTTGCTCATCGCGGGCGTGCTGATCGTCTCGCTTGCCGCGGCGTCGATTTTCGCCGACATCCGGCGCGGACGACCGATCGACGGCCACGACCACGACTCACGTCCGTACTGGCTGTTGTTGGTGCCGATCGCCGTCGTTCTCCTTCTCGCTCCGCCTGCACTCGGCGTCTCCTCGGTCGGCGACCGATCCGTCGCGGCGGTATCGAGTACCGAGAAGGCGCCCTTTCCGCCTCTGCCCGGCGGGCAGGCACCGGACGTGCCGTTGCTCGACGTCGTCCAACGTGCGGTCCGAGATTCCGACGGCAGCCTCGACGGCCGGGAGATCAGTGTCACCGGATTCGCCGTGGCCACCGCAAACGGTGGGTCGCCGCGCGTGGACGGCACGACCGACGGTATCGACCTCGCCCGCGTAATGATCATCTGCTGCGCGGCCGACGCGAGGTCCATCAGAATTCATCTGGACACGAATTCCGCTGCGCTCGAAGCAGTTCCGGATGGGACCTGGCTGCAGCTGACCGGAATCGTCGACGCGTCGACCGCAACCGAGGCAACCGCGTTCACCCCCACGATGACGGTCTCGACGGCCCAGCGCATCGACCCACCGACGAACACGTACGCCTACTGAGACCGGAAGATCCGCGTCCCCGCCGAAGGAAAATTGGTACCGTCGTACAGGTCACTTCCGACAATCGGACGAGCGCACCGTACCCGAACAGCGACAAGACGGTGCAAGGAGTGATTTTCCATGGCATGGCTGATTCTGGTCGTCTCCGGGGTGCTCGAAGCCGTCTGGGCGACCGCACTCGGTAAGTCCGAGGGCTTCAGCAAACTCACCCCGTCGATCGTGTTCGGTGTCGCGGTGGTCCTGAGCATGGTGGGACTTGCGATCGCGATGCGCTCGTTGCCCACCGGTACCGCGTACGCCGTGTGGGTGGGAATCGGTGCCACGCTGACCGTCGCGTACGCGATGATCACCGGTGCCGAATCGGTGTCGGTGATCAAAATTGCGCTGCTGCTCGGAATCGTCGGGTGCGTCATCGGCCTGAAGGTTCTTCACTGATTTTCCCGGCTACGAGCAGTTACAGTAAAACGATGAACTGGGTGTCAGCGATCACACTGCCCGCGCGCGCCGGAATTGCCATCGCCGAGCAGGCGATCGGCGTCGCCGAGGTCGCGTTGGCCACCACCCGCATGGCGCTGGCCACCGGCGCGTCCGGCACCGCGGGAGTGGCCTCGCTCGCCAATCCGCGCGGCGGCACGATGCAACTGCTCGCTCAACTCGGTCAGCTCACCTCCGACGACCGCGCCCTGGGAAATGCCCTCAAGGAGGGCGGGCCGCTCGACCGCCTGCTCGCCCAGGGTGGCGTCGTCGACCGTCTCACCTCCGAGGACGGCACCCTCGAACGCCTGCTGTCCCCGGGTGGCCCGGTCGAACGCATCCTGGCTCCCGGCGGTCCACTGGATCGGCTGCTGGCCGAGGACGGACCGCTCGAACGTCTGCTGGCCGAGGGCGGGTTGCTCGACCGCATCACCGCCACCAACGGCCCACTCGAACGCCTGACCGCGAAGGACGGTCCGCTCGAGGTGCTGACGCGTCAGGACGGCCTGATCGAGAGGGCCATCGCAGAGGACGGCATCCTCGAGACGATGCTGGCCGAGGACGGTGCCGTCGAGCGGCTGACGGCCAAGGGCGGGCCACTCGATCAGTTGGTCAAGCTGTCCGAAACGTTGACGTCCGTGGCACCCAACATCGAGCGCATGAGCATCTCGATCGACATTCTGCAGGATTCCGTGGAGATCCTCTCGGCGGCTGTGCACCCGCTCGGAGAGCTGGTCGGTCGGTTGCCGGGTCGCTGGCTCAAGAGCGGCAAGCAGTCGGTGCACGAGCTGCACTGACCGCTCCGGCGAGCACGTTCGGCGTGTTGACCAGCCTGCCGATGTTAACGCTCACACCTGTTCCGCCAGTGCAAATAAGAAATCTTTGACAATGCCGTTGTTATCGCTCACACTTTCGTTTTGATGTGATGCGAACCACACGGGATCACCCGACGGCCTCCGCTTCACGGTCTACCTCACTACACAGGGAGAAACGATGAAGTTTCGACAGCTATCCGTGGCCGCGGCTGCGGTGGCCCTCACCCTCACGCTCGGTGCGTGCGGATCGAGTACCAAGACCGCAGACGAGGCTCCGGCCGACGGTGGCAGCACCGCTGGTGCCCTGATCGGCGTCACCATGCCCACCAAGTCCTCGGCTCGGTGGATCGCCGACGGCGACAACCTCAAGAGCGCGCTCGAAGGCCAGGGATACAAGGTCGATCTGCAGTACGCGGAGAACGACATCCCCACCCAGGTCAACCAGATCGAGAACCAGATCACCCAGGGCGCGAAGCTCCTGATCGTGGCCTCGGTGGACGGCACCGCGATCACCACTCAGCTGCAGGAAGCCAAGGACAACGGCATCGGCGTCATCGCGTACGACCGCCTCATTCGCAACTCACCGAATGTCGACTACTACGCGACCTTCGACAACTACAAGGTCGGCGTCGACCAGGCGACATCGCTGTTGGTCGGCCTCGGTCTGAAGAACCAGGACGGCACCGACAAGGCCGACGCACCCGCAGGCCCGCTCAACATCGAGGTCTTCGCCGGCTCGCCCGACGACAACAACGCCACCTTCTTCTTCGACGGCGCCATGGAGACCCTGAAGCCGTACCTGGACAAGGGAACTCTGAAGATCGGCAGTGGCGAGTCGGACTTCGAAACCGCTGCGACACTGCGTTGGGACCCGGCGACGGCCCAGAAGCGCATGGAAGATCTGCTGACCAAGACGTACTCCTCCGGCCAGAAGGTCCAGGGCGTGCTCTCCCCGTACGACGGTCTGTCGATCGGGATTCTGTCCGCACTCAAGAGCAACGGCTACGGAACCGCCGGTCAGCCCTACCCGATCGTCACCGGGCAGGACGCCGAGGTCCCGTCGGTCAAGTCCATCATCGCCGATGAGCAGTACTCCACGATCTACAAGGACACGCGCCAGCTGGCCGAGGTCACGATTCAGATGGCCCAGGCGATGCTCAACGGTCAGACTCCCGAGACCAACAACACCACCGATTACGACAACGGCGACAAGATCGTTCCCGCGTACCTGCTGCAGCCTGCAATCGTCTACAAGGACAACTATCAGGAGTTGCTCGTCGATGGTGGCTACTACACCGAGGATCAGTTGAAGTGAGTTCGGCGATGACGAGCCCGATTCTGGAGATGCGCGGCATCACCAAAACCTTTCCCGGCGTCAAGGCGCTACAGGATGTCACTCTGTCGGTGAATCGCGGCGAAATACACGCGATCTGCGGCGAGAACGGAGCAGGCAAGTCGACGCTCATGAAGGTGTTGTCGGGTGTGTACGCATACGACACATTCGACGGCGACATCGTGTTCGACGGTCGGGAGTGCAAGTTCTCCGACATCCGGAGTAGCGAGGCCGAGGGCATCGTCATCATCCATCAGGAACTCGCACTGAGTCCGCATCTCTCGATCGCCGAGAACATCTTCCTCGGCAACGAGCGGTCCAAGCGCGGGTTCATCGATTGGAACCGAACCAACTCCGAGGCCGCAGCCCTACTGAAACGAGTAGGGCTGCGGGAGAACCCCGTCAGTGTGGTGAGCGACCTCGGCGTCGGTAAGCAGCAGCTCGTCGAGATCGCCAAGGCATTGTCCAAGGACGTGACACTGCTGATTCTCGACGAGCCCACTGCGGCACTGAACGATTCCGATTCCGCTCATCTTCTCGACCTACTACGCGGTCTACGGGACGAGGGCATCACGTGCGTGATCATCTCGCACAAGCTCAACGAGATCGCGGCCGTTGCCGACCGGACCACCATCATCCGGGACGGCAAAACAATCAAGACGCTGGACATGCGAGACCCGGACGTCACCGAGGATCGCATCATCTCGCTCATGGTCGGCCGCGATCTCGAGCACCGGTTTCCGCCCCACGAATCGACTGTGGGAGAAGAAGTTCTCCGCATCGAGGACTGGACCGTGCACAGTCCCACCCAGCAAGGCCGAACCGTCGTCGACAAGGCGAACCTCACTCTGCGGCGCGGTGAGATCGTCGGTCTGGCCGGATTGATGGGTGCCGGACGTACCGAGTTGGCCATGAGCGTCTTCGGCCGAAGCTACGGAATCGACATCTCGGGTCGTCTGTACAAGTACGGCAAGGAAATTCACGTCAAGTCCGTCAACGACGCCATCCATCACGGCATCGCCTACGCCACCGAGGACCGGAAACGGTACGGGCTGAACTTGATCGACGACATCAAGCGCAACATCTCCACCGCGGCGCTGGACAAACTGGTGACGGGAGGATTCGTCGACGACAACCAGGAATACAAGGTTGCCGAGGGCTTCCGTAAGAGCATGAACATCAAGGCACCGAACGTCTCCGCCGTGGTCGGCAAGCTCTCCGGTGGCAATCAGCAGAAAGTCGTGCTGAGCAAATGGATCTTCAGCGATCCCGATGTGCTCATCCTCGACGAACCGACGCGAGGAATCGACGTCGGCGCAAAATTCGAGATCTACTCGATCATCAACCAACTCGCCGACGCCGGAAAGGCCGTGCTGGTGATCTCGTCCGAACTTCCGGAACTTCTCGGTCTGTGCGACCGGATCTACGCGCTGTCCGCAGGCCGGATCACCGGTGAGGTCGACCGCGAGGACGCAACTCAGGAATCTCTCATGCATCTCATGACCCGTGGAACAGGAGTACTTCGATGAATCAGCTGTCGACAGTTCGGGGGCTGCTCACGCGAAACCTCCGGCAGAGCGGAATTTTCATCGCTTTCGCGCTGATCATCGTGCTCTTCACCGTGCTGACCGGTGGTCAGCTTCTGGTGCCGCAGAACATCAGCAACATGGTGGTCCAGAACTCGTACATTCTGATTCTGGCCATCGGCATGGTCGTCATCATCATCGCCGGCCATATCGACCTGTCCGTCGGATCGGTCGTGGCGGCCACCGGAGCCATTGCCGGTGTCCTCATGGTTCAACAGAACGTGCCGTGGCCACTGGCGGTGCTGATCACGTTGATCGTCGGCGGCCTGATCGGTGCCTGGCAGGGCTACTGGGTCGCGTACTTCGGCATTCCCGCGTTCATCGTCACCCTCGCCGGGATGCTCGTCTTCCGCGCCGTGACGCTCATCGTCCTCGGCAACCAGGGCATCGGACCGTTCCCCGGACCGGTCCGCACACTCTCCAACGGCTTCCTGCCCGGTTTCATGGGCAATGTGGGACTCGGACCACTGGGCGGAGCAGATATCTTCACGCTGCTCGTGGCCATTCTCGCAGTCGCCGGAATCGTGTTCAGCCAGTGGCGTTCTCGAACGGGCCGGCAGAAGTACGGCCAGGACGTCGATGCGATGCCGCTCTTCCTGATCAAGATGGCGTTCGCCGCCGCCCTCGTACTGGCCATCGCAATCCAGTTGGCTCGCTTCAAGAACCTGCCCTACGTGCTCATTCTCCTGGCCGTGCTGGTGATGGGCTACTCGACGTTGGCGGGCAAGACGGTGTTCGGTCGGCACGTGTACGCCATCGGCGGCAACATCCACGCCGCGTCGCTGTCCGGCATCAAGGTCAAGCCGGTGACGTTCTGGATCTTCGTCAACATGGGTGTCCTGTCGGCCCTGGCCGGAATCATCTTCGCCGGACGCCTCAACCAGGCCGGTCCCACCGCAGGCAACGGCTTCGAGCTCGACGCCATCGCGGCGGCCTTCATCGGCGGCGCAGCAGTGCAGGGCGGCGTGGGCCGCATCGTCGGCGCGCTGACCGGTGGACTCATCATTGCCGTCATCAACAGCGGCATGTCGCTCATCGGATCGCCCAGTGAGAGAGTGCAACTGGTCAAGGGTCTCGTGCTGCTCGCCGCCGTGGCGTTCGACATCTGGACCAAGCGCCGCGCAGCGAGCGGCAAGGGCAACAAGGGAGACAAAGCCCAATCACCCACCAGCTATCTGGGCGTGCCCGTGCCTGCCGAGATGTTCTCCCCCGGCCAACCGGGAGAGACCGCACCGCCGACGTCGGCGTCGATGACGAAGACGACGTGATAGGACCGGCCTCGAGCGGGGCGGGACCGGACATGCTGTGATTGTCCTTCACGACGCCAGAGGAGCTACGGAAAGATGACGCGGACCCGCGGACCGGCCATGACCGACGTCGCACGGCTCGCCGGGGTGTCCCACCAGACCGTCTCTCGCGTCATCAACGGCCACCCCAACGTGACCGAGGCGACCAGAACGAGGGTGCACGAGGCGATCTCGCAACTCGGCTATCGACCCAACACTGCCGCTCGCGCACTGGTCACCGGCCGCAGCAGCACCATCGGAATCGTCGGAACCGGTAATGCGCTCTACGGTCCGGTGTCGACGCTCTACAGCGTCGAGTCCGCCGCGCGAGAGGCGGGCTACTCCGTCGTGGTCGGCGTTCCCACCTCGTTCGACGAGTCGGCCATCATCACCTGTGTTCGCAGGTTGCAGAAGCAGGGCGTGGACGGTGTCATCGTCATCGCACCTCTGCGAACCGACGGCGGCGACATCGCAGACCTCGCCAACGAGCTGCCGCTGGTAGCCGTCGAAGGTTCTCCCGCAGGCGATCTGGCCGTGGTCTCGGTCGACCAGATCGCCGGTGCCCGGGCCGCCACCGCACATCTGCTCGGCCTCGGGCACCGGGCGGTGTGGCACGTTGCCGGACCGCTCGGGTGGTACGAGGCCGCCGACCGCGTGACCGGCTGGCGGCTGGCCCACGAGGACGCGGGCATCGAACCGCCGCCCACCCTCAGCGGCGATTGGACCGCGAAATCGGGCTTTACCGCCGGAACCGATCTGTCCCGAACCGCGGGCGTCAGCGCAGTATTCGCCGCCAACGACGCCATGGCGCTCGGGGTACTCCGAGCACTCGAGGTACGCGGTAGACGCGTCCCGCAGGACGTCAGCGTCATCGGATTCGACGACGTTCCCGACGCCGAGTTCTTCTCTCCTCCCTTGACGACCATCCGCCAGGAATTCAGCGAAGTCGGCGTCCGCAGTGTCGAGATTCTGCTGAAGCAGATCGACACCGGGAACCGAAGCACCCGACGCTCGAGCATCGAGCCGCGCCTGATCGTCAGGTCCAGCACCGGACCCGCACAGGGGTATCAGAATCGCTGACTGTCGTCGCCGCCCGGTTCGGATCGGCGATCGATACCGAGTGTCGCGATGAGGTCCTCGTGGAGCTCGAACCAAATCTTGTGGCACGAATCGACATCGGAGCCGTCCACCCGACCGTGTTCCCCGGCGCACGCGAGTGTCGATGCAGCACCGAATCGAGTGTCGTAGCCGGCGAAACGCGCGAGAGCCGATTTCAGTCGGTCCACGAGCGGATTCAACGAACTTCCTATGGACACCAGCTCGTCGAGGATCCGCCGATCCCATCCCGGGTCACTGTGGTCGTTGACGGTGAGTCTGTTCGTATCTGCCGGCCGCAGTTGCCACTCGGTGCACGCTCGCAGCAGACGTTCGTTCAGCGGCACGAAACTGCGATAGACATCGCGCACCACTCCGGTGTGCCCCGTCGTTTCGAGCTCCTCGCGCAGTTGGTGTTCGTTCACCGCCCGCCCCGACTCCGTGAGCGACCAACCACGAATGTCCGCGAACTCGGACCGTTGAATCCATCCGGATGCCTGCGCGTCGAGGAGTATTTCCTCCGCCTGTGCGATGTCGACGCCGCAGCGGCGTGCAACCGCAACTGTATCGGCGAACCCCAGTATGCGAACGGAATGCAGGACCAGAAGCTCGGGAGACGAAGCGGCAGTCACGAATCGGCCGAGTCGCGTGTCGTGAGCCGAGCGTAGTGCTGCTGACATGCCTGTTTGGAGTTGAATCCCATTGCTTCTGCGATCTGCGACCAGGTCAGACCGGCGCTGCGGGCAGCGAACAATAGACCCGATTCGAGACCGTCCACTTCCGCGCGGGCGGCGGGCAGAAGAGTCAGGGCACTGATGACGGCGTCCGGAGCGAGCTCGGCCGAACGCCAGAGCGCGAAGTGGGCGAGGTCGACCGCAGTCGGTGGCGCAGGCTCGGGGCGCCAGGGGCGGGCATCGAGATCGCCCGCACCGAGACCGAGAAGGTGCTTCGTTGCCTGCTGTTCGCGCTCGGCGTCCTGGTGCGCTGGATTCGACGGTTCCGCGGCGTCACGCTTGCGTTCCATGATCGAAGCCTGCAATATCGAAAGGAAGCTGTCAACATTTTGTTGATGGCTGGTCGGTCGAAGGGTAGTCGAGATGCTCGTGAAACTTGCAGACGCAACGCTGTCCGACTGCGGCGGGAAAGCTCGTGCACTCGGAATTCTCCTGCGGGCGAATCACCCTGTGCCGGACGGTGTTGTCGTTCCGTTCCGTACGTATCGGGCAGCGGCACACGATCACCGAACAGTGGTGACGTCGTTGAACGACGACATCGCCGACTGGCTCGAAAGGTTCGGCCGTGCACCTCTGGCGGTGCGCTCGTCCGCCGACAGCGAGGACGGTTCGGCGGCATCGGCTGCGGGCCAGCACGAGAGCTTCCTGGGCATACAGGGCACCGAGCCGATCGTGAACGCGGTGCAGGCCTGCTGGATGTCTCTGAACTCCGAACGCGCACAGGGCTACCGCGAGAACCTGTCACGACACCGGTCCGCCTCGCCCGGCCCCGGCGCGATGGCGGTCATCGTTCAGCGGCTCGTCGACGCCGACATCTCGGGGGTCATGTTCACCCCGTCGACACCCGGCGGGGTCACCGATATCGAAGCAGCGTGGGGACTCGGTCTGCCGGTCGTCGGCGGAACCGTCACCCCCGACCGGTACCGCATCGGTGATGGCGGAATTACCGCGTCGATCTTCGCGGACAAGCGAATTCGAGCCGATCGCCGCGGGACGACGTTGATCACCAGCAACGTCACGTCCTCGGACCGCACCAGGTCGACACTCGACGACCCGACCGCAGTGCGGCTGGCCCAACTCGGAGCAGAGGTCGCCGACCTCCTCGGTGGACCGCAGGACATCGAATGGTGCATTGCAGGGGGTCGTGTCTGGATCGTGCAGGCCAGGCCGGTCACAGCTGTACTCCCCGTGCACCACACGATGCGCCGTACCGCCACTTCCGAGCGAGAATTCGTCTCCTCCACCATCCTCACCGGCACACCGGGTAGTGCCGGTCGCGCAACGGGAACTGCACGAATCATTCACGGCCCCAGCGATTTCTCTCGAGTACAGCGCGGCGACATCCTCGTCTGTCCTCACACCGATCCCGCCTGGACACCTCTGCTGCGAGCTGCGCGGGGCGTGGTGACCGAAACCGGAGGCGTCTTGTCCCATGCCGCGATCGTCGCTCGCGAATTGCGCATCCCGGCGGTCCTCGGAGTCACGAACGCAACGGATCGATTGCGCGACAACGTCATCGTCCGTATCGACGGGCAGGAAGGAACGATCACCACCGTATGACGACCCGATACGTGTACCTCGCTCGTCACGGAGACGCCGATGCCTTCGGCCGACTCACCGATGTCGGACGCGAACAAGCCGGCCTCCTCGGTGAGCGCCTGCGCCGCATCCCGCTCGACGTTCTCTGGCATTCCCCACTGCCACGTGCTGCGGACACAGCACACGAGATCGTGCGCCGTCGTCGGTCTCGTATCCCCGTGATCGAATCCGACGAACTCATCGACAACGTCCCCTACGTGCCCGCACCGAACGAGACACCCGCGGCCTGGATTCCGTTCTTCGACGGCTGGAACTCCGACGATGCGTCGCGCGGTGCCGATACGGCCGAGGACATGATCAGGCGCTTCGCGTCGACCCCCGATTCGGCGGAGTCGAGGAACGACACCCACGAGCTTCTCGTCACCCACGCGTACCCGATCGCCTGGTTCATCAGGCACGCGCTGGGCGCACCGCCCGTTCGGTGGCTCGGCATCGACAGTGCCAACACCGCACTGACCGTCATCGAATACCGCACCGGGCTACCGCCGAGCGTTGTCATGTTCAACGACATGAGTCACCTGCCGAAACAATTGCAGTGGACCGGTTTTCCGTCCTCGATCCGGCCGTGAGCCGAATCGGGTGACTGCTCCCGAGTGCAGCATCGACCCCGCTCACATGCGCAGCTGCAGCTCGACGAGCAGACGGGCGTCGGAATCGGTCAGCTCGAGGTCGAGGATTTGTTCGACTCGCCGGATGCGGTAGCGCAGGGTGTTCGGGTGCACGTGCAACCGCGCGGCCGCGGACCGAACGTCGCCGAAGCACCTCAGATACGTCTCGAGACTCTCCCTCATGCGCGAGTCGTTGGCGGCGTCGTAACGGTCGAGCGCGGCGATGCGAGGGTCTCGCAGCTGCTCGTGATTACCGATCAGTTCGAGTATTTCTCCCAGCAGCACAGAGGTTCTCGATTCTGCGAGCGTGGTGACGCGTACCTCGCCGGTGGTGGCGTCGAGTACGCGATCCACCTCGAATCTCGCCACGGCCACGCCGTCCAGGTCGGCGATCGGTGCGGCCACGGCGGCGCGGAGAGCCAACGATGTTCGCGTCTCGATTCGACCCACGGCGTCCGCGGTCCACCCCGAGATCCCCGTGCCCGACGCCACCCCGGGAAACAGAGCGTAGATTCTCTCGCCGATGGTGGTGACCAGCGAATCGCGACGAAAGGCGCTGGCGTGCAATCGGATCGCCGGAGCCAGTGCGCCGATGTCGAAATCTCCGCACGCAGCGAATCCGACGATCGCCGACGATCCAGTGGTGGGAATCGACAGCGCGGACGCCAGCGACGGGACGTCCACACCCCCTCCTCTGGCTCCGAGCAGACGCTGGATCTGCAGGGTTTCGTTGGTCGGGGCGTTCGCGATGCGGGTGATCAAGCGGGCCGCTACGGCCGAGGCACCCCGCAGAACTCCGTCGGCTTCGTCGGCGAGAGGGGTGGCACCTTCCTGCACCCAGATCGTCCCGAGGGTCGTCGGACTCCCGGAGATTCGGCGTATCCCGACGGCCAGGCGTCGCCGAATGTCGAGGTCGTGATCGGCGGGGACGTCGATGACGTCGTCGGTGCGCCGGAGACGATCGAACACTCCACGCTCGTGCAGCTTGCGTAGGTAGTCTGCCGGGCCTTCACGCCCGAGGATCGACAGCGTCCTCAACTCGTCGGCAGCGTCGTCCGATGCGGAGTACGCCAACACGTGCGAGCGCTCGTCCTCGATGCTCACCATTCCCTTCGTCAGGGACGCCACCGTCTGCGCCAGTTGGTACAGGTCGGTGTCGGCTCCGAAGGTCCCGTCGTCCGGGTTGTGCGTCCGCACCTGGTCCAGAACTCCCCGCGTCATCGACAGCAGCAGCTCCCAGCGGGTCTGTCGGTGGACGGCAATCAAGGCGATACCGGTCTCACGCGCACCGTGAGTCAGCGCAGCGGAGTCGGCCACCTTGGTCAACACCGCGCGCGGCCGATCTGTCGCGGCGCGCAGAGCGAGATCGTCGAACCACCGAATCACGTCTGCCTCGGTGACCCCCACCAGCAGCGTCACATCGGCCGACGCTCCGGGCGGCAGACGCACGTCGTCGGCGTCGAGCAACGCCACGGACTCGATGGTCATGTCGATGCCCGCGGGCGCGACGACCAGTTCGACGACAGCACTGTGCAGAGACGTCAGGAGTGATCGCAAGGACACCGCATTGGCCATGTGGACAAGTAGACCACGGATTCTCTGGCCGATGAGCTGATCCAACGGCCCCCGAACCGGACTTCAATGGCCATCACACAGCGAAGACGAGGAGCAGCCATGGACGCCGTCACATCGGTTCCCACCCCCACCAACGAGCCGGTCAACACCTACGCACCGGGCAGCGCCGAACGTGCTCGCCTGCGAACCCGTTTGACCGAGCTTCGCACCTCACCGGTCGAGATCCACCAGGTCATCGGCGGGATTCACCGCGTCGCCGACGGTGCCGTCGAGAATGTCGTCGAGCCGCACCGGCACTCGTCCATCATCGGTAGCTACGCCGGTGCCGGCCATCAGGATGTGCGCGACGCGATCGACGCCGCGAGCGCTGCTGCCCCGATGTGGCGTGACCTCCCCTTCGACGAGCGCGCAGCCGTGTTCCTGCGAGCAGCCGATCTACTGTCCGGCCCCTGGCGCGAAAGAATCGCTGCGGCAACGATGCTCGGCCAGTCCAAGTCGGCCTATCAGGCCGAGATCGACGCTCCGTGCGAGCTGATCGACTTCTGGCGATTCAACGTCGCGTTCGCTCGACAGATTCTCGCCGATCAGCCGGTGTCCGCCCCGGGCGTGTGGAATCGCGTCGAATATCGCCCGCTCGAAGGATTCGTCTACGCGATCACACCGTTCAATTTCACCGCCATCGCCGGTAATCTCCCCACGGCACCCGCCCTGATGGGCAATACGGTGTTGTGGAAGCCGTCGCCCACCCAGGCCGTCGCCGCGTATCTGACGCTGCAGCTGCTCGAGGCTGCCGGCCTGCCACCGGGGGTGATCAACCTCGTTCTCGGCGACGGTCCGATGGTGTCCGAAGTGGCCCTGGCCGATCCGCGTCTGGCCGGCATCCACTTCACCGGCTCCACCGCCACCTTCCAGACGCTGTGGCGCGAAGTGGGCAACAACATCTCGAACTACCACTCGTACCCGCGGCTCGTCGGCGAGACCGGTGGCAAGGACTTCGTCGTCGCACACAGCTCGGCCGATCCGGACGTGTTGACCACGGCCATGATTCGTGGTGCCTTCGACTTCCAGGGTCAGAAGTGCTCGGCGGCATCTCGGGCCTTCGTTCCGAAGTCGTTGTGGTCGCGGATGGGCGAGACGTTCATCGAGCAGGTATCGGCGTTGAAATACGGTGACATCACCGATCTGTCGAACTACGGCGGAGCCGTCATCGACCGAAAGGCGTTCGACCGCAACGCCGCTGCGCTCGATCGAGCAAAGTCCGTACCCAGCCTGACCATTGCCGCCGGCGGAACGTGCGACGACTCCGAAGGCTACTTCGTCTCCCCGACCGTTCTGCTCGGCGACGACCCTACCGACGAGGCCTTCACCACCGAGTACTTCGGGCCGATCCTTGCCGTCCACGTCTACGACGACAGCAAGCCCGACGCGTACGCGGACACACTGCGCGCCGTCGACACCGGATCGAAGTACGCACTGACCGGTGCCGTCATCGCCACCGACCGCACTGCCGTCGAACAGGCCCATGCTGCACTGCGATTCGCAGCAGGAAACTTCTACGTCAACGACAAGCCGACCGGCGCAGTGGTGGGCCAGCAACCGTTCGGTGGTGCCCGCGCGTCGGGAACCAACGACAAGGCCGGCTCACCGCAGAACCTGCTGCGCTGGACCTCGGCCCGCACGGTGAAGGAAACGTTCGTTCCACCGACCACCCACGGTTACCCGCATCAGGAAGGCGAGGGCACGCGATGACCACCGTATTGAGCAATCCGTTGCGCCCCGCATTGCTGGCGGCAGCACGGTCACCGAAGTTGCAGGCCACCGTGACACGGTTACGTGCCACCCGATCTCTCGTCGACCGCTTCGTGGCGGGAGAATCGGAGCCCGCGGTTGTCACCGCTGTCGACGACCTACTGGCGTCGGGGCGGTTCGTGTCCGTGGACTACCTCGGCGAGGACACCACCGACCGGGCTCAGGCGAGCGCCACCGTCGAGTCGTATCTGTCTCTGATAGAACGCTTTTCGTCCCGCCGGAGTGACACCAACGCGCTGGAGGTCTCACTCAAGCTCTCGGCGCTCGGTCAAGGAATCGATCGCGATCTCGCGCTGGAGAACGCGAGGAAGATTTGCCTCGCGGCCGCAGCGGCCGGGGTGTGGGTGACGGTCGACGCCGAGGACCATACGACCACCGATTCCACTCTGTCGATCGTCCGGGAACTCCGCGTCGACTTTCCCGATCTGGGCACGGTGTTGCAGGCGTACCTGAGGCGCACCGAGGCGGACTGCGCGGAGTTGTCCGGACCGCGGTCTCGAATTCGACTGTGCAAGGGCGCGTACAACGAACCGCCGTCGGTGGCGTTCCAGGGTGCGCGGGAGGTGTCCGACTCCTACCTCCGGTGCCTGAAGGTCTTGATGAACGGCCGCGGCTATCCGATGGTGGCCTCACACGACCCGGAGATGATCGCCGCGGCGGAAAAGTTCGCGTCGGCCGCGGGCAGGTCGTCCGAGGACTTCGAGTTCCAGATGCTCTACGGCATCCGCGATCAGGAGCAGCGACGCCTCGTCGACGCCGATCGGCACGTTCGGGTGTACGTACCGTACGGAAAACAGTGGTACGGCTACTTCATGCGTAGGCTCGCCGAGCGTCCGGCCAACCTGATGTTCTTCGCGCGTTCGCTGATGTCGCGAACGTAAGGGGTCACCGCCGACCACGGATGCCGGCGGAGTGCTCGAGCGCGGCTGGATTAGGTTGCGCGACATCGGGGCATCCCGGCGTCATGGCAAATTACAGAGTTATCGATCCGCACGGAACCGTCGTCGAGACCAAGGACATCCCCAACTCCGAGGATGCATACGACTGGTTCAAGGACAGCCGCGCAGACAACGAAGAGTTGGGCTGGCGTCTGGAAGTGGAGCACGACGGCGAGTGGGCGTTCTTCAGCGATTCCGAGGGCACGAAAGACTGATTCACGTGCACCGGATCAGCGTCGGACGATCCTGCACTTCGGCTGTGCCGTCGAGCAGGGTCGTCCGCGGTGAGATCGCGCGGAACGAACAGTGGGCAGCCCCTGTGACGGAGCTGCCCACCTCTTGTCGCGGCGTAAGTCGCCGGAGTTCTTCCAGTCGCTCGGTGCTTCTAGTCGCTCGGAGGGCGAGATGTCGGAATCGTGGATTCGAGATCTGCGACCTGGAGCAAACGCGAGACGGAGCGACCCGCTACGACAGACCATGACGCGCCGATGCCGGCTGTGTAGTCGTGGACTGCATCGAAAACTGTGAGACCTGCGATTCCGAAAAAATCGACATCGGACAGGTCGAGGGTGACGTGCCGTTTGCTGGACACGCGGCTGCAGACGAAATCGGAGAACATCGGCGCACTACGCATATCGATGTCGCCGTGAACGGCGACGACGAGTGAGCCGTCGGCACCATCGTGCGCGGTGAAGATGGCTCCGGTTGCTGCGACGGACACGGACTTCTCCGCGACGGACGCCGGGGTGGTTCGAACTTTGTTGCCTGAAGATTCAACACTCATGGCAGATCCCATCGATCGGTCGAACTGAGGGGGAAACCGATAGACGCAGCGGGAGCAAATAGATGCCTGACCCGGACGCCACATTCGCTGCGTTTCCCCGTGACCGGCTGTTAGCTCAACCACGGCCAACCTTACGGCACTCGCACGCCTCGAGTCCAGCATCGGTTCGAGTAGGCCGCCCACCAGCCGTTCGAACATCGCAACGGGCGCGCCCGCTACGTACGGCTGCGCTCACCCAGGTCGGCGTGGTGTTCTCGCATGGCACCGATGAGTGATTCGAACACGCGATGCGCGGCCGCCAGGTCGGCATCGGGAAGGTCCGCCAAGGCGGCGCTGGTGCGCATTCCGAGGGGCCCGAAGAACCCTCGGGCGACTTCCATCCCGTGCTCGTCGTACCGCAGAATCACCTTTCGCCTGTCGGAGGCATCGGATTCACGCCGTATGTGACCCGAGGCGATCATGCGCTCGACGAGGTAGGTCATGGCCGCAGACGAGAGCCCCAACATGGCACCGAGTTCACCTGCGGTGAGGGGCGCACCTTCCACGTCCGCGACCATCACGTGCAGCAGGGCGCGAAAGTCGTTGGGCCGCAAGCTGTGCAGAGCCCCGAAGACCTGGCCGATCTGTTCGGACACCGAAGACAGCGCTCGCAGATCCGCGGATATCGCGGATTCGAGATGGTTTCGGTCGGTCATGGCGGTGGCAACTCCTTCGCTGCGGTCATCGTCAGACTACTGCCCACAACCGGTTCAGTTGCTTAATATCTAAGTAAATGAGATTGTTTTCAACGTGGACAGCACACGAACCGAGAACAACACCGTCTGGGACCGCATCGCCGCAGCAGTGACGCACCGTCGATCGTGGGCGATCGCGCTGGCGATCCTGGTGCTGTCCGCCGCCGTGATGGGCCTCGTCGGAAGCAACGATTCGGCCGGCCAGTCACCGAATTCGTTGCCGACGTCCGCGGAGTCCTACCAGGTAGACCAGCTGCTGACCCAGTTCCCGGACTCCGATACCGCCCCGGTGATCCTGGTTCTGAACCGTCCCGACGGAGCAGATCTGACCCCGGCCGATATCGAGGCGGCCGCCGCCGCACAGAACAGGCTGCTGGCCGTCGACCGCTCGGTGCCCGACGAACCGGGACCTCCTCCGATCGTGGCCCCCGACGGCAAAGCCGCGATCGCGCTCGTTCAGGTCGACTCCTCGTTGTCGGGCTTCACGCTCAACGACCTGATCTCCGACCTGCGAGCTGCCGCGACAAGGGATCTTCCCTCGGACCTGCAAGCTCAGGTCACCGGAGGCCCCGCGTTCGGTGCCGACATCGCCAACTCGTTCTCCGGTGCCAACTTCACTCTGCTCGCCGTCACCGCGCTCGTGGTGGCCGTGCTTCTCATCGTGACGTACCGGTCACCCATCCTGTGGCTGGTTCCGCTACTGGTCATCGGTTTCGCAGACCGGTTCGCCACCACCGTCGGCACCGCCCTGGCCCAGGTCACCGGCCTCTCTTTCGACGGGTCGACGTCGGGAATCACCAGCGTGCTGGTGTTCGGAGCCGGCACCAACTACGCCCTGCTGTTGATTTCCAGATACCGCGAAGAACTGCGCCGCGAGTCCGACCACCGCCTCGCCCTACGCCACGCCGTGCGGCAAGCCGGTCCGGCCATCGTGGCCAGCAACGCAACCGTCGTGCTCGCTCTGCTC
This sequence comes from Rhodococcus sp. PSi06, assembly GCF_054960675.1. Lineage (NCBI taxonomy): Bacteria > Bacillati > Actinomycetota > Actinomycetes > Mycobacteriales > Nocardiaceae > Rhodococcus > Rhodococcus sp. PSi06. The sequence goes on from NZ_JBHNYO010000020.1 coordinate 85,602, forward strand.
ACACTGCTGCTGGCGATACTGCCGAGCACCCGAAGCCTGGGTGCGCTGGCCGCCGCCGGCCTCGTCGTCGCTGCGGTGTTCGTCCTGTTCGTACTACCGCCACTGCTGGCGCTGTGCGGCCCGAAGCTGTTCTGGCCGTTCGCCCCCAAACAATCGGATCGGGACACCACCACCGAAGGCGTCTGGCATTCGATCGCAGCCGGCGTCTCGCGACGCCCGGTGGCCACAGCCTCGGTCACCATCGTCGTGCTACTGGCGTGCTGTGCAGCCCTGTTCGGCACGCAGATCGGCCTCTCGCAGACCGAGCAGTTCCGGGTGACCGCCGAGTCGGTCGAAGGTTTCGACACTCTCTCGCAACACTTTCCGGCCGGCTCTGCCGATCCGACGACGATAGTCGCGCCCACCGCGAGCATCGATGAGGTCATCGGCATAGTCGAGGGCACCGACGGGGTCGTCTCGGTAGATCGTGTCGCAGATTCCGATACCGGACTGACCCGGCTCTCGGTGGTCACCGACGCGGCTCCGGCATCCGAGACGTCCTTCACCGTCGTGGACAGCCTCCGCTCGGCACTCGCCGGGGTGGACGACGCCCGAGTGGGCGGCAGTGACGCCAAGGCGCTCGACACCACCGACGCCGCGGCTCGTGACCGTCTCGTGGTGATTCCCGCGATCCTCGCGGTGGTACTCGCCGTACTACTGATTCTTCTCCGAGCGGTCGTCGCACCGGTGATCCTGGTCGCGACAACGGTATTGAGTGCAGTGGCCGCCATCGGTATCGGGAGCTGGGTGAGCCTGCACATCTTCGGCTTCCCCGCACTCGACGACAACACTCCGCTGTTCGCGTTCCTGTTCCTCGTTGCTCTGGGAGTGGACTACACCATCTTCCTGGTCACGCGCACCCGCGAGGAGACGCCGCGGCACGGCACCAGAGCTGCCATCGTGCGGGCGGTATCGGCCACCGGCGGAGTCATCACCAGCGCGGGAATCGTTCTGGCAGCAGTATTCTGCGTACTCGGCGTACTGCCGCTCATCACCCTCACCCAACTGGGCATCATCGTCGGTCTCGGCATTCTGCTCGATACCTTCGTGGTGCGTACAGTCGTCATTCCCGCCCTGTTCACGCTCATCGGCCCGAAGATCTGGTGGCCGAACACAATCGATTCAGGCCAGACCGCAACCGCAACCGCAACACAAGGAGTGAATTGATGAAGATCCGTACCGCACTGGGCCGCACCGCAATTGCCGGGGTATTCGCCGCAGGCGCGCTGCTCGCTGCCGCCCCGGCGCAGGCACAACCGGTCGGCCCTCTGGGATCGGTGGGCCTCGATCCACTGGCCCCTGTCCCGTCGCTGGACCTCGACCGCTACCTCGGCACCTGGAACCAGGTTGCGGCGGTGCCGCAGCCGTTCAACCTGATGTGCGCACGTGACACCCAGGCCAACTACCAGAAGATCGACGACTCGAACGTTCGCGTCGAGAACACGTGCACCATGTGGAACGGCGGCCAGAACCGCATCCTCGGCAACGCGCGGGTGAACGACGCCGTGACGAAAGCTCAACTGCACGTGAGCTTCCCGGGTGTCCCCACCCAGGAGAGCCTCGACGGACCGACCAACTACATCGTCGCCTACATCGCCGACGACTACTCCTGGGCGTTCGTCGGAAGCCCCAACCGCACGTCCGGATTCGTGCTCAAGCGCACGCCCGACGTCAGCGTCGACCAGTTCCGCCAGATCCGCGGAGTCGTCGAATCGCTGGGTTACGACTCGAACTTCATCACCACGACGCCCACCCCCGGCGGCGCGACAACGATTCAGCAGCTCTCGACGGTGTAAGTACCTGCGGCACTGATGCGGTCGAGCGCCCTGAGTGGCTCTCGACCGCACCACTGCGGCCACGCCGCATTCAGCTCGCGGACAGGATCGCAATCGCGAAGATCAAGCTGTCTCCCGGTTCGATTCCTGCCTGCGGCTGGCCGCTCGGGTAACCGTCGGCCGACGTCACCGCAACGGCGACTGTCGAGCCGACGGTCTGCCCTGCGATGGCTTTCTGGAAGCCCGCCACCACACCGTTCAGCGGGAAATCGACCGGAGCCCCGATGCCCTCGTAGCTGCTGTCGAAGCTCTGCCCGTCGCGTCCGTTGACGCCCAAGTAGCACACGGACACCTCGGCGTCGTCCGCGATGACCGGACCGTCACCGACGGTCAGCGTCTTCACCTGTGTCTCGGCGACGCTGAACGGGGCCTCGACCGTGACCGACGGAGCCACCTCGTCCGTGGATCCGACGACGGCGATATTGCCGGTATCCCCGGCCAGCGTCCACTCGGGAGTTCCGCCCGACTCGGGGGCTGTCGTTGGGCATCCGCCGGTCGACGCAGCCGGGGCCGCAGCCGAGGTGGACGTGGAAGCGGACGTCGTCGCCGGGGACGCGCTGTCCGTATCCGAACTGCACGCACCCGTCAGGAGAACGAGCGATGCGGAGGCGGCCAGGAACAGGGTGCGGGTCTTGGTCTGATTCACCGCGCCCACGCTACAAGTAGCGTCCCGGCCCCTGGGACACCCGTCGGTCCCCAGCACCGGTCACAGTGCGGCGCGGAGCACCTCGGCCACCGGGGTGGAGTGCCGACCGATCAGGGACTGCAAGTCACCTGAATCGGTGTCGAGTTCCCCGCGCGAGATACCTGCATCGGCGCTGGCGAGCATGGTCGCCACGAAGCCGGGCAACCCAGCGCCCTCGAGAATTGCGGCGTACTCGGACTCCGACACGTCCTTGTAGACCACCGGCTTGCCGGAGACGTCGGCTACGACGTTCGCAAATTCGGCGTACGTCAGCCGTTCGTCGCCGCCCAGTTCGTAGATCTTTCCGCCTTGGTCGTCCTGGGTCAGAGCTGCGGCCGCGGCCGCGGCGTAATCGGCCCGCGTGGCCGCGGCGATCTTGCCGTCGCCGCCTGCACCGAGCCACACGCCGCTCTCGATCGCCTGACCGAGCGAGCCGAGGTAGTTCTCCCAGTACCAACCGTTGCGTAGGAACACGGCCGGGATCGACGAGGCCGTCAGCCGCTCCTCGGTTGCCTTGTGCTCGGGGGCCAGACTGATGCCGGAGGTGTCGGCGGCGAGCACACTGGTGTACGCGATCAAGCCGACCCCGGCCGTCTCGGCAGCGTCGATCACGTTGTTGTGCTGCGCGATTCGCTGACCGACTTCCGATCCCGAAATCAGCAGCACCTTGTCCACGCCCGCGAATGCGGACGTCAGAGCGGCGGTGTCGCTGTAATCGGCAACCCGAACTTGCACGCCACGCTCGGCCAGCGAAGCGGCCTTGTCTGCGTTGCGCACGACGGCGACGATGTCGGTCGGTGAGACGCCGCGCTCGATGAGTGCGGTGATGACGAGGCCGCCGAGATTGCCCGTTGCTCCGGTGATAGCTGTGGTCATGGAACGCTCCCAAGGTTGAGGTTTCAAGTTCCGGTTCATCATGCACTTACTTTTCGTGCAGTGCAACACCAAGAATAAGCGCTGCGGTTACGGCCTGCGCTAACATGGCGATATGTCCGAGGCCGTCGAATCTCTCGAAGCATCCGTATTCGCTCGTGAGTGCGGATCCAGGCAAACGCTGCAGAACGCCACGAGCCGGTGGGGAGTGCTGGTCCTGGCCGCCCTCACCGAAGGCGACTACCGATTCAATGCCCTCCGCAGACGCGTCGACGGCGTCAGCGAACGAATGCTGGCGCAGACGTTGCAGACTCTCGAACGTGACGGCCTGATAGTCCGCACCGTTCTCGAGACCATTCCACCCAAGGTCGAATACAGCCTGACCCCACTCGGACGCGAGGTCGGATCGCGATTGACGGACCTCATCGAACTCATCGAGGGATCGATGCCCACCGTTCTCGAGGCGCGCGCCGAGCACGACGCCCGCTGATCCCCCGATGGGTGTCACCAGGCACCACCCGTTGCCACCTGTGTCATCGAATACCTGTGTCATCGGATACCCGGGTCGTCAATACCTGGGTCGTCGCATACCTGCCACCTGCGGACGGATCAATGTGGCTTTCTTGCAGTCCAAGTGACTGAAAGGCGCATTGATCCCGACCGGGGGGAGGTAGGCGTTATCGCGGCGTTATGTTAACGAGATCGATTCGTGATGCTGATGATCGCTGACGGAGTCTCGACGGGGTAACACTCGGATACAGGGAGTCGGGTCTCGACACAGGTGTGACCCAGCGACCAGCACGCTCGGCACACCGGTGCCGACGCATCGATCTCGGGAGGCATTCACCATGTTCCACACCAAGAGAATTCTCGGCGGAGCGGCTGCATTCGGATTCGCCTGTACCTTCGCGGCCCTGGTACCCGGCACTGCATCGGCGGCACCCGTCGCGTGCACCACAGCACCCGGCGGTGCGGACATCGCTGCGCTCGTCGGAGGCTCCCAGTGCGACAGCTCCGCCGACGGTGCCAGCGCAGCCGCCGGAATCGGGCTCGAGGGTTGGGGCTCGGCGGAGGCCATGAACAACGCGGCAGCACTGGCGCTCGGACTCAACGGCGGAACCGCAGTCAGCAACGCCAGTTTCGGCGGTGCGCCCGCGGCAATCGCTTTCGGTCCCGGTGCCATTGCACAGAACACCGCGGCCGGCCTCGGCCTGTCCATCGCGGTAGCAGCACCGGGCTCGACCATCACCCTCACCCCCGAGGGCGCAGTGTGCAACGGTGTCGGAATCGCGGGTAGCTTCACCACCCTGCAGGGCTGCGTCGGCTGACACGTTCCGAGCGACGCACGCGAGTGAGCGATATGGATGCCGCCGAAGGCCCGGTCATTTACAGTTTCAAGGACTTACAAGTCTCGGTACGCGAGTCGGCAACGACCCGCTGAACAAGGAGTTCGACGGCAATGATGTCCTACCTGCTCTACGACGTGCTGCTCCCCCAGCTCGGCCACGACGTCGCGTCGTACTGGGCACACCTGTTGGTCATCGCCCCGATCTGAGCACTCGGGCTCGATACAACGAAGACATCCCCGATCGGCCGTGTAGGCCGGTCGGGGATGTCTCGTTCGAAGGTCGCAGCGTTCAGACGGGTTCGGGTAGCAGCCGCGTGAGCACGTCCGAGAGTGTCACCACGCCGATCGTCCGAGATGTCTCACCCGCCCCTACCGAAGCGTCCACCACCAACGCCAGATGGTGCCGGGTCTCGCGCATCGACGCCAGCGCCACATACACCGGAGTGGTGGACTCCAGTGTGTATGCCGGACGGGTGATCTCGGCCAGATTCTCGGGATCGGTCAACGTATCCCGAACGTGCACAACACCTTTCACGACATCCTCGTCGCTGACCAGGATCCGTAGGTGCCCGCTGATGCGCGACGCCTCGCGCACGTCGTCGATCGACGCCGACGACGGGACCGACGTCGGCGCGCCGCTTCCGGCAACCAGATCGCCGACGGTGAGATCCTGCAGTTCCAGGGCTCCGGATATCTGCGCCTGATAGCTCGCGTCCAGAGCACCGACATTGACCGAGTGCTCCACCAGTTGACGCAGATCGTCCGCATTCTGGCCGGTGCCCACGGTGTCGGCCGGCTCGACGCCCACCTTGCGCAGGCACCAGTTCGCCATGTTGTTCAGCGCCGTCAGCACCGGACGCGTGAGAAACATGAACGCGCGCATCGGTAGTGCGAGCATCGTCGCCGACTTCTCCGGGTGTGCGATGGCCCAGGACTTCGGTGCCATCTCGCCGACGACCAAGTGCAGGAACGTGACGATGATCAGGGCGAGAACGAATCCGAGAACGTCAGCGAACCAGTACGGCAGGCCGATGCTCTCGAACAGCGGGGTGAGCCAGTAGTGCACGGCCGGCTTGGTGGTCGCACCGAGGGCAAGGGTGCAGACGGTGATACCGAGCTGCGAACCGGCGAGCAGCACCGTCAACTCGGAGGAGCTCCGCAGCGCGGCGCGAGCGGATCGCGAATTCGGTGCAGCGTCTTCCAGGCGATGCCGCTTGGCCGCGAGCAACGCGAACTCGACCGCGACGAAGAACGCGCTCGCAGCGATGAGACCGATGGTGACGACCAGAAAGACCCAGAGATTGCTCATCGGTGTGCTCCTGCGGTGTCGGACTCTGCCGAATTCTCGTCGTGCTCGGCTGCCCGCTCGTCGATGGTCAGGGTGAGCAGCGACGGCACGTGACTGTCGATCTCCTGCACTTCGATCGTGACGAAGCGGATGGGGGTCTCGTCGTCGTTGGCCAGATCTGCATTGTCCGGCGGCAGATCCACTTCGATACGGGTCCCGACATCGGGTAGCGAACCATGGTGTGCGATAGCGAATCCGGCGATGGTCTCGTAGTCACCGTCGGGCAGATCCACCCCGATGGCCCGCTCGACCTCGTCGACGTGCACCTCGCCCGCCATCGTCCAGCTGCCATCCTCGGCGCTGACCGGACTGGGGTCGAGAACACCGTCGTCGTGCTCGTCGGTGATCTCACCGACGAGTTCCTCGGCCAGATCCTCGATGGTGATGACACCGGTGAGACCGCCGTATTCGTCGATGACACAGGCCAATTGGTTGCGTGTCGCCCGCAGCTCGCGCATCGCGTCGGGCAGGCTCTGCATCTCGGGAAGAATCAGTGCGTCGCGGGTGAGTCCGGAGATCGGCGTCGAATCGGGCTCGGTGGAGGCCAGCACGTCGTGCAGGTGGATCACGCCGACGATCCCGTCGTTCTCGTCGAGTACCGGATACCGCGAATGCTCCTGTCCCATCAACGCTTTCACCTCACCGAGAGTATCGGTGTCGCGCACCGTGGCGGCTCGTGAACGCGGAATCATCGCGTGCTCGACGTTGCGCGTCGGGAAGTCCAGAATGCGATCGAGCAGGGTCGATAGCTCGTCGGGCAGATCGCCGGTCTCGCGTGAGTCGGAGACGATGTGCTCGAGGTCGCGGGGACTGGCCGAATGTTCCACGTCGTGCACGGGCTCGATCTTCAACGCTTTGAGCAGCAGGTTCGACGACTGATCGAAGATGGTGATCAACCAGCCGAACAGCTTGAGGTAGATGGTCGTCGACAGCGAGAGCCATCGAGCCACGGGCTCGGGACGGGCGATGGCGAAGTTCTTGGGGAACAGTTCACCGAAGAGCATCTGCACGAACGTCGCGAACGTGATCGCCAGGACGGCACCGAGGCCGACACCGATAGCCGTCGGGATTCCGATGCCGCCGAGAATGGCACCGAACGATCGGCCGATCAAAGGCTCGGCGACGTAGCCGACCAGCAGACCTGTGACCGTGATGCCCAACTGAGCACCGGACAGCATGAACGACGTGCGCTTGGTGACGGTCAACGTGCGAGCCGCAACCGCGTCGCCGGCTTCGGCGCGCGCCTTGAGCCGAGACCGGTCGACGGTCATGTACGCGAATTCTTGAGCCACGAAGTAGCCGGTGGCGACGGTGATGAGGAAAACGACGAGCAGGCCGAGCAGAAGAGTGAGCAGAACGCTCATTCGCCGGACACCGCCTCGCACGTAGTAGCTGTAGTGCGGGGAGCCGTGTCCGGCCCGGGTTTATCGCTGTCCATGATTCCTCGGGGTCGTGTGGTGTGAAGTTTGTCCGATACTACCGGGTTACGGCGCTTTCACGACGAGGACGGGGACGGGACTGTCCAGCAGAACTCGCTGCACCGTGCTGCCCATCAAGAACTTGCCGACGGCGGATCGACGCTTCGATCCGATGACGACCATGCCCGCACCGACGTCGGCGACGAGATCGACCAGGGCACCGGCCGGGTCGCCGCCGTCCGGCTCGACGCGCAGGGTTGCCTCTGTTCCAGGAAGAGTCCGGTCCAGTTCCGCCTGCGCCGCGCTGCGGTCATCCGCCGATACGGAATCGCGGTCCACCACGGACAACACGATCAGCTGCGCCTGGCGCAACTCGGCCTCCGCGGCACCGCGTCGCAACGCTTCCTGCCCCTCGGGGGTGTTGCTCATCGCCACTGCCACTGCGCTCGCTACCGCCACGTCGTGCTCCCACTGCTCGTTCCAACAATTGGACTAATGAGACAAACAGTATCTAACCTGGCGCTGTGACACATCACATGAAAGGTCTCTGATGGCGATATCGCCCACACTGCTACGAACGGTCGGAGCCTTGGTGGTGGTGGGAGCAGTTACCGTCGCCGGGATCGATGCAGCCCGCAGTGCCAGCGGCTCCGACGCCCGAGCCAAACTCACCCTGATCGCACCGGCGGCCGCGGGCGGGGGCTGGGACCTGGTCGCCCGCGAGTCACAGCAAGCCCTTCGCAGCGACGGCATCGTCAACAACGCGCAGGTGGTCAATGTCCCCGGTGCCGGTGGCACCATCGGCCTGAGCCAACTCGAGAACCTCAGCGGCCAGCCCACCACCGTCATGATCACCGGCACCGTCATGCTCGGCGGAATCGCGATCAACAACTCCGCGACCACCTTGTCCGACACCGTGCCGATCGCCAAGCTCGCCGAGGACTTCGAGGTGTTCGTCGTTCCCAACGACTCGCCGATCCAGAATCTCGACGACATGATCGAGGCCTGGCGGGCCAATCCCGGCGGTCTTCCCATCGGCGGCGGATCCCTCGGCGGAATCGACCACATCGTCGCGGGCCAATTGGCGCAGGAAGCCGACATCGACCCGGCCGCAATCAATTACATCGCCTACTCCGGCGGCGGTGAGGTACTGACGTCACTGCTGTCCAACACCGTCGGCGTCGCGGTCAGCGGCTTCAACGATTTCCGCGATCAGATCGAAGCCGGCAATGTGCGCGCGCTGGCGGTGGCATCCCCCGAGCCGCTCGAAGACTTCGACGTGGACACGTTCATCGAGCAGGGCTACAACGTCGACCTCGTCAACTGGCGTGGAATCGTTGCGCCGCCAGGGATCTCGGACGAGGACCGCCAGACGCTCGTCGACATCGTGACCGAGATGGTCGAGACCGAGCAGTGGGCGACGGCCGTCGAGCGCAACCGTTGGAAGGAATCGGTCCTGACGGGAGAAGAATTCGGCGAATTCCTCGACGTCGAGCAAGCGCGCATCACCGGAATTCTCGAGGAGCTGGGGCTGGTATGACAACGACGACCACCGACACGGACACGGGCACATCCCGGTCCTTCTGGACGGGCCGAAGCGGCCTGATCGTCCCGGCACTGCTCGTCGCGCTCGGAGCGTTCCTGGTCTACGGAACCATCACGATGAACGTTCCTCCGACCGCCACATCGCCTGGACCGCAGGTCTTTCCCGCCATCGTCGCCGGTGGCTGCTTCGTCGTCGCCGTACTCGTCACCATCCAGCTCATGATGAAACCCGACGTGATCGATCGTGGGGTCGACGACGACGGAGCGCCGCACACCGGCACCGTCAGCAACTGGCGCACCCTGTCGATCACCGTCGGAACGGTGGCAGCGTTCATCGCCCTTCTCGACCCGCTCGGCTGGGTTCTCGCCGGCGCGCTGCTGTTCTGGGGCGTGTCGATCGGATTGGGCGGTCGCCGATACGTGTTCGACGCGGCAGTTGCTCTGCTGGTGTCGAGCGCCGTTCAGATCGTGTTCTCCGCGGGCCTCGGCCTGACCCTGCCCGGCGGCGTTCTCGCCCAGATATTCTGACGGAGCTGAACTTCCGATGGATTCATTGAACAACCTTCTCGACGGTTTCGGCACTGCGCTGACTCCGATGAACCTGGTCTGGGTGTTCGTCGGCGCACTGCTCGGCACCGCCGTGGGCGTCCTGCCCGGTCTCGGTTCCGCCATGGCGGTGGCGCTGCTGCTGCCCGTCACGTTCACCCTCGACCCCACCGCTGCGCTGATCATGTTCGCCGGAGTGTATTTCGGCGGTCTGTTCGGCGATTCCATCTCCGGCATTCTGATGAACACCCCCGGCAACAGCACGGCCATCGCCGGAACGTTCGAGGGTCATAGGATGGCCAAGAACGGACGAGCCCCGCAGGCTCTGGCCACCTCGGCCATCGCGTCGTTCATCGGCGGCATGATCGCCACGACCCTGGTGGTGTTCTTCGCGCCGACGCTCGCAGATCTGGCAACGAACTTCGGCCCGGCCGAATACCTCGCTCTCGCAGTGTTCGCCTTCATCGCCACCTCGGCTGTGGTCTCGGACTCCGCCCTCAAAGGTTTGACCGCACTGCTGATCGGCCTCACCCTGGCCGTGATCGGCATCGACGGACCCTCGGGCGCTTCACGATTCACCTTCGAGGTACCGGCCCTGTTCGACGGCATTCACATCGTCGTCATCACCGTGGCGATGCTCGCTCTCGGCGAGGTCATTCACATCGCGTCCAAGATCGGTCGGCCCGAGGACCGGTCGCTCGTCAAATCGCAGGGGCGGCCGTGGCTGAGCAAGGCGGAGTTCCGGGAGGCACTCCCGGCGTGGCTGCGTGGAACCGCATTCGGCGTACCGTTCGGCGTGATTCCCGCCGGCGGTGCCGAGGTTCCGAGCTTCCTGGCCTACGGCACCGAGCGCAGACTCGACCGCAAGCGTAAGAATCCGATGTTCGGCAAAGGTGCGATTCGCGGTGTCGCCGGACCGGAGGCAGCCGGAAACTCCACGGCCGGAACGGCTATGGGCGCCCTGCTCGCCCTGGGGCTACCCACCTCGGCCACGGCCGCAATCCTGCTCGCAGCCTTCCAGCAGTACGGCATGCAGCCCGGGCCGCTGCTCTTCGAACGCAGCGGAGACATCGTCTGGGCCCTGCTGGCCAGCCTCTTCGTGGCAATGATCGTGCTGCTGATCCTCAACCTGCCGTTCGCACCGCTGTGGGCGCAGCTGCTGAAAATCCCGAAGAACCACCTCTACGCGGGTATTTCGGTGTTCGCCGCCCTGGGTGTCTACGCGTCCAGTGCGTCGATCGTGGATCTGATCTTCATGCTCGGGCTCGGCATCGTCGGATTCATGATGCGGCGCTACGAGATTCCGCTCGCCCCGGTACTGATCGCAGTGATCCTCGGTCCGCTCGCCGAAGAATCACTTCGACGCGCACTCGCCGTCAGCGAAGGCGATCCGTCGATTCTCGTCAGCAGCGGCATCACCATCGTGCTCTACTCGCTGATGGTCATCGCCGTCGTGTTCTCGATCGTCAGCAAGATCCGCGCCCGTAAGACCGCGGACTTCTAGAGCGGAAACTGTCCAGCCTCGCATGTTCGACCGTTTGCCCACAGATTGTTCAGATGCCCACCTGTGACGGTGGGCATCTGAATATCTGGTCGGCAAACGCCGGGTACTGCTAGGCGCTGAACGCCGGGTAGTCCGTGTAGCCCTTCGCGCCATCGGTGTAGAACGTGCTCGGATCGGGCTCGTTCAGCGGCAGATCCTCGCGCCAGCGGTACGCGAGATCGGGGTTGGCGATGGCCGGGCGTCCGACCACTACCGCGTCACCGACATTGTCCTCGAGGAGCGCGAGCGCCTCGTCGCGGCTGGTGATCTCACCGAAGCCACTGTTGACGAACACAACGCCACCGAACGCCCGGCGTAGATCCTGCACCAGTTCACCGGCCGGATCCTTGTGCAGCACACTGAGGTACGCCAGACCGAGCGGCGCGAGTCGCTCGACCAGCGCACGGTAGGTGGCACGCACGTCGTCGGAGTCCGTCTCGAGCGCATCTTGGATGTTGTGTTCGGGTGAAATGCGAATTCCGACCTTGCCTGCTCCCAGCGCGTCGGCCACGGCCTCGACGACCTCGGCCACAAAGCGGGCCCGATTCTCCGGCGAGCCGCCGTACACGTCGTCACGCTGGTTCGAGGCCGGCGAGAGGAACTCGTGCAACAGGTACCCGTTGGCACCGTGCACCTCGACACCGTCCATACCGGCGGCGACCGCATTCTTCGATGCCTGCACGAAATCGGCGATCACCGACGGCAATTCGTCCTCACGCAGAGCGCGCGGAGTGGGGTACGGCTTCTTGCCCTCGTACGTGTGAGTATCCCCGTCGATGGCAATGGCGCTGGGCCCGACGACCTCGCGGCCGCCCGTCGTCGCCTCGTGGGTGACCCGACCCGCATGCATGACCTGAGCGAAGATGAAGCCGCCGTCGGCGTGCACGGCGCCGGCCACCGCTCGCCATCCCTCGACCTGTTCGTCGGTCACCAGCCCGGGCTGACCGGGAAAGCCCTGGCCCGCGTGGCTCGGGTAGGTGCCCTCGCTGACGATGAGGCCCAACGACGCACGCTGCTTGTAGTGCTCGACCACCAGGGGTCCCGGCACGCCGTCCCGGCCGGAGCGCGTCCGCGTCAACGGGGCCATCACCAGACGGTTCTCCAATGTCAGATCACCGAGCGTCAAGGGGGAAAACAGCTTCATGGATCTCTACTCCTCATTTGGGCGTGCACTACCTGCGTCCTTCACCCGAACCGAAGAGATCCACGAAGCTATTCCACCTCGAGACATTGCTCACGCAGGCACTTACAAAATGTAGAGCATCTCCTGATAGGTCGGCAGTGGCCACAGGTCGTCGGCCACCATCGCCTCGAGGGTGTCGGATGCAGAACGCACGGCAGCCATGGCAGGCAACAACTCGTCCTTGGCGTGGGTCGCCTCGGCCAGAGCGTCGCCGCCCGGATCTGCTTCCAACGCGCCCTTCAAGGTCGCCAACGCTGCGCGCAGCTCCGACAGCGGAGCCGAGACCGAGTGCAGCGCAGACATGTCCACGTCGTCGACGCCTGCGCCCTTGAGTGCGCTGACGTTCTGCGCCAGTTCGGTCTGGTATCGCACTGCCGCCGGCAGGATGGACGTCTGACCCATTTCCAGCGTCAGACGCGCCTCGACGAACACCGTCAGCGCATACTGCTCGAGCCCGATTTCGTACCGCGAGTGCATCTCCCGGTGGTTGAACACCTTGTACTTCTCGAACAGTTCCATCGCCGACTCGGAGATCAACTCCGGCAACGCGTCGAGGGTGGTCCGGAGATTCGGCAGTCCGCGAGCCTCGGCCTCGATCTGCCAGTTGTCCGAATAGCCGTCACCGTTGAACACCACTGCACCGTGTTCGGTGATGATCTCCGTCAACAGGTTCTGCACGGCGGTGTCGAAATCGGTCCCGTCGGCGATGGCCGTCTCGAGGTTCGTCGCCATGTAGTCCAGCGCCTCGGCCATGATCGTGTTGATCGTGACCATCGGGCCGTTGACGGTCTGCATCGAGCCGGGGGCGCGGAACTCGAACCTGTTGCCGGTGAACGCGAACGGACTCGTACGGTTGCGGTCGCCGGGGTCGGTCGGCAGCACGGGCAGGGTGTCCGCACCGATCATCATGGTGCCCTTGCCCTTCGACGACGTGGCTGCACCCTTGGCGATCTGATCGAACACATCGGCCAGCTGATCGCCCAGGAAGATCGAGATGATCGCGGGCGGTGCCTCGTTGGCCCCGAGTCGGTGATCGTTGGTCGCCGACGCCACCGAGGCGCGCAGCAGTCCGCCGTACTTGTGCACCGCGCGGATGACGGCGGCACAGAAGACGAGGAACTGGGCGTTGTCGTGTGGGTTGTCACCGGGCACGAGCAGCGATCCGAGTTCGGAGTTCCCGAGCGAGAAGTTGACGTGCTTGCCCGAGCCGTTGACGCCCTCGAAGGGCTTCTCGTGGAACAAACATTCCATGCCGTGCTTCTTGGCGATGGTCTTGAAGGTCGTCATCAGCAGTTGCTGGTGGTCGGCTGCGATGTTGCCGCGCTCGAACATCGGCGCGATCTCGAACTGTCCGGGTGCAACCTCGTTGTGCCTGGTCTTGGCCGGAATGCCGAGCTTGAACAGCTCACGCTCGGTGTCCATCATGAAGCCGAGCACGCGCTCGGGAATGGCACCGAAGTAGTGGTCGTCGAACTCCTGGCCTTTGGGCGGCTTCGAGCCGAACAGGGTGCGTCCGGCATTCAGCAAGTCGGGGCGAGCGAGGAAGAAGTGTCGATCGACGAGGAAGTACTCCTGCTCCGGTCCACAGAACGAGACGATGTTCTCGATGTCCTCGTGACCGAACAGCTTCAGAATGCGCTCGGCGTGACCGCCCATGGCCTGCTGTGAGCGCAGCAACGGCGTCTTGTGATCGAGTGCTTCACCGGTCATCGAGACGAACACCGTGGGAATGCACAGGGTGTTGCCGTTCGGGTTCTCGAGTACGTACGCCGGGCTGGTGACGTCCCAGCCGGTGTAGCCACGGGCCTCGAACGTGTTGCGTAGGCCGCCGTTGGGGAAGCTCGACGCATCGGGCTCGCCCTGGATCAGCGTCTTACCCGCAAATTCGGCGAGTGCACTGCCGTCGCCGACCGGATCGAAGAAGCTGTCGTGCTTCTCGGCCGTGAGCCCGGTGAGGGGATAGAAGACGTGCGCATAGTGCGTCGCACCCTTCTCCAGGGCCCAGTCCTTCATCGCCGACGCCACCGCGTCGGCGACCATGGGATCGAGCTTCTTGCCCTTGTCGATCGTCGCCATCACGGACTTGAAGACCGATTTGGGCAGACGCTTCTGCATGACGACCTTGCTGAAGACGTTCTCGCCGAAGATCTCGCCCGGCTTCTCGTCTCCGACGAAGCTGACCGCAGGCGGCACATACGCCTCGACGTCTTTGATCGCCTGCAGGCGTACGGTATTTCCACTCATGGCTACCCCTTGACAAGGTGCTGCTCCACAGCTGGATTTTGCGGAGTCCGACCCGGCGACTGTACGAATGCGACGTGGCGGTCGTGTTTCGTCGCTGTGTCCACTGCGAGGCAAAACTTCCTTTGCCGGAGTTTGTGCACACGCAACCGCGGGTAAGTCCGCAGCCTGCTCGAACAACTGGAAGGCGTGCCAGATGACCGAAGAGTTGACCGTCCGGCGCGTGATCGACGCTCCCCCTGCGTCGGTGTTCACCGCTCTCGCCAATCCCGAGGTCCAGGCCGCGGTCGACGGATCGGACATGCTGCGCGGCGCAATCGACCCGACGCCACTGGGCGCGGTGGGCGACACCTTCGCGATGGATATGTATCAGCCCGAGCTCGGCGAGTACGTCATGGAGAACACCGTGTTCGTGTTCGAGCAGGATCGACACATCGGCTGGATTCCCAACCGCCGAGGACTGGAACCTCGTGGCACGCGATGGTCCTGGGAACTCGAAGCAGTCGCCGAGGATCGGACTGCCCTGACTCAGGTGTACGACTGGTCGCGCGTCACAGACCCGGAATTTCGTGCGATGGCCGGCTTTCCGCGGGTGACCGAGGATCAGATCGTCGGCACCATGCGCAGGCTCGCCGATCACCTCGGCGTCCCGTTCGAAGACTGATCCCCCCACGGCAAGGAAGAATCCCCATGGTCGACGTCACCCGCACTTTCACCGCCGCTGTCTCGATGGAGTCGGCGGCCGCATTTCTTCGCGACTTTTCCAACGCACCGTCGTGGGATCCCGGAACCCAAAGCTGCACACAGGTTTCCGACGGGCCGGTCGCCGTCGGAACACAATGGCACAACGTCTCCAAGTTGTTCGGAATCACAACGGAGTTGACCTACACCCTGGTCACCGATGAGCCCGACCACATCGTGCTCGAGGGAAAGAACAAGACGGCCACCAGTGTCGACGACATCACGTTGACGGCCGAGAGCCCCGAGTCGACCCGGATCGACTACCACGCACAAGTCGAATTCAATGGTGCCGCAAAGGTTGCCGGCCCTTTCCTGAAGGCGGGTTTCGAGGCCAAGGTCGCTCCGGACACCGTGGAGAAGATGACCAGCGCCCTCGAGGCTCTCTGAACCTGACCTCGGAACTTCAGTCTGCGCTGCTGAAATCCTGAGTGCCCTTTCGGGCGAGAACGGTGAAGAAGTCGGCGGAGGACTCGTGCCGGTCCGGGGGGTTGATGTCGCCGTCGTCGCTGTAGATCGCAATCAGCTCGTAGCCGGCACCGGTGACGAGATCGCGGATGTCGTCCAACGTCGAGAAGTGCATGACGAGCGCATATTCGTGGGCGGCCAACGGTGCAGTGGCCCACTCGAGGTGATCCTCGGCCTTGGACCGATTGGCCAACCAGTTCCTGACGCCGCGCATCTGAGCGGCGGGGTCGAGTACGCGGCGACCGAAGCCCATCAAGATGTTTCGTGGGGACACTGTGAATCTGGTGGTCGGCCGCTTCAGCTGAAACGGATTCTCGCGGTAGGACCGACCCCCGCGGTTGAGGGTCGAGAACACCAGGATCCCGCCCTCGCCCGACACCCGGGCGAACTCCGACAACACGCGGGCGCGTTCCTCGTGCGAGACGGCGTCGATTCCACAATTGCTGAACACGACCAGGCCGAACTCACCGTCGGCGAACTCTGCCAGATCGCGGGCGTCGGCCACGTGCGCGGGAAGGTCTGGAAAATTGCGACGGAAGGCGTCGATCATGCTCGGCGCGTAGTCGATCGCAACGTATCGGTCGCTCAACAACCGAAGCAACCCCGTCGTACGTCCGCTCCCGACCCCCACATCCAACACCGGACTGTCGCGCGCCAGGTCTGCTGCCGCAATCAGTGCCGCCGTCTCACCTCGATCGAGAAATCCCTCGGTGGGACCGATGTAGTCGACATATACAGCCGCCACCCGGGCGTCGTCGAACACATCGAGATTGGGATCGGTGGACACCTCGAGAACCTCCGCATCGACGGGTGGGCAGGTTCGTTCCGCCCCCTGTGCGCACAACCGTACCGTCGACGCCCGTGACCCGGCCAGTGCGGCGGCGAGCAGAAACGTGTCCGCGAGCCGCAATTCCATGCATCATCGACACATGACGAATTCGTACGACGCGTGGCCGGAATTGACGATCGAGGGTTGGTCGGACACTCGCGACACGGTGCATCTGTGGACCCAGATCGTCGGTAAGACCCGAATGGCGCTCGCGCCTCCGCTCAACCACTGGTGGGGAGTAGCGCTGTACGTCGACGCTTCGGGTCTGACGACGTCGCTGATGCCGCTGGGCGACGATCGGGGCCTCGAAATTCGTTTCGACTTTCTCGCGCACCAGTTGATCCTGGCCACCACGGACGGCGAGCGCCGCACCATGAAGCTCGAAGCCCGCACTGTCGCAGACTTCTTCGCCGAGTACACCGATCTGCTCACTCAGCTCGGCGTCGATGCGAAAATCATGGGAAAGCCGGTCGAACTGCCGGACGCCACGCCGTTCGCGGAGGACGTCGAGCACGCCTCCTACGACGCGGACGCGATCGAGAAGTTCTGGCGTGCCCTGGTCAGCGCACATCGCGTGTTCTCCGAGTTCCGCGCCGGTTTTCGCGGTAAATCCAGCCCGGTTCACTTCTTCTGGGGTGCCTTCGATCTCGCAGTCACCCGCTTTTCCGGACGATCTGCACCGCAGCACCCGGGCGGTGTTCCGAACTGTGCGGACTGGGTGATGCACGAGGCGTACAGCGACGAGGTCTCGAGCGCGGGATTCTGGCCGGGTGGGGCCACCGAAGGGGTCTTCTACTCCTACGCCTACCCCAACCCGGACGGCTACGACAGCCATCCGGCCGTCGAGGCCCCGGCCTACTTCGATCGCGAACTCGGCGAGTACGTCCTGCCCTATTCCGAGGTGCGTACCGCCCGAGATCCCGATGCGCTGTTACTGGCCTTCCTCGAACAGACCCACCGTGCGGCCGCCGAAACCGGCCGCTGGGAGTAGTACACGATCTGGCAGGAAACCGACACAACGCAGAACCGGGGGGGGCCCCGGGGGGGGGGGGGGGGGGGGGGGGGGGGGGGGG
>NZ_JBHNYO010000021.1:0-103028 GCF_054960675.1 Rhodococcus sp. PSi06
AACGAGGCTCTGAGACCATCGATGAGCCAGTCGACCAATCTGTGCCTTTCGTGGGGCTATGTCCAGCAGCCAGGCGGGGACGTGATTCGAGTCGGTGGGAAAGGGTCGGACTCGTTCGTCTGGCGGGCACCGTGCCGTCCTCGACACCGAGAACCGAGAACCACGTGTCGCACGGGCGAAAGCTCGGGCTGGTGGGCACGATGACCTCATCGCACGCAATGGACTCAAGAAGACCGCGAACCACGAGTACTTGTCCGTACAGCCTGCTCGCAGTGGGCTGGCGGGCAACCAGTGTGGTCACGTATCTCCCCCCGTGCAGATCAATGCGGGCAGAGTGAAGGTATCAACAAGGAAGGAAGATACGTGGAGAATGAATCCGATTGGTGGTCAAGGGCTCTGGCTCGGCTCGGCTCGTTCACGTGACCATTCCTGCCCGGAAGGCAGCCAGTGCCGCCTCGACTCGATTGCGCACACCGAGTTTCACGAAGATCCCGGAGATATGGGTCTTCACCGTTGTCTCGCTGAGGTACAGCTCGGAGGAGATATCCGCATTGGTCGAGCCAGTAGCCAAGATGCGCAGCACTTCTCGCTCCCGGGGGCTCAGCACGTCCATCGACACCGATGCAGGAGCCGCCGGCAACATCGACGTCGCCACAATCTTCCGGAGCGAATCCTCACTGAACAACGTGTTGCCAGATGCCACTGCTCGAACCGACTGATGGAACGTCTCGGGTGCCTCGCTCTTACTCAGGAAGCTGTGTGCCCCGGCCTCGATGGCACGTACGACCAGATCGTCCACATCCATTGCCGTCATCGCAATAACTTTCGGCCGATGGGCGAGCGTCATCAACGTGCGGGTGCATTCCAGTCCGCCGACCCGTCGCATCTGAAGATCCATCAACACCACATGCGGCCGGAACGCCGCCACCGCAGCAGGCACCCGATCGCCATCCTCTACATCCGCCACCACCGAAATGTCCGGGGTCTTCGCAAATATGTCGGTCACTCCCCGCCGAACGAAGGGGTCGTCGTCGACGACCAGAACGGTGATCACGGCTGGCGCTGTCATGGTTCGCTGAGCTTAGAACGCGACTCCGACACTGCCCGTCAGGAGTACCACGGCAACCAACACGACACCACGAACTCGTTCGGCTGCGCGCCGGCAGTGAACGTGCCGCCCACCCCGCGGACCTGTTCGGCCAAGCCCGCCAACCCTGTACCCGACCCGTGCGCGAACGCAGGTTGCCCCATCAGATGATTGCGCACATCGACGCGCACGCCCGTCTGATCGGACCCATTCACCGCCACCCGAATGGTCGAACCGCCAGCATGCTTCTGGGCGTTGGTGAGCGATTCTTTCACCACCCGATACGCCACATGACTGCTCGCAGCACCAATTTCACCGGGCGTCACGTCGAGCATCAGCGTCGTGTGCAAGCCTGCGTCCCGCGCCGAGTGCACCAGATCGGAAATGCCCTCGACGCTTTGCCGACCACCGCTTGAGGCATCGGCCGATCCGCGTAGCACGCCGATGATGCGCTTGAGCTCGTCCAACGCATCATGCGCGGTCTGTCGAATCATCGACGCCGTCTGGGCTACCTTCTCGGGCCCGTCGGCGCTGTTGACTTGCATTCCGCCTGCGAACAACGAGATGCGACTGAGGCTGGCGGCGAGGGTGTCGTGCATGTCGCGGGCGATGCGGGCACGTTCCGCATTCAGCAGCATCTCCTCACGAAGTGCGTTGGACTCCACCGTCACTTTGTCTCGCGTGACCACGGCCTCCGTCAGGTCGGATCGGGTGCGGCGTAGCACTGCTCCACCCACCACCAACCCGACCAGCACTGCAGCGACGACCCACGGAATCCACGCCGGGACGTCCCATTCGACTGGCGTCGACCCGTCCTTGGTCTTGGTCGAGCCGATGGTCAGGACGGAGTAGTACCGACTCCGATGCGCGTCGTACGTCAACGACACCCCACACACTAAGAACACCGCGACGGCGGCCATCACCAGCGGCTTGGTGCGTGCAAACGCACCGACGGCAAACAGAGCGATCAACGCCGCCGTCGCATCGGTGGCGAAGAACAGAGGCCCGGCCAACGCCAGCCCCAGAACCACCCATGGCCGCTCGTGTCGCCAGATCAAGGCGACACCGGCGATCAGGTTGAGCGCGACGCCGATGCCCAGGTTCCACCCCGGCGTTCCGGAGGAGCCGGCCAAGCCGGCGGTCATCAACGAGCAGAACAGGCTGAAGGCTACCGCCGCCGTCGTCCAGGCTTTGCGGCGCAGGGTGCCTGTCCGGTGGGTGCTCACGAACAGCAGCGTACGGCCGAGCACCGACACGACGGATCGCCCGATAGGCCCGCATCACCGTCGGTATGCGACCGAAAGTAGGAGGCGCACCGACCGGTCAGCTGAGGCGCGGACAGGCCCGACTGCGGTGTGGTTGATGCATCGCCGAACGAGAGGAATTTCGACATGACCAACCACAACCCGAACCCCCAGCAGCAGTACGCCCCGCCCGCTCCCGAGCAGAAGAAGAGTTGGTTTGCCCGACACAAGATCCTGACCGTCATATTGGCGTTCGTCGTGCTGGGTGTCCTCATTCGGCTCATCGGTGGTGGTTCGTCGGAGAGCCCGACAGCTCCCGCGCCGGCCGGATCCCCGTCGTCGGAAGAAGCGGCTCCTGCGGCCCCGGCCGAGCCGACTCAGCCGGGAATGGGCGTCCCTGTGCGCGACGGAAAGTTCGAATTCGTTGTCACCGCGGTCGCACCACCCGTCGCGACGGTCGGCTCGGAGTACCTGACGCAGACCGCGCAGGGTGAGTACGTCCAGGTGACGATGGCCGTGCGCAACATCGGCGACCGAGCACAGAGCTTGGACGCGTCCTCGCAGAAGTTGCTCGACGCGGACGGAAAGCAGTACTCCGTCGACAGCCTCGCGACCGCCTACCTCGACGAGGGCATCGGCTACGAACAGATCAATCCGGGCAACGCGCTGGACACGACCGTCGTGTTCGACGTCCCCGTTGGGACCGTGCCTGCCGAGATCGAGCTGCACGATTCGGCGTTCTCGGGCGGCACGACAGTCGCCCTCCGGTGATCGACGCGAACATCACTTGCGTTCTCGCCAAATCCAATTCACTCATTGCAGTTTCGGCTGCGACCTGTAGGAGGAAACCATGACCAACCCCCAGCTGTCCCTCGTCGCCGCACTGCTCGACCGGTCCGGCTCGATGTATTCCATCGCCGACGACACCCGCGGCGGATTCGATTCGTTCATCACCAAGGAGCGTGAGGCCGACGGTCGCACCGTGGTTACGCTCGCGCAGTTCGACGACCGGTATGAGCTGGTCTACGACAACACGCCCATCGAGGGCGTCGCTCCGCTCGTGCTCGAGCCGCGGGGCGGCACCGCGTTGCACGACGCGATCGGCCGGCTCGTCAGCGAGGTCGGTGCCGGGCTGGCCGCGAAACCGGAGGGCGAGCGTCCCGGCTCGGTGACGGCGCTCGTGATGACCGACGGTCACGAGAATGCGAGCCGGGAATGGACGAATTCTGCTGTGCGGGAATTGATCCATCGGCAGGAGTCCGAGTACAGCTGGGACTTCGTGTTCCTGGGATCGAACATCGACGCCGTCGAGGTGGGTGCCGATCTGGGTTTTCAGCGCGACAAGTCGATGACGTACGTCTCGACGTCGGTCGGCGTTACGGCTGCCTTCGATTCGGTAGCGGACTACCAGCATCGGAAGCGCTCGGCCGGTGTCGATGCGTGTTCGGTATCGGCTTTCACCCCGGAGGACCGCAGGCGCGCGCGAGGGGAGTAGGGGGTGATCCGATGGCCAGGTTCAGTCACTTCGCGTCGGAAGGAAATCTCGGGCGTGACAACCGGGCCTGCGGCGCTGCTGGTCGGCTTATAGCAATTCAGTGCGCCGACCCAACCCTGCTCTCCAGTCCTCGGATCCCAGCACGATAACCGCCGCAAAGGCATTGAGGGACGGTCGACTCTGTCCGATAGCAGCACCCAAATCTCGTGCGTTGTCAGAGGGCGCAATGCGGCGTCAGTCCCGTCCGCGTCCGCAGGGTGCTAAGCGCCGCTGTCTCGTCGCGAGGGATTCCGTTCCCAGAAGGTCATGAAGAGCTCCTGGAACTCGTCCTGTCGTTCGATTATCTCGTCGACCGACAACGACGGTTGAGCGCCGGAGCTGTGCGCGTCCATCGACTCACTCTGTACCCGGGTCGCGTGCGGTCGAGGGTTCGTTCGCGGTCGAGTCCGCGCGCACCGCGAAGTTGTGTCTAAGGGCGCGAACCCGCTGCAATCCAGCGTCGGATGCGGTGGTGCGGTCTGCCAAGGGTGTTGCATCGGCTAAACACAGAGCAGCTTGAAGCAATCGAACAGGGGGCTTATTGCCAGCACCCTGCATGGTTGCAAGACGCCCGCCTGCCGGTAACTCAGAGGGGTAACCGGCTACGATAGGACGAACGATTTGGAGGACGACCAGTGGCGCATCTCATCCCGCAGACCCTTGATACCAACGCACCGATGTCCGAACAACTGGTCTTCGAGGCCTTCAAACAGTTACCAGACTCGTTCACAGTGATGTCCGATGTCCCCGTAGGACTGTTCGGAAGACCTCACGCGGACCTCCGGCAGATCGACTTTCTTATATTGCACCAACAAATGGGAATTCTGGTGGTCGAGGTTAAGGGAGGTGGTATCAAAACAGAGTTCGGCACCTGGTGGACGCAGCCTCGCGGTTCATCATCGTGGAACGAGTTGTCCCGATCCCCTTTTAAGCAGGCTGCGGACCAGCGATACGTGCTTCAACGTTTCCTTAGCGAGAAGCTTAAGATCAATCGGACTTCATTTGCGCACGCCGTAGCCCTGCCTGGCGCACTAGTTTCAGGTGATCTTGGACCGGACGCTCCCCGAGAGCAAATTCTCGATATCGAGGACTTGAAGGATCCTCTCGAAGCGCTCCGCCGTGTTCGGCAAAGCTGGGGAACGTGCGGGCCGATTAGTCCGGATCTCATCAACAAGGCTTCGAATCTTCTCCGGCCTTCGTTTACTCTAGAAGTGGTAACGGCTGCTGGAGCGGCCGAGACTGGGATAGCTCTCGAAAGAGAGACTCGACGGCAATCTTTCATGGTCGAAAGTCAGGTAGCTTCGTACCGCGAGTTGTTGTCGTCGGATCGGGTCGTTGTTGTCGGAGGCGCGGGCACAGGAAAGACGGTCATTGCGGCCAAGCTTGGTGCGCAAATGAGTACTACTTCGGCTCGAACGCTGATCATGTGTCACCGTCCTGGAGTCCAGTCCTTTCTCTGTACGCAGCTGGGCATGAAAAGCACGCAACGTCAGTTTGATGCCAAATCAAATGATTCTCTTCAGGTGACATCCTGGCCTCGTCTTGCAAATGCAATTGCTCGCGACACTGATCGCCAGTCAGTCAATGCCCTAACTCCAGATCTTTCCGAAGTATTCCTTGAATATCGGGACTTTTTGTCATCCACGTTTGATGTGTTGATCATAGATGAGGGTCAAGAATTCACGGAAGAACAAGTCGAAGCGTTGACCTGGTTGATGTCGGAACCCGCAACGAGTCCATTGTACATATTCGCTGATCCTTTCCAGCACAGCGGAATATTTAGCACGCCAACACGCGATCGAATAGAAAAGAATATTACCTATAGATGGACTCCACCTAAGGGTTTTCAGACAGTTATGCTTACCTCGAACTGTCGGAACAGCAATCAGGTCTCTGAGCTGTCATCTCGGTTCTATCCGGGTCCGGCCCCCAAGCCGAATGTAGATGGCCCTGCACCGATCTTCAGGCGAGCGCATAAGAATTCCGTCGTTTTCGAGGCAATGAAGCTGATTTCTTTGCTGATCCGAGTCGACGGTTTCCGTTCCAATCAAATTCTACTGGTAGTCATTGGGATTCATTCCACCTCGATAGAGCGAGCAGCAGGCAAAGCTGGCATAACGCTGGTCGCGATTGACAAGCTTTTCAGGTTCCCGCTTACCTCGCGGGATTTGAGGGTTATGTGGGGCCGACCTGATGACGTTCAGGGACTGGAGGCCGACGTTGTGGTTGTCGCCTACGCCCATGATGCAAGCCAATCAGTGACAGCACGCGAAATGTATATAGCGTCGTCAAGGTGCAAGAGTTCACTGTACATAGTGTCTGATCTAAGCGAAGAATCAATTCGTTCTCTGGGCGCACCGTCTGAAATGCAACTTGAGATGGAAGTTGCGGAGGGGTAGAAGTGGCAAAATCGGGTCCTTGGTCGATTGTCTACGCGGGCGTAGGATCTTTGATTGGTCCTCCGCAGCGTGCTTTGCCGGCAATATTGGTCGAAACAGACTCTGTCGTGTACTTAATCGACTGTGGCGACGGCACTGCTGAGCGGTTAAAAAGACTTGGAAAGACGGCCGTGGATTTAGTCGCCATAACATCTATCGGCACCTCGGAGCTTGGGGGTCTAATTACGTTTGCGGAAATCAATATGCGCACTCGAAGACGCGCGCTTCGTGTGGTGGGTCCGCCGGGAATCGAGGAAGCGCTGAAAAGTATTAGTCTTATCTCGCCCTTCACGTCGTCGGAATTGTTCGAGATCACGGAAGTGGTTGCTGGTCGGGTTCTACACTCTAAGAGCGGAATCTACTTAGAAGCTGTTCCAATGGCAGTCGGAGCGGACGACTCTGCTTGGTCATATCTCGTTTATGAGGCGGCGCTGCCGGGGCGAGTTGACGCCGCTAAGGCCGCGCTCCTCGGAATAAGGGGAGCTGATTTTGGGGCACTACTTGGCGGAAATACGGTCCGAGGTGTTCGCCCCCGCGATGTTGTTGGTCCGCGCCGGCCAGGGAGGCGAGTGCTGATTGCTGGTCGTGGGCGAGAAACGCCAGAACTTCTAGACGCCGTCGAAAATTGTGAATTTGCTTCGTTTGCGGCACCGTTCACTGACGACCGACTGGAAATCGCCGAGGAATCCGGATATATGACCGGGTGGGAGGTGGCGGAATTAGCGGCTGAAAGAAATGTTTCTCTGACGGCAATGACAAGGTTGGGCCCATTCGCCAGCTTCTCGTATCAGCTCACCGAAGCTCGGCAATACAACACAAATATATGTGCGCCTCACGACTATGGAATAATTTCTGTGCCACTTCGTGAACGCGGGCTACCTATATATTCTGGCACCGTCAGCATAAAGTGACCAGCCCGTGACCCTGCGGTACTCAGCCTAAATTTGGGGAGTCCTGAGGGTCGTCGGAAGCAAAACTCACGAGGAGAGGTATCAGTGTTCAAAGGATTGGCGGACTCTTTCTGCAGCCGCAGAAAGAGTCTGATCAGCATCGGATGATCAAGCCGACCGAACGCCAATGTCCTCGATTGATGACGCAAAGCTCGTGGCTTGTCCGAATGTGAACCTTTGGTACAGGCCGCTGCGAACCATTGGCAGTCCTCGTCCACCCGTAGAGCGGCTTATCGAGTCGACGATCATGTTCGCGTTGATTACGACGGAGGAGAATACGACTTTATCGCCGATACGAACCTGAATTCGTTCTCCCCGTTCACCGACCGCCGTATTTCGAGGTGATGCGACTTTCCAACCACTGCAGCGCAATCGTGGGCGGCAATGCCATCACCAGGATCAAAACAACCGTGCCCATAATGTTCTCCATCCGCACCAGGCTCACGTTGCGGAGAAGTTCGTATCCGATGCCGCTGGACGACGAGAACATCTCGGCGAGCAGCAGACCCAGGAACGCCAGCCCGAAGGTCATGCGCATACCCGTCGCCAGCGCCGGGAGCACCGCCGGAATCACGATCTGACGGATCAACCTGGGCCAGCTCACCTGCAGTGACGCGGCCATCTTCAGGTGGATTCTCTGGACCGATGCCGTGGCCTCGACGGCGACGAGAAACATCGGGATGAACGCGGCGTAGAAGGAGAACCCGAATCGGCTCAGTGCGCCGATACCGAGGAACGACAGGAAGATCGGATACAGCACGATCTTGGGGATGCTGTTGATCGAATAGACGATCGGGGCGATGGTTCGGGTCCAGAACGGACTCAGGCCCAGCGTCAGGCCCAACAGTGAACCCACGACCGTACTGGCCAGAAACGCGAGCACGAGAATGCGGAGTGAGTCGTAGACGTTGGCTCGGAAGTCGGCGGTACCAAGGTCCGCAGCAAGCGAACCCATGGCCTCGGCGGGGGTCGGGAAAATGAGACTGTCCACGAGAACAGCCGCGACCCACCAGATCAACACCGCGACAACGGCCACGACCACCGGAGGCAGGAACCGTCGAGCGTTCGTGCGGCTAGCGGACAAGATGGCTTTCGGGGGAGCGGTCGGGGCGGTGGCAACTCTGTCCAAGGTGCTGCTCATCAGCGGCGCCTCCAATCGAATCGGTTGAGCGCGAGCGAGATCAGCGAGGTCGAGAGCAAAGCGATCAGCGCCACGATGAGGATCCCGGCGTACATGTCGGCGATGTCGAACCCGTCGTAGGCGATGGAGATGAAGTGCCCCAGGCCTTGGGTGGAGAGGATGAACTCACTGGCCAACACCGAGATGACGGCATACGAGAGCCCGAGCTTGAGTCCGGTCACGATGCTCGGCAACGCATACGGAAGAAGCACCGATCGGAAGTACTGCCACCGCGTCAACATCAGCGTGGTGCCGAGCTTGGTGACGATCGGCGACACCGCGTTGAAGCCGGTGCGTGCGTTCAACGCGACCACACCGAACGCGAAAATGGTGGACAGAATGGCGATCGGAGCCACGCCGGCACCGAACAGCACCACCATGATGGGGTAGAGCGCGAACGTCGGGACGGCGTAGTAGACGTTGAGGTACGGCTGAAATGCTCTGTCCCACAACTCGTAACGCCACAGAACGTACGCGGCGGCGACACCGAGTACGGAACTGAGCACGAAGGCCAGAACGATGATGCCGAGCGTTCGGCCCAACTCGTCGACGAGGAAGTCCGGGTCGGTCAGCAGGCTCAGCGACGTCGAGATCATGTCGGTCACCGGAACGATGTCCAGTGGTGAGGCGAAGAACCGTGCCGAGATGTCGATGGCCACCAGTGCCGCGACGAGGATGAGCACGGTCCAGCCCCATGCGGGGAGACCGAGTTGTGTGGAGGGTGCCGACCGGATGTATCCGGGGACCACGGAGGCGCGCGTGCTCTCGCGCGTCGGCGCACTCATGGTTCGATGCTCATCGTCTTCTTGGCTTCGTCGCGCAGACTCGACCAAATGCGTTCGTGCAGAGCAGTAGCCGCTGGGCTTGCGAGAACGTCCTCGGAGCGCGGACGGGGCAGGTCGATGTCCATCTCGTCGATGAATCGACCGGGCCGCGCACTCATCACCAGCACGCGATCGGACAGCAATACCGCTTCCTGAATGCTGTGGGTGATGAACAGGACTCCACACGTGAGCTTCTCGACGATCTTGAGCAGCTCGTAGGACATCACCAGTCGCGTCTGTTCGTCGAGAGCACCGAACGGCTCATCCGCGAGTATGAGGTCAGGCTCCATGGACAGGCAGCGAGCGATCGCCACACGCTGACGCATACCGCCGGACAACTGCGTGGGGTAGTGGTCGCCGAACTTGCTCAGCCCCACTGTGTTCAGCAGCTCGTCGGCGCGGGCGCGTCTCTCTTTCTTGCCGACACCCCGGACTTCGAGAGCGAACGCGACGTTGTCGCGAACGGTTCGCCAGGGCAGCGTCGCCGATTCCTGGAAGATGACCGCCGTCTTGGATCGAGGGCCGGTGAGCGGTTGCCCGTCGACCTGCACGGTGCCGCCATCGTGATCCTGGAGTCCGGCGAACACCTCGAGGAGAGTGGACTTACCGCAGCCACTGGGTCCGACGACGGAGACGAATTCTCCTCGGCCGATGGACAAGTCGATCTCGTGGAGGGCGGTGACATCACCGAAGTGCCGCGACACCGACGAGGCGACGGCGATGGCGGAGGTGGTGTCGGGGCGGGGTCGAGTCGCTGCGTGAGTCACGTCGCTACCTTCTGGTGGTGGGAAATTGCGGTCAGGAGTCGCAGTCGCCGGGAACATCGTTCTCTACTCCCGCGGCGAGGAAGTCCGGGTCGAACAGGGTGCAGAAATTGGGTACTCGATCGCTCCCGGACGCTTCTACGCCGTCCTGGGCGGATTCGACCGACGCGGCGTCGAAGCCGCCACCCCAGGTGTCGACCGAGGATGCGCGCACGACCACCGCGATGGCCGACTCCACATCGAATCCGGTGTAATCCGCATAAATCTGCGCTGCCGCAACAGGATCGGCCTTGATCGACGCCACCGCCTCGGTGTAACCGGCATTGATGGCGCGCACGACGCCGGGATTACTCGCGGCGTAATCCTTGGTCGTGGTGATCGTCGACTGCAGGAACCGCGACATGTAGTCGGGGCTGCTGACGATCAGCTTGAAATCCTCCGGCCGCTGTTCGGCGACGATGGAGGGAACGAGCGCGATATCGACGTTGCCGGCTTCGAGTAGTGCGAAGCCCTCGCCTATACCGCCGGAGGCAACCCGCTCGATCCGGCTCGGGTCGACGCCCGCAACGGAGGGAAGCAGACGCGTCAGAGCATCGGACGCCGAGTTGGGCCGGGTGTAGGCCCACCGGCGGACGTCCTCGATGGAGTTGATGTCGGGGTTGGAGGCGAGCGCGTAGAAGTTCATCGGGTACGGCCCCTGCGTGCCGCCGCCGACGATGCGCAGTTCGGAACCGGCCGCGTCCGCCTGCACGATCGACGGGTAGCTGACCTCACCGATGGGGATGTTGCCGTCGAGCAGTGTGCGCATGGTCGCGCTGCCGCCCTTGCCCGGAACGATGTTCTCCACGATCACGCCGTGCTTCTCGAACAGTCCCTGCTTCTGCGCGACAAGCCAAGGGATGCTGTAGATTTCGGCCGCTGCCGAGACGGTGACGTCGATCGTGACCGGATTGGCGGGGTCCGCGTCGGGGCCGGGATCCGATCCGCATGCCACCAGCGCGCCGGACAGCGCCACTGCTGTCATGATCGAGGTGATTCGGCGTAAATGCATCTGCGTCCTCGCTTGCTGATCGGCGTGACGGTGCCGAAGTGGGAGTGTCGGCTGTCGCAGGCCCACCCGTAGTGAGACGTACGTAACAGATGCTGACCACTTAAACATAAGATGTTTTAGGCGTCAAGGTGAGGTAAATGCGGACAATGTCCACTGATTGACCGCATGCACGGGTTAAAGATCAGATGTATGTGGTGGCGTGGCTCGATGCCAGTCCGTTACCGACTGATAGCGCTCGCCCACGCCGAACAGCGCGCCCTCACGGTGCGCAGCAGCGGTGAGCTGCGCACCCACCGGCATGCCCGAGGACGGGTGGAACCCGACCGGCAGAGCCAGCGTCGGGCCGTCGTGCAACGACCACGGGTACGTGAATTGTCCCATCCGGCGCGAGAGGGCAACAATGTCGTCGCCCCCGTCCCTCGGGGGAACATCGACGGGCATGGCCGGGGTCAGCACCGCATCGACACTCTCGAACGTGGCGGTCATGGCCTGACGGAACCGATCGCGGCCGGCGAATGCACGGTCACGGTCGGACTCGGAGATGCTCAGGCCCAACGCTATTCGCTCGTACGTCGCGGGCTGGAAACGTGAGGGGTCGGTGACGAGCCGGTGCCGATGGCGGCCAGCGAGGTCGCTGTAGACAATCGTGTAGACGATGTCCTGGGCATCGGCGGCATGCCCCAGTTCGACGGGGACGATCTCGTACCCCAGTTCGGCGAACGTGCGCACCGCAGCTGCGACGGTCTGCGCGACGCCCGGATCCACGTCCGCGGTGAGGAAGATGCTGGGAACACCGATACGTGTCACGGCTGATGGTTCGGACGCAATGGGGGACAGGACGTCGAACAGCGCCTTGACCTCTGCGACCGACCTTGCCATCGGGCCGACGGTGTCGAATTGCTCGCTCACCGGGAACACGCCGTCGTTGCTGATCGATCCCCAACTCGGGCGTAGACCGGTGATGCCGCACGCTGCGGCGGGGAGTCGCACCGACCCGCCGGTGTCGGTGCCCAGGGATGCGTCGACCAGTCCGGCGGCGACGGCAATCCCCGAACCGCCGCTCGATCCGCCGGGCACCCGAGCGGTATTCCACGGGTTGTACGACGGTCCTGCAGCCGAGTTCTCGGAGGTGACGCCGACGGCGAACTCGGCCATGTTCAGTTTCGCGACCACCGACCCACCTGCGTCACGTAGGCGGGTGACGACTTCGGCATCAGCGTCGGCGACGTTGTGCTCGAAGAACTCCGACGCGCAGGTGGTGTCGACGCCGGCCACGTCGATGTTGTCCTTGACGCCGATGCTCAGGCCGGACAGGGGCCCCGGGGTGTCGTTCCGGTCGTCGATCCACCGGACGACACCGCCGAAGGTCCCGTCCTCGATCAGGCCGCGCTCCGGGCGCGCAGCTCGGCCGTCGCGTCCTCGTCGACCGTCCACGAATCGGTGTTCACGACCACACCGTAGTCGCGTCGAGCATCGTCCTCGGTGAGGTACTCGTCCCAGACGTCGCTGAGCACCTGGAACGGATCACGCTCGAAGGGGTTTCCGAAGCCACCGCCCGAGGGCAGTTTGATCTCCAGCGTCTCACCGGAGCGAATCGTCTCCTGAGTGACCTTGGAGTACAACACTTCCTCGCGATCGGTCCCGGCGTTCCTGGTGAACGAGCCGGACACACCGTTGTGTCCGCCGAGAGCACCGGCCGGCGGATCCGATCGGTTGTCGGCCTCGGAACCGAGGAACGTATCGGTCTCCATCAACCACTTGCGCACACTGCCGATACCGCCGCGCCACTTGCCCGGTGCGGGAGCCTCGTCGCGCAGCTCGTACCGCAACGCGCGCATGGCGTGGTTGAGCTCGAGCTCCTCGATCGGGTTGTTGCGCGTGTTTGCCATCAGGGCGTCGACGGCGTCCATGCCGTCCTTGCCGTTGCGGCCACCGTAGGAGCCCTCGTTGATTTCGATGTAGACCCAATACGATTCGCCGTCCGGCGCGATACCGGAATAGGCGATGGCGCACAGAGCGGCGGACGATCCGGCGATGGCATGATCCGGAAGCACCGGGGCCAGAGCGAGATTGATCGAGTCGAACACCCGGTTCACCTGCGAGAACCGTGCGAAGCACGACGCGGGGAAGTCCGGGTTGAAGATCGTCCCCTCGGGGGCATAGGCCTTGACGGGCCGGAAGCACCCGTCGTTCTGGGGAACGAATTCCTCGGTGAGGTCCTCGTCGAGCAGAATCGTGCGAATGGCCGAGACGGCCACCGGTAGAACCGAACCCTCGAACGGGACGTTGAACGCGGTGGGCACCTGACTGTTGGAGCCGGTGAGGTCGATGAGAATGTCCTCGCCCTCGACCTGCACCCGCACGGCCACCTTCAGCGGTTCGTCGCGGTTCTTGCCGTCGTCATCGAGATACCCGATGGGTGCGGTGTAGCTGCCGTCGGGAATCTCGCGAATCTTTTTGCGCAGCATGGATTCGGAGTAGTCCATCCACCGCTCGCCCGCACTCATGACGGTGTCGAGGCCGTACTTCTCTAGCAGCTCGGTGAACCGCTTCTCCCCGATGCGCGAGCACGCGATCAGTGCTTCGAGGTCGCCGCGATTCTGCTCCGGGGTACGGACGTTGTCGAGGATGTGCTGAATCAGGTAGTCGTTGCGGACCCCGGCCTCGTAGATCTTCATCGAGTCCATCAGCTTGCCCTCGGCCCACACATCGACGACGTCCATGCACAGGCCGGGGAAGTTGCCGCCGACGTCGGACACGTGACCGGTACACCCGGCGAAGCCGATGTGCTCGCCCTGCCAGAAGATCGGAATGATCACGCCGTAATCGGGGGAGTGAGCCGCGCCGTGGTACGGATGATTGTGCAGCACCACGTCTCCGGGCTTGTACGTTCCCGCGAGGCGACGGTTGACACCCTTGATGTACGCCGGAATCGAACCACAGTGCATCGGAGTCGAATCCGATTCGCACAGTTCACGTCCGTTTATGTCGAAGATGCCCGCGCCGAGGTCCTCGGACTCTCGGATGAGCGAGGAGTACGCCATGCGATAGAGGACCTGGGCCATCTCCTTGGCCATCGACTGCAGGGCTCCGCCGATGACGCGCAGGGTGATGGGATCGACCTCGACGTCGTTCCAGGTTCGAGTGGATTCGCCCGCCAGAGATACTCCGGTGGTGGGCATCAGCGCCTTGCTCATGCGGGGTTCCTCTCGATGATGATGTGGCCGACGGCGTCGACGGTGGCGTGCTGGTTCATGCCGATGATCGTGGTGGAATCGAACTGCTCGACGATCGCCGGACCGTCGATCTCGTTGTTCGCCAACAACAACGACCGCTCGTAGACCGGGGTGTCCACCCACTGCGGCGCGGACGTCTCGTCCTGCCAGAACAGCGCCTGGGTGGTCGTCTTGATCGCGGCCGAGGAGTCGGCGGTGCCCACGGCGATGTCGGCGATCTGCACGTGGGGGACAGCTCCCACGCCGGTGACACGGACGTTGATCAGCTGCACGGGCTTGTCGTCGAATCGCTGTGAGTAGGTGCGGCCGTGCACCTCGTGGAATGCCTCGGCGACGGTCTTGACCCACACGTCGTCGATGTCGCCGTCCGGCGCGGCGACGCGCAATTCGTAGCCCTGGCCGACGTAACGGCAGTCGACGCTGCG
This sequence comes from Rhodococcus sp. PSi06, assembly GCF_054960675.1. Classification (NCBI taxonomy): domain Bacteria; kingdom Bacillati; phylum Actinomycetota; class Actinomycetes; order Mycobacteriales; family Nocardiaceae; genus Rhodococcus; species Rhodococcus sp. PSi06. Next base: position 14,734 of record NZ_JBHNYO010000021.1, read on the forward strand.
TTCGAGCGAAATATTCTCGGCTGCAACTCCGTCCTTCTCGAGCTGCGCGACCGCGAGCGCGGACAGGCGCTCGATCTGCTCCTGCAGGAGTTCGATGTTCGGGTCGGCGGACGACGTCCACACCGTCGTCGGCTCCTCGTAGCGGATGTCGGTGGTGAGCAGGCCGACAGCGGAGGTGATGCCGGGGTGACCGGGCACGATGACCCGCGGAATACCGAGCTGGTCGGCGATCTGCCAGGCGAACAGCGGACCGGCGCCGCCTTCGGCGATCAGTGAGAAGTCGCGCGGGTCATAGCCTTTGCGCACCGAGTGCAGGCTGATCGCCTCGGTCATGGAATGGGCGAGGATCTTGAAGATGCCCATCGCCGCGTCGTCGAGTGGGGTGTCGAGCTTGTCGGCGATATGCGTCTGAATCGCCTCGCGTGCCAGCTCGGGCTTGACCTCCATGGTTCCGGACAGGAAGCTCTTCTCGCGCAGCCATCCCATCATCACCATGGCATCGGTGGAGGTCGGTTCGGTGCCGCCGTGTCCGTAGCAGGCGGGACCGGGAACGGCTCCCGCACTGCGTGGTCCGACGCGGAACATGCCCCCGTCGTCGACCACGGCGATGGAACCGCCTCCGGCACCGATGGTGTCGACCTCTGCCATCGGCACCATCGCGTGATAATCACCGATTCGGGTGTCGAGCAGATGCTTCATCCGCAGCGCGCCGTCCGGGGCCACTCCGACATCCGCAGAGGTGCCACCGACATCGAGAGTGATGACACTGGGGAAGCCGGACGCCTTGCCGATGGCGCAGCCGCCGAGCAGGCCGGCGACGACACCGCTGGTCAGGAGCGAGACCGGGATTTCGCTGGCGCTGCGCGAGGTGACGAGACCGCCGGCCGAGGTCATGAGGTGCACGTCCTCGCCGACCTGCGCTGCCTTGGCCTTACCGGCCAGATTCTCGATGTACTTCGAGGTCTTCGGTCCGATGAACGCGTTGAGCGCTGCGGTCGAAAAGCGTTCGTACTCGCGGTATTGCGGAGCGACCTCGCTGGACAAGGATATGAAGACGCCGGGAAACTCTTCTTCGATGATGGCTCGCACGCGCTGCTCGTGCGTGGGGTTGCGGTACGCATGCAGGAAAGCGACGGCGATGGCCTGCACACCTCGCTCACGCAACAGTCGAACCTGCTCTCGCACAGCATCTTCGTCGAGTGGGGTCAGTACATTTCCTGCGGCATCGATGCGTTCCGGAACGACGCGACGGTTGCGTCGCGGCACGAGCTGCCACTTCTGCCACGGAAGATCCTGGTAGTTCGAGTAATTGAGAGGACGCTTCTTACGCGCGATGTGCAGCAGGTCGCGGAACCCCTCGGTGGTGATCATGCCGACGTCGCAGCCGTTGTGCTCGAGCACGATGTTGGTGGCCACGGTGGTGCCGTGGAAGAACATGTCGATTTCGGACGGGTCGATCCCGGCACGTTCGGCGAGAACCTTGATGCCGTCCATCGTGCCAATCGAGGGGTCGTGATTGGTGGACGGGGTCTTGTGCACGACGACCGTGCCGTCGTCGTCCCACAGGACGAGGTCGGTGAACGTGCCGCCGACGTCGACTCCAATGCGTTTCATGCTGCGTCCGTTCTGTCGGTGCCCGAGGGGAGCGGGAAGGCGTGCTCCGCGTGTCCTACGAAGTCGTGGGGTCACTGCTGAGGTGACATGAGTCATAGTGCTGATGATCGACGGGAAAAGCAATACCTCTGATGTATTGCGTCGGCTTTGTCCAGATATCGGCCTAGATTCGGGTAGGTGTGCGCGGTTTCTTGCTAAAAAGCGGATGTATCCAGGGTTGCGATCTCCGCCTCTGCGGGCATCGGCCAGGCTAAGCTCGAGCCGACCGGTCAGTAGAAACAGTCGAGCGACATCAGGGGGAAGACGTGGCCCAATCGGCTCCGCTCAAGGCGACCGCCAAGAGTGTCCCCGCGTATGCGGTTCTCGCCGGCCATCTTCGGAGCCGCATTCTCTCCGGTGAGCTTCAGCCAGGAGAGCGGCTACCCGGCGAAGCCGAGCTCACCGCCGAATTCGGCGTCGGGCGTAGCACTATTCGTGAAGCCCTCCGTTCCCTGGCCAGCCAGAACCTGATCGAGACGACCAGGGGAGTGACCGGGGGAAGCTTCGTCGCCGTCCCCAGTGTCGGACACATCAGTGAGCACCTAGAAACCGGTGTGGCTCTGATGGCCGCCGCGGAGACTGTCACCGTCGACCAGCTCATGGAAGTGCGCAACCTGATGGAGGTTCCGGCGGCGGGCATTGCCGCGTTCCGCCGCACCGACGAGCATCTCGAGCAGCTCAACGCGACCATCTTCGATCCCAATCAAGTGCAGGGACCCGAGACGTTCGCCAAGAACCAGGAATTCCACCTCGTCTTGCTGCGCGCGGCCCACAATCCGCTGCTCGAGCTCATCACGGCACCCGTCTTCCGTGTCCTGTCCGGTCGATTCGGTCGTGACCATGCGCCCGAGGGCTTCTGGCAGTGCGTCGACAGCGACCACCGGGGACTGCTCGACGTGGTGGAGGCCGGTGACTCGATGGCCGCCATGGATCTGATGCGTAAGCATCTCGACCACCTCGGTGACTCGTACCGACAGATGGATCGACTTCGTAATCCGTAAACATCTGCTCTTTATCGAGTCGATTCACGCGAAGCTTGCTGATTGCCGGTTTTCTTGAACCCTTGACGCCGTAAACATCTGATGTTTATGGTCTAGGTAAGGCACTCGCCAAACCGACACGAGGAGACACGGTGGCAATCCATCCGGCCGTTCTGGGGCGCTTCTTCGACGACTACACCGTAGGGGACGTCTACCAACATCCCTTCGGGCGGACGATCTCGGAGACCGACAACACGTGGATCACGCTGCTGTCGCTCAACACCAACCAGAACCACTTCAACGCGCATCTGGCGTCGCAGAATCCCATCACCGATGGGAAGGTCATCGTCAACTCCGGCTTCACAGTCTCAGTGGTGCTGGGACTTTCGGTGATCGACATGAGCCAGAACGCGATCTCCAACCTCGCCTTCACCGACATCAAGATGTCCCACCCGGTCTATGCAGGCGACACCCTGTACGCCGAAAGCATCTGCACCGGGCTTCGCAAGTCCGAGTCACGCCCCTACGCCGGCATCGTCTCGATGATCACCCGCGGCCTCAATCAGGATGGCGTCGAGGTCATTTCGTGGAAGCGCTCTGTCATGGTCGCCACCCGCGACAGTGGCATCGGGCAGAACTACTTCCCCGAAGCGCAGAACGGACCGCTCGAACTTCCCCAGACTAAGGATTCCGACGCATGAGGCCACTCGAAGACGTACGCATCATTTCCCTCGAGCAGTACGGCGCAGGCCCGTTCGGTAGCTTGCACCTTGCCGACCTCGGCGCGGACGTCATCAAGATCGAGGACCCCAGCGTGGGCGGCGACGTCGGCCGCTACGTCCCGCCGTACAACGAGGGTGAGGACTCGCTGTTCTTCGAGAGCTTCAACCGCAACAAACGCTCACTCTCACTTGACCTTTCGACGCCCAGTGGGCGAGCGGTCTTCGAGGACCTCGTCCGTACCAGCGACGCGGTCTACTCCAACCTCCGCGGTGACGTGCCGGAGAAGATCGGCATCACCTACGACCAGCTCAAGCACCTCAATCCCGCAATCGTGTGCTGCAGCCTCACCGGCTTCGGTATGACCGGCCCGCGCTCCAAAGAGCCTGGCTACGACTACATTCTGCAAGGTCTCGCCGGCTGGATGAGCGTCACCGGCGACCCGGACGGCCCGCCGACCAAATCCGGTCTGTCACTGGTCGATTACTCCGGTGGATTCGTCGCCGCGATCTCCTTACTGTCGGGATTGCACGCAGCCCGACGCGACGGCATCGGCGGTGACTGCGACGTCTCGCTGTACGACACTGCGATGTCTCTGCTCACCTATCCCGCGACGTGGCATCTCAACGCCGGCTTCGAGCCGATCCGCACGAAGAACTCGGCTCACCCGTCTCTGGTGCCGTTCCAGGCCTTCGAAGCAACGGACGGATGGCTCATCGTCGGCTGCGCCAAGGAGAAGTTCTGGGACCGGCTCGTCGTCGCCATCGATCGCCCGGACCTCGGTGCCGATCCGCGGTTCACCAACTTCTCGCTGCGTGGCAAGAACCAGGACGTGCTCCTGCCGATCCTGGAAGAGGTGTTCGCCACCAATACCGTCGAGCACTGGCTCTCGAAGCTCGGCCCGGCCGGGGTACCTACCGGTCCGATCAACGACGTCGAGCACGCACTGACCGAACCGCACACGCTCGCACGCAATCTCGTGGTCGAGACCGAGCATCCGGTGTACAACACTGTGCGCCAGGTCGCCTCACCGGTGAACTTCGGATCCGAGGCCAAGCAGTACCGCCGCGCGCCGCAGCGCAACGAGCACTTCGACGACATCGTGCGCGAGCAGCTGGGCTACGACGACGATCGCATCGCGAAGCTGAAGGCGGAGGGAGCCTTCGGTACGGCGAAGGACGAGGTGCGGGCGTGACCTCGACGATCTTGGCTGAGTGGGCATCGAGTGTCACCGTCGCCGATCTGTCCGAGGACGTCCGGCACGCGGCCGCGCGGCACCTGCTCGATGGCGTCGGTAATACCGTTGCGGCCCAACGGCTCGGCTACGGCCGACCGGGCTGGACAGTAGCCGACGCCCTCGGCGGCCCACCGGAGGCGCGGCCTCTCACCGGAACCCGAGGATTGTCTGCACCGGCAGCCGCCTTCGCGACCGGGGTGATGCTGCACTCCCTGGACTTCGACGACACGCATGCGGGCGCACTGGTGCACGCGACGGCCGTATCGCTCCCTGCGGCATTCGCCGTCGGGCAGCAGGTATCGGCCTCGGGTGCCGATGTGCTGACCGCCGCGGCTCTCGGGCTCGAAACCGCCTGCCGCCTGGGTGAAGTCAGTCCGCACGGATTTCACGCTCGGGGTGTGCATGCCACGGCAGCGGTAGGACCGTTGACAGCCGCACTCGTCGCCGGACACCTCTCGAAGTTCGACACCGAGACACTGGTCAACGCCCTCGGCATCGCCGGGTCGTCGAGTTCGGGATTGCTCGAGTTTCTCGACACCGACGCCGACACCAAGGCGCTGCATCCCGGATCGGCGAGCATGAACGGTGTGCTGGCCGCCCGGCTCGCCGCCGCCGGTGCGACCGGACCCTCGTCGGTTCTCGAAGGTCGACGCGGAATCTACGCTGCGCTGACCGATCGGCCGACAAACTTTGCGGCGTTGACGGAGGGACTCGGTACGCGGTGGGAAGCCACCCGGATCGGCATCAAGCCGTATCCCAGTTGCCAGCTCATGCACGTGACGCTCGATGCGGTGTCGGAAGCGCTCGGCGACAACACAGTTCAGGCGAGCGATGTCGACGACATCGAGGTGTTCGTTCATCCCGATTCGAGTCCGTTCGTCTGCGGCCCCAACACCGGCGTCGCGTCACCGCGCAGTACCTACGACGGCAAGTTCGACCTGCCGTGGAGTGTGGCGGCACTGCTGCACGACGGAGCCATCACCGTCTCGACCTACACCGACGAATCCATCGCACGCGAGGACGTCCTCGTCACCGCCCGGAAGGTGCGGGTGACGAACCTCCCGTCCGAGGTTCCCGCGGCCGCCGCGTCGGGCAGGGCGGTTCTCACGCTTACCAACGGACGAGTGCTCGACGCCTCCGTCGGCGGCAGTCACGGATCTGCTGGGTTCCCGTTGAGCGACGACCGCCTGCTGGAGAAGTTTCTCGGCAACTGCGGCAACGACTCTCGTGCCAACGAGCTGGCCGACCGCGTCCTCGGGTTGGTCGACGAAACCGACCTGACCGCCATCCTCGACCTCGCCGCAGCCATCGCGCCGGCACCCTGACACTTCAACCGACAGGACATATCATGGACTTCACGTACGACGAGCAGCAGACGGCCTTCCGTAAAGCATTGCGCACCTTCGTCGACAAGGAAATTATCCCGGTCGCGAACGAGTGGGAAAAGACGGGGCGGTACCCCACCGAGATTGTCGAGCACATGAAGGCCATGGGTCTGTTCGGCATCACGACGCCGGAGGAGTACGGCGGCCTGGACCTCGACAAGGTCTCGTTCACCCTGGTGTACGAAGAGCTGGCCCGTGGCTGGATGGGTGTCGCCGGAATCCTCGGCAGTCACAACCTCTCGTGCTGGATGATCGGCAAACACGGCACCGAGGAGCAGAAGAAGACGCTGCTCCCCAAGCTCGCGTCCGGTGAATGGCGAACAGGCGTCGGCCTGACCGAGCCCGGTGCCGGAACCGACCTGCAGGGCATCAAGACCACCGCCAAGCGGGACGGCGACCACTACGTCGTCAACGGTGCGAAGACGTGGATCACCAACGCACGGCACGCGAATGTGCTTCCGGTACTGGTCAAGACCGACACCACCACGACCCCCGCCCACAAGGGAATGTCGCTGCTGCTGATCGACACCACGACCGACGGTTTCGAGGTGCAGCGCGACATGGGCAAGCTCGGCTACAAGGGCACCGAATCGTGTGAAATCACGTTCACCGATGTGCGCGTTCCCGTCGACGCAGTGCTCGGTGGGGTGGAGGGTCGTGGTCTGCAGCAGGCGCTGTCCGGTTTGGAGATCGGTCGTCTCAACATTGCCGGCCGTAGTGTCGGCATCGCGCAGGCCGCCTACGACGCGGCGCTCGAATACGCCAAGCAGCGCACCGCATTCGGTCAGCCCATCGCCGAGTTCCAGGCCATTCAGCTCAAGATCGCCGACATCGCGACCCAGCTGCAGGCTGCACGTCTGATGACGTACTGGGCTGCATCGCAGGCAGATTCAGGTAAGCGCGTGGACATGGAAGCCGGGATGGCGAAGTACTTCGCCTCCGAGGCCGCGATCACCGCCAGCCTCGAAGCCATGCGTATTCACGGTGGCTACGGATACTCCACCGAGTTCGTCGTCGAGCGCCTCTACCGCGACGCCCCGTTGATGGCCATCGGTGAGGGCACCAACGACATCATGCGCACCGTTATCGCCAAGTCCCTCGTAGCGGGAACGGGTGTCATCGGATGAGGTCGGCTCTGACGTACCTCTACGTTCCGGGGGACGTGCCGGAGCGTTTTGACAAAGCTTTGGCGTCGGGCACGGACGCGGTGGTGTTGGATCTCGAGGACGCCGTCACCGCAGCGAACAAGGATCACGCCCGCGCGACGGTAGCCGCGTGGGTTGCTGCCTGCGAACCCGGTGAGGTGCAGATCTGGGTGCGAGTGAATCCGGGACCGTTGCAGGAGGACGATATTCGTGCGGTGCTGCACCCGAACCTGACGGGTATCTGGCTGCCGAAGGTCTCCTCTGCTCGCGAGATCGAACAGGCCGACGCCCTACTGAGTGGCAGTGACGCGGTGGTCTCGCCCCTCATCGAGACGGCCGCGGGAGTGTTCGCGGCCCTCGAGATCGCCCGTGCGCCTCGGGTCAAATTTCTTCAAATCGGTGAGGTGGATCTCGCTGCCGATCTGGGCGTCGACGGTTCCGCGGAGTCGCTGTCCTTCGTGCGAGCTCAGGTGGTCGCAGCCAGCGTGGCGGCAGGAATCGATCCGCCGCCGGCCGCGGTGTCGCGAAACTTTCGCGACGCCGATGCGTTCGAGGCCGATACTCGCAGTCTGGCCGGTCTCGGATTCGTCGGTCGTGCGTGTATTCATCCGGCTCAACTCGCCCCTGTGCGAACGGTGTTCGTGCCGTCGGAGGACGAGGTACGAGAAGCCGAGGAACTGTTGGCCGACTTGGCACGTGCCACCTCGGGTGTGGCGGTCGACAGCAAGGGGTTCCTGATCGACGAGGCTGTAGCCCGAACCGCTCGACGAGTGGTGGAGCGTGGTGCTGCGCGGGAGACGATCAGCAGCTGATGTCAGCCGAAGGCGATGCGAATCCTGACGTAGCCCTACAGGCGGTCTGGATGAAGTTGCGCGCCTAACCGCCGAACCATTGTTCTGACCTCCGCCAGCGCTCGATTTCAAGGACTGAGCGTCCGTTTGCCGATCGCGGCGCTCAGTGCGTCGAGCTCGGCCAGGACGTCGGTCGCCGCCCATATCTGGTTTCGCTTGCTCGTGGAAATCAACTCCAAGATGCCTGCCTCGGTCAGTCGACCAAGTGCGCGATACGCGCTGACATCGGTTGTTCCGGTGATCTCTGTCGCCATGTCTGCGTTGAGGATCGGCACCTCCAGCAGTCGGGCAAGCAGAGCTTCGTCAGCAGAATTGGCGCGAGGTTTTGCTACGTGTTTCCACGCACCCGGCAGCTCCGACAGAGCGTGCGCCGACTCCGCTGACGCTTCGCTTGCGTGCACAGCGGCCGACGCCAGATAGTGGACGAACTTGTCCGCCTGTCCACTGCGGTACCCCGTCAAGAAGGAGAAGTACCGAGTCGTGTCGGCGAGCATCGCCGAGGCCAACGGAACGGTGATTCGACGAGTCAGGCCGCGCCGGCGGAATACCGCGCTGATCAATGCACGTCCGATTCGGCCGTTGCCGTCGGTGAACGGGTGGATGGACTCGAACTGTGCGTGAGCGATCGCGGCCTGAGCGATGATCGGCATGTCCGTGCGGTTCGCGAACACCAGCAAGTCGTCCATCAGTTCGGGGACGAGATCCGGCGGCGGTGGAACGTACAGCGCATTTATGGGTGTGTAGTCGCTGCCACCGATCCAATTCTGCACATCACGCAGTGCGCCACTGTCTTTCGCAGTGTAGAAATCGGGAGCCATGAGAAGTCGGTGTGCGTCGAGGAAGGTGTCGAGCGACATCGGTCCACGGCCCGCAGCGTCGACCATCGTGCTCAGCGCGTGTATTGCAGCGAGTTGAGATTTGGCATCGGCGCTCGCCTTGCCCCCGGCCAGTGCGCGACCGAACGCATGCCAACCGGCGTCGACACTCTCGATTTTGGATGATGCCACGGATTCGCTTCGGAGCAGGAAATCTGCGAGCGGCGCGAGATGCTCGCCGAATCCCGCTTCGAGACGAGCCACCGCGATGATCGCAGCTTCCTGCGCCTGAGCGGTCTCGTTGGACGGCGAAAAGACAAGGTCTTTGATCTCAGGAGGGATCGACACCTCGATTCGATCGAGCGTGCGGTCTGCCTTCGAGCCTTGACGATGCCGAGGCTGCCAATCCTTGGTTGTTCGGGCGTGTGGCGGCCACGACATATCAACGCCTCCCTTGCAAAAATACAGCAACGACCATCTTAATGTACTTTGATGCACTTAAGTGTAGTTAAGTGCAGCGTTGTTTACGCGGGAAGCGGTGCGCTGCGGAGTCCGCATTCTGGTCGCCCTGTGTGAGCCGCATGCGATACGAAGCGCGACGCTCGCTGTGGCCCAATCGGCGCTGAGGGTGTGTTCGCCATTCACACCGAGGGTGGTGGGATGGTCGCGCGCGTGACGAATTCTCGAGTTTCTACGCTGTCGTGCGCAACGCCCACGCTCGCGCGAGTGCAAAGGTTGCCGCGAGTATGCACAGCACCGCCACGATCACGGCGACAAAGGTGGATGCCGTCGTGGAAAATCCGAGAATCCAGGCAATCCCCATGCCGGCGAGGGTGGCGAGGACACCGCCAATCGGAAGAAAGGCAGCCACAACCTTGGTCGTCCGAGATGGCAACGGATCGTGAGTTGCTCTGAGCAGCAATCGAACCGAGGCGACTCCGAGTACATAAGCGAAAACTGCGGTGCTTGCATAGATCGGGAGCAAGTAGTCGGGCGATACGCCCGAACTCGAACCGGAGAAGCTCGTGCCGACCAGAATCAGTACGGGCGTCATCCCCAGCGTCAATCCGACCAGACCGGCAACGACGACGAGCCCCACGCGCCGAGAAGGTTCGACGATGAATCGGTAGCCACACAGGTGCAGCGCCAGCCCTGCGAACATGCCGATCAAGGCGCCGGTCGACGCGGCGACGACGGGTCGTACCCACGGCCCCAACGTGGTGTCGGGTCCATAGAACGATTCGCCGGAGACGTACGCCGAGTACCCCAAAGTTCCCGTCACTGCGTGACCCAGCACCGCGATCACAATGCCGAGCAAAGCAAAACAACTTCCCTGTTTGATCACGCGTCAATGATGACGGATGTCCGATGTACGTCGAGAACCTCGGCCGGAGTGTTGCCCGGTCATCACAGGGTTTCATTCGGTCCCCACCGCGGCACCGCACCGATCGGCAAACAAGAGGCGCGTTCGTCGAAGTGCCCCGCTGACCCACAGGATTGTCGTAGGTGTACCCCTCGGCTATTGTCGAGGAAGGTTCAAGAGCGACAGCCGTAGGTACCTGGCCGGCTGTCCGGCAACCCCGTCTCCATCGACAGGGGTGCCCCAGGGGAAGAACCGGCGCATCCCGCAACCGCGGGTGCGCAAGTCGATGGAGGTTCGCACCTCCAGGACGAGGTGAACAATGTCTGCAGATGACGGACTCGAAATAGCACAAGCCAAATGGGAACCCATTCCGCCGGAGCGTCGTCGGGCCTGGTGCCAGACGCTGCTGAGCTATCCGCCGATATGGTTCGGGGTGTTCCCGATGCTGGAGACCCAGAGGCTGGTGCTCGCGGGTGGTTACGCGAACAGTGAGGCGTGGATCGACGTCGCGAAACGTGCTGAGGCAGTGGGCTTCACGCCGCGGACGTGGCTGATCTTTCGGCAGAGCCTCGAGCCGGCCTATTTGAAAGAACGGTTTCCCGCGCATCCCGAGAACATGCCCAAGCGGAGGGGAAACGGTGGTGTGGAGACCGTAGTGGTGGAACCCGAGGATTTCTCCGAGTGGCCATGGCTGTTCGAGGCGGGATATCGGGCGGGAGAGGCGACCCTGCACGCGTTGTCCCGCTGAGTGGGTCGGCTGCAGTGAGGCGTCTTGTCCCGGCTGCGGGCGCTCTAATAACTGACCGAAAGCCCCTTACCGCTCGATTAACCGAACGCGATACGAAGCCCGACGCTTGCTGTGGCTCCACCGGCGCTGAGGATGAAGTTGTGCCGTCCTTCGTCGCGGAACACCATCTGCATCGGCAGGAACCAGAACCGATTCTCGCCGGTGAAGCCGGTGCCGGGGATCTGAAGGCCTCGCTGATTGACGATGTGTTCGCCCTTCGCGTCGAGCACCTCGAGCGTTGCAGGGAAGTCCTTACCGATGTCGTCGGGCCCGGTCTGTAGCAACGCGACCAGCCGGCATTCGAGCATGCGGGTATCGCGCGGCACGGTGCAGGTATCCCATACACCGCCGAGGATGTCGAGCATGTCCTCGCTGACTCGTGCGTACTCCGCGAAGAACAATCCCGTGATGATCATCGGCGTCGGCTACCTCTCTTCGATGGACACTGGCTTCGCGGTGGAGTGTCGACAACCCTAAGCGGCCAGGGATCCGTGCGCTGACGCCGCGCCACGTCGATGCAGAACCATCGTGAGTGCAATAGCTACCACGATGCCGATCAACGGCGGGATTCCGATGTCAAGTTCTCCGGACAACCACGCGAGGGAGGCCGCGAAAGCGTAGACCGCGAGATGCCGCCAGTGAACGAGCGGGGGAGTGTGCCCCTCGGGAATGCCCTGCCGCCAGCGGCACAGGAAGTCTCCGATGAGAACCCCGCCCAGCGGAGGAATGAAGGTGCCGAGCAAGCTCAGGTAGTCGACCAGATGGTTGTGCACACCGACGAGCGCGAGCACGGTCCCGATGACGCAGCCGCCGATGATGAACGGTGCCTTCCGGGGATGCCGGAACATTTCCGCGCCGGCAACACCGAAGGCATATGCGGTGTCGGCGTTGCTCTTCCACAGGTTACCGAACAGCAAAATCAGGCCCCAGCCTACGAGCCCCAGGTTGTACAGAACCAGAACGAAATCGCCCTCACCGAAGGTTATTGCTCCGATCGCTCCGAACAGAATCATCATTCCGTTGCCGAGAAGGAACCCGATGATGCACGCCCACGCCGCTTGCGACCCGGATCGTGCGAACCGAGTCCAGTTGGGTGCCTGGGTCCCCGCGGAGACGAAAGTGCCGACAACCGTCGTGATGGCGAGCGTGACCGTCATCGTCGTTGTGGGTGTAATCGACGTCAGTCCGGCGAACCCGCCGACCTCGTCGAGGGATCGGGCGAGCACCCAACACGCCAGCGCGATGATCAACGGCGTCGACAGAACCGAGACCCAGTACATCCCGCGGTATCCGTAGCACGCGGTGACGCACATGAGGATGCTCGCAACGATCATGACGGCCGCCCGCGCGGCATACGACTCCCAGTCCAATGCCTGCGAGGTGAGCTCACCGATGGTGCCGATGATGACGCCATACCAACCGACTTGCGTACCACCGAGGAGCAGCGACGCGAGCTTGGATCCGCGGGTGCCGAAGCTGTAACGCGCCATGAGCACGGTCGTCAAACCCGTACGCGCACCGGCAAATCCCATCATGGCCACGTACGCGCCCAAAATCGCCGAGCCGGCCGCGATCACCAGGAGCAGCGTCCAAAAGCTGAACGCCGTGCCGAGTGCAGCGCCTGCCAGCATTGTCGGCGTAAAGATCGTGAAGCCCAGCAGCACGATGGCCAACGAGAAGAACGGCTTGCGGGCACTGCGGGGTACCGGCGTGACGGGGTAGTCCAGGTCGACCGGTTCGTCGGCCTTCTGTGCGGTGGACTCATGATCGGCTCGGTTGCTCATGCCTCCTCGCCGATGTCTTCGAGCCACAGGCCTGGTCGCTCTTCCAACATGCGTTCCATGAGCTGCAGACAGGCGGGGTCGTCGACGACATCGAGCTGTACCCCATGCTCCCGCAACAGACTTTCCGACATCTCGAAGGAGCGGTTCTCGCCGATGACGATGCGCGGAATTTCGTACAGCAATGCGGTTCCCGCACACATGAAACACGGAGACAGGGTGGTGTAGAGGACGGACTTGCGGTACACCGAAGCCGGCAGCCGCCCCGCTCGCTCGATGCAGTCGGTCTCGCCATGACGAATTGCGCTGTCCATCTGCACGCGGCGGTTCCGCCCCACCGCAAGAACATGGCCGTCGTGCACGAGTGCCGCGCCGATGGGAACGCCGCCCTCCTCCCAGCCGATCTGTGCCTGTTCGATTGCAAGTCCGAGGAAGTACTCATCGGTGTGCGCGGAATCGGTCACGGGATCCTCCTGGCGTTCGCGAACTGTCAATGTGATCCGTGTCAGTCGACCAGGCATCGAACGGATTGCCAAGCGGGTGAGTAGCGTGGTGACCATGACTTCCTCGGACAAACCGATCCATTCGTTGGGCGACGAGGCTTTCGTCTCGCTCACCACGTTTCGTAAGTCCGGTGAACCTGTGTCCACGGCCGTGTGGATTGCCCGAGACGGAGACGACCTGGTCGTCATCACCCCCGCCGAGAGTGGCAAGGTCAAACGCATCAAGAATTCGGGACGCGTCGAGCTACGGCCGTGCAGCAGGGGAGGAAAGGTGCCCGACGGCGCAGTAGCTGTGGCGGGAGAGGCACGAATTGTCACCGGCTCGGCTGCAGATCGCGCGACCTTGATACTGAAGAAGAAGTACGGGTTCCAGTATCGACTGGTGATGTTGATCGAACGAGTCGTCGCCCGTCGTCACAAGCCTCGCGTCATTCTCGCAATTACCGCTGCCGAGTAGCCTAATCTGTTGGTGCACAAGGCATATCGGGCACGTCGGTCACCTCCCGGCTGAGTCGATTGGTGTGGATGACGAACGGAAGTGGTGCTCGGGGTCAGGACAGCTCGGTGCAGCGTTCATCGAGCAGTCGTTTCAACTGCCGTGTTTGCCGTTCATCGAAACCGATCACGTCGACTGCATCTATTCCGTGTCGAACGCCAGCGCAGACGTCGTCGAGGATTCGCCCGGTCGCTCGCTCGGGCATTCCCAGGCGGCCGGCGGACTCGACGAGATGCGCACGCGTCCAACGGTTCGCCCGGCCGTAGAGGTTCAACGCCATTGGATCGTTCCAGGACGCGTAGGGCTGTGTGCACAGAAGGTCGTAGGCCGGCGTCACCGACCAGATTCCCCGAGGGTTCTGGTGTATCGAATAGTTCTTGCCGTGTAAATCGCCGTTTCCGATCGCGTACGAGTACGCCGTCACGCGAAGAAGTTCCGCGGTGGCCTGGCGCGCAGAGCCGCCCCCGCGCTCGACAGCGCCGGCGAGTAGCGGAATCACCGCTTCGGTCTTCATTCGGTACTTGGACGCGGGATAGAGCCCGGAGACCTGGCACGCGTCCTCTTGCAGTAGTCGTTGTTCACCGACCCGGTCGAATCGCGCCACGAGCAGGCCGCTCACGCCCCTGTCGTCCTCGATGATCCGGTGATCGGGCACCGAAAGCCCGCATCTACCGGCCAGGCTCATGAAGAAGCTCTCATTCTCGACCAAATGCGGGAGACGCGTCGGCGGAGCGAGTTTCAAAATGGCAGGACCAGCGGTCGTCGATACAGGCGTCGAGTACATCTGCGCGGACACTTTGCCTTGGACGCCCGGCAGTGCGGATGGATCCTGGCTCACCGACTCACTTGTGGAGAGGGAATCGAAGAGACGACGAAGATCTGGAACAGCGCGGCGCGAATCGAATACAGTGCCCGTCACTGGGATCTCTTGACCACGTGGAAGCACTACAACATCGCCGATGGTGTCCGATCCGACCGCCAGCAGCAGTGTGAAGTGATCGTCCTCGGATGTTTTAGTGGCTGTCAGCACTCCGGTGAGACGAACGCCCTCGGGTAGCAATCCTGCGAAAAAGGGAGGGATGCTTCCGCCCGACGCCCGAGTCTCGAACGACGACTTCGGGATCGACCACGCGAGATCCGGGGCAGAGGCGTTGTCGAGGTAGTCGCCGTCGTACCGAAACACAACGTCGTTCCCCTCACGCGTCAGGGAACCAGCGAGGAGATCGCCCTTGTAGACGTCGGCTGCATCGACATCCCGCAGCTCGAACGCTGGGATCACGTCGGGTCCAACGGCGGCACAGGCGATCCGGCACGCGTGAGCAACGTGATCTCGCACCCCAGTGCATCGGCGACAGCGACCGCGCCGTCGAGCTGCACCGTGTCTTTTCCGCTTTCGAGCGCCTGGACTGTCGAGCGCCCCACGCCGGCAAGTAACGCTAACTCGGCTTGCGTCATGCGCAACTGATGCCGCCGTGCAACGAAGGTGCTGGCCAGCTCACCTGAATGCTTCCGAGTTCGTCGTCGAGGTTGGGCCATGAGGTACTCCTTGCGCTTGCGTAGACATGCATATCGGAGCATACGTCGTGAAGCGGCTGAAAAGATAGGTCCTATGCCTTCTATCTAAGGCATAAGCGCTCTTTTATCGGATCGGACAACGCTAATTCGCCTTATGCATGCCTGAACATGCTTGATTGCCGTAACTGCGTGACGGCTGACCTTGCCCATTCGTAGCGGTAACGCGACTCACGGCCCGTGCGACGTCACAGATGAAGGGATCGAGTCGGTGGCCGAATTGCGGCCAGCGACGTTCGTGCTCACCGTGCCGCCGACGAAAGGCCCTCGAATGAACAGCACCAGCCGACGCATTGCCGTGTTGACCGGAATCCTCGCGCTTCCGATTGCAGCCGGAGCCACGATGGGAGTTGCGACCGCCAGTGCCGACGAGTGGCATTACGGTCCCGTGTACCGAGCTGAGCAATCCGGTGAAGGTGGGCAGTACTTCTGCAATAAGGCGTTGTCGCTCGAAAGGGCCTCGCAGTCGTACATCGTGGTGCCGTGCACCAACGTCGAGAACACCGATACCTGGTACCGAATAGTGGTGAACCCCTACAACTGGGGTTGGAGTGGGTAGTCGGGCCCGCCGTAGATCCGCTGTAATTCGCTCGCTCGCTGACGGTGATGGTGCCGCGGCGGCACATTACCCGCCGGTGCGTGTACCTGCGATCGTCCATGCAACTTCGCCGGGGCAGTCGCCGGTGTAGGTCTTCCTGATTTCACCCGAAAGGCTTTGTGCTGGAGCAGTACCTGTGTCCGAGCTCGTCAGCGAGGTGCGGATGGTTGTCTGTTGCTGGCCGGAGCCGTCCTCGCAGGCGGCCGTCGCATAGGTCGCGTCGGACGTCCATGCTCCGTTCGACCACTCCAGCATTGGCAGAACATCCGTGGTCGAGTCGATTACCGATACGCAGCGGTCGCCGGCGCGAGTGCAGAAGCTCTGGTAGTTGCCCGTCGCCTGAACCGGCGCGTTGGACAGCCCATCCGTTGCCGAGAGCGGACTCAGGTCGAAATCGTAGGTTCCCGACAATGCGGCACCCGCCGAGTTCACAAGTGCAGGAACCGCTTCGGGCGGCGGGATGTTCAGCGCCGGTTCTAGTGGCCCGGTGCGTGTGAACGTGTACGTGGTGTCGTACTGCTTCGCGCACGGAGGGCCGGCGTGTGTCGTCGCGGTCCCCGAGATCAACGAGCCGTCCTCGACTCCTACCGGTTGCTCGAATGTCGCCACTTGCCACGACGGTGCCGCCAGTGGTGCGCCGTCCTGAGTTGCACACGTCAGCCCAGACGATGCGACGTTCAGAGCCCACTTCCCGTCGACGTAGTCCAGTGCGACCGGCTGGGCAGGAGGCACTGGAACGATCTTGGGATAGGTGACCAAAGCCGATGCCACACACGCGCCGGTGGCTTCTGGGCAATACGACTTCACCGCAAAGGTCGTCGTTCGGTACTCGGGTGCCATGGGAGTCAGGTCTTCCCGAACCTCTTGCACTTGCTCGAGCTCGTACGTTCCCTCGAACACTGACCCCGGGTTCGGGACCGACGCAGAGCCTTGGGTCGTCGAATCGGGTGGTGGAGAGCTCTCCGACTCGCTACTCGCACAACCGGCGGCGAGCACGAGAACGGCCGCCGTGACGACGGTACGAAACCCTGGTCGCATGTTCATGGCAGCGAGTCCTCACCGATGGCTCCCCGCGCCGGTGCGGAGAATGGAAGCCACTATCGCACAGCTGACCAGGCCTCGAGTGTGGTTCGGTCGATACGCCCCTACCGAGTGATCGACAAAATCTCACCGCGTCCGAGGGTGATCGTCGTATCGGCCCGATCCGCACTCTCGGCGTCGTGTGTCGCGACCACCACAACTGCGCCGCGACCGACTTCGTCGTCGATCACACCGTCGATGATCTGCTTCACCTCGGCATCGAGGCCGGTGGTGGGCTCGTCGAGCAGCACCAAGTCACCGCGCTCGACGAGGGCCTGAGCGAGTAGAGCGCGTTGACGTTGCCCACCGGAGAGCGCCGACAGTCGTCGTGAACGCAATTCGGTCAGTCCCAGTCGTTCGAGCGCACGCTCTACAGCTCGGCGATCATCAGCGGACGCACGCCCGAGCAGACCGCGCCGAGGCCAGGTGCCCATGGCGACGACCTCGCCGACGCTGAGAGCCATCCGATCGTCGACCTCGCTTCGCTGGGGTACGTACGTGACGCGTCGACTCCCGGTATGCACCGAACCTTTCGATGGCTTGACGATCCCGGCAAGAACCTGCAGCAGCGTCGACTTCCCGGAGCCGTTGTGCCCGACAAGAGTTGTCAGGGAACCGGATTCGAACCGTGCGCTCACGTCGTGCAGGGCAGTGGTGTTTCGGTACCGAACGGAGAGGGACTGTACGACCACTGATTCGCTCACGACAATCATTATCGCATAGGGTTCGATCTCGTGGACTGGCTACTGGATCCCTTCGCTGTCTCGTTCGTGCAGCGCGCCCTCGTTGCGGGCATGCTCGTATCGATTCTGTGCGCCCTCGTCGGAACATGGGTTGTGTTGCGCGGCATGGCGTTTCTCAGCGAAGCAGTGTCGCACGGCATGCTCCCCGGCGTCGCCGTCGCGTATCTTCTCAGCGCCAATCTCCTGGTTGGTGCAGCCATCAGCGCGGTCGCGATGATCGGGGGAGTGGCCTGGGTGACGCGTCATTCCCGACTATCGGAGGACACCGGGATCGGTTTGCTGTTCGTGGGAATGTTGGCCCTCGGGGTAGTGATCGTCTCTCGGGCGCGATCCTTCGCCACCGATCTGACGTCGTTCCTGTTCGGCGATGTGCTGTCGGCTACCTACGGAGACCTCGTTTTCTTGGTCGTGGCATCGGCAGTTGCACTGGCGGTGTCGGTGATTGCGTATCGGCCGTTCGTTGCTCTTGTGTTCGACGAACGCAAAGCCCACACGTTCGGGTTCCGGCCTCGCCTCGCGCACATCGTATTGCTGGCCTTGGTGGTGTTGGCCGTCGTCGCCTCCTTCCGCATCGTGGGAACGTTGCTGGTATTCGGCCTGCTGGTTGCCCCGTCGGCCACGGCATATCTGCTCGGCCGATCCATCCCCGTGTCGATGATCATCGCGACTCTGTTCGGCTGGTCGGCCACGGTATTCGGACTGCTCGTGTCCTGGAACGCCGATACTGCCGCCGGTGCCACCATTGCCGGCCTTGCGGTGCTGCAGTTCTTCGTCGTGGCCGCGGCTCGATCGGCTCGGGAGTCGATTCGGACGAACACCCGATAATGGTCTAACGTAAACGACAATCGTTATCAATAGATTGTCTGGAGCGTATGCACGTGCGAAGAACTGTTTTGATGCTCGGAGTCGTCGGACTGGTCGTCACCGGATGCGGGAGTACCGAGACCGACGAGGACGCGCCGATCGAATCGACCGGTTCCGCCCAGCCGGGCAGCGACCTCGCGGCCGAGGCCGGGTCCGTCGAGGTGAAGGGTCCCCAGCCGAGACTCGTTGTTGCCGATGCCGATTCCGGAAAAATTGACGTTCTGGACCTCGCCACCGAAGCGACCGTGCATTCGTTCGACGTCGAAAATGCCTCGCGTTTGACGACGATCAACGGCCGTTACATCGTCGCTACCGACGACGATCGCGCGCGCTTCATCGACCCGGGCTCGTGGACCATCGAGCACGGCGACCACTCGCACTCGTACACCAAGGATCCCGTCGATCTCGGTGCACTCGAGGGGGAACACCCCGCCCACGTCGTCGCAGGAGACCGAAAGGTTGCCGTCTTCTTCGACGGCGCCGGCAAGGCGGATGTCGTAGATTTCGATTCTCTCAGCGCTGGTGATGCGGCCCTCGCCGCAACGGCCGAAACCAATCCCCACCACGGCATCGCAGTCCCCTTGTCCGATCACGTCGTGGTCTCGTCCGGCGGCACCGAGGATGATCTTCCTACCGGCCTCGAGCTACGTGGCTCCGCGGGCAATCCTGGTCGTGCGCTGGACGCTTCGTGTCCCGAGATGCATGGCGAAGCGGTGTTCTCGAACTACTTCGTGGTGGCCTGCGCCGACGGCGTGGTCAAGGTGGACGCGACGAACGACGAGTTCTCCACCACGAAGTTCCCGTACCCGAACCCGGGCAATCGCGCCTTCACCTTCGCCGAAGGAACGCGCGGCTCGTTGGTCGCGGCTCCGACCGAGACCGGCGTGCTGGTGCTCGACACCAGAACCGGCGAGTGGGTTCAGGCGCGCACCGAGGGTGAGGCACACTCCACCGGGGTGTCGAGCGACGGCAAGACCATTCTGTCGCTTCAGGCCGATGGCACCTTTCGGGTGTTCGACGCCATCACCGGGGCGGAACTCTCGTCGACGCCGCTGCTGTCGGCACCCTATGACGAGGCCGACCCGAAGCCATCGCTTCACGTGGCGGGCACCCGCGCCTACGTCGCAGACCCGGCGGGCAACGCCGTGATCGAAATCGACTACCGAGACAACGGCCGCGTGGCGCGCACCTTCGACTTCGACTTCACTCCTGCCTCGATCGGCGTGGTTGGATCGTGAAAAAGGTTCTACTGCTTGTGCTTCCCGCGCTTATGATGCTGGCCGCGTGTAGCGATTCCGACACCTCGGGAGCGCCGACGATCGTGGTGACGACCAACATTCTGGGCGATATCACGTCGAACATCGTCGGAGATCAGGCCGAGGTGATGGTGCTGATGCCGCCGAACTCCGATCCGCATTCGTTCGAGATCTCGGCTTCGGACGCCGCTCGCGTTTCGCGGGCCGATCTTCTGATAGCCAATGGGCTTGGGCTCGAAGAAGGAATCGTGTCGACGATCGATGCGGCCCGCGCGGAGGGTATCCCCATTGTCGAGGCCGGCGCCGCCGCCGACCCGATTCCGTATGTGAGCGGGCAATCGTCCGGGGCGCAGGACCCGCACATCTGGACCGACCCGGAACGGATGCGCGACGTGGTCGCCCTGATCCGGGACGCGATCACGACCAACGTCGACGACGCGGATGTCGATTCTGCTGCTGCAGAGTACGACTCGCGACTGGTCGAGCTCGACGCCAGAATGACCGAGCAGTTCGGTGCGATCGCTCCCGACAAACGTAAGCTCGTAACCAATCATCACGTCTTCGGTTACCTGGCGGACCGCTACGACTTCGAGGTGGTGGGGGCCGTGATTCCCAGCGGAACCACTCTCGCGTCACCCAGTGCCTCCGACCTGTCGGAGCTCGCCGACACCGTGCGGACTGCAGGCGTCAGAACGATCTTCGTCGATACCTCGCAACCGGATCGACTCGCGCACGTGATGGCATCCGAGGCGGGGGTGCAGATCGACGTTGTCTCGCTGTTCACCGAATCGCTCGGAGACGAGAAGTCCGAGGCCCCGACATATCTCGACATGATGGATTTCAATACTGCCGCCATCGCGTCCGGCCTGTCCTAGCGGCGAAAGTTACTGCGGCGCATGCATTCGTACGCATTCAACTCTTTGACAATCGTTTGCAATAACCTGTACTTCTTTGGGTCATGAAGAACTTTCCAACTCAACGAACTGTCGGCGCGGTCATCGCGCTGGGCACCTCGGTCGCCCTCCTTGCGGCCTGCTCGTCGGATTCGAGCACGGAAGCAGAGTCCACCACTACCGCTGAAACCACTGCAGCGCAGAGCGCCTCGGAAGCGACGCCGCGTATTGCCACCAGCTATGACGGCGGCGTACTGATTCTCGACGCCAAGACGCTCGACACCGTCGAGGACATCAGCGGTATCGAGGGATTCACCCGCCTCAACCCGGCGGGCGACGGACGCCATGTGTTCGTCAGCGGCTCGGGCGCATTCACAGCGCTCGATGCCGGCACCTGGACCGACGGCTCGGAGCACTACACCTCGACCCCCGCCTTGACCGACATCGCGTTCGATGCCACGACTCCGGGACACGTCGTTCGTCATGACGGTAAGACCGTTCTGTTCGACGACGGTACCGGCAAGGTCGAGGTGTTCGATTCCGCTGCACTGCTCACGGGCAGCAAGCCCGAGACCGAGTCCTACACGACGCCCGAGGCGCATCACGGAGTGGCCGTGGAGCTTTCGGACGGGTCGCTGCTGACGACAGTGGGCAACGAGGACGAACGAACCGGCATTGTTGTGCTCGATGCCGACCGCAAAGAGATCGCTCGCAACGAAGAGTGCCCCGGCGTGCACGGTGAAGCGGTGGCCGGCGGCGAGACCGTCGTCGTCGGCTGCCAGGACGGATTGTTGATCTACCGCAACGGCGCTATCACCAAGGTGCAGAGCCCGGATGCGTATGGCCGCATCGGCAATCAGGCCGGTGATGAGGCGTCACCCATCATCCTCGGCGACTACAAGGTCGATCCCGATGCGGAACTCGAGCGTCCCACCCGCGTGTCGCTGACGAACACGGTCACCGGCGAGTTGTCTCTCGTCGACCTCGGCACCAGTTACACCTTCCGCTCGCTCGGGCGTGGCCCGGCCGGCGAAGCCGTCGTTCTCGGTACCGATGGTGCGCTGCACGTCATCGACGTGAACACCAAGACCGTCACGCAGACCATTCCAGTCGTCGACGCGTGGGAGGAGCCCACCGAATGGCAGGAGCCGCGGCCGGCTCTGTTCGTCCAGGACGGTACCGCCTACGTATCCGATCCTGCAGACAACGCAGTCCATGCCGTGGACCTCGAAGCCGGAACTGTCACGGCAACAGCTGAACTCGCGCACACGCCCAACGAACTGACCGGTGTCACCGGGTAATCCTGGACACAGAACAAGCCCGGTCGCTGCTGACACAATGCAGCGACCGGGTTTGTCGTGTTTCGCTACACCAGTTCTATGACGTTCAACGCCCCGTCTGCGTGCGAGCTGCGCAGTCGCTTCTTGTCGTATTTGCCGACGCTGGTTTTCGGGACCTCGTCGATGAAGGTCCAGCGTTCGGGCAACTGCCAATGCGCGACGCGACTGTCGAGGAAATCTTTGAGTTCCTCGGCCGTCACCGATGCTCCCTCGCGGACAACGACCGCCACCAGAGGCCGTTCGTCCCACTTGGCGTCCGGCACACCGATGACCGCGGCCTCACGGACGGCGGGATGCCCCATCACCTGGTTCTCGAGTTCCACCGACGAGATCCACTCTCCACCGGATTTGATGATGTCCTTGGAGCGATCGGTGAGTCGTAAGTATCCGCTCTCGGAGATGGTGCCCACGTCACCGGTGCGCAGCCAGCCGTCGTCGAACTTGTCGTCTGCGTCTGCTCGGTAGTAGCTACCGGTGATCCACGGGCCACGCACCTCGAGTTCGCCGACGGCCTTTCCGTCCCACGGCAATACCGTTCCGGCGTCGTCGACGAGGCGCGCTCGCACTCCGGCCACGAATCGTCCCTGTGTGCAACGCAAGTCGAACTCGTCCTCGGGAGACAGTCCGGCATCGGGTCTACCGGAGGTTCCCAGTGGTGAGGTCTCGGTCATGCCCCACGCCTGGGAGATGTGGACGCCGTACTTGTCATGGAATGCCTTCATCAGACTCGGCGGGCACGCGGCACCGCCGACCACCACGTCACGCAGACTCGACAGATCGGCCGGATGCTCGTCCAGGTGAGCGAGCAGGGCCTGCCAGATGGTCGGAACGGCCGCTGCGGCAGTCGGCCGCAGCGTCGACATCATCTCCGCCAATGGGGCGGGCTGAAGGAATCTGTCGGGCATGATCAGCGATGCACCGACCATCAGCGCCGAATAAGGAAGTCCCCACGACATCGCGTGGAACATCGGCACGATCGCCAAGATCTTGTCGGACTGTGCGATTGCCATGGCGTCGGTCATGCAGCCCTGCATCGAATGCAGATAGATCGATCGATGCGAATACACCACGCCCTTGGGGTCGCCGGTGGTGCCCGAGGTGTAACACATTGCCGCAGCTGATCGTTCGTCGAGCTCTGGCCAGTCGAACTCCTCCGGCTGGCCGGCCAGCAGATCGTCGTAACTCAGGACTTGGATGCCGTCGGGCGCAGTAACCTGTGTCGGGTCGGCCCCTACGACGATGAGATGCCGCACGGTCTCGAACGTCGGCAGCAACGGCGTCAGCAGGGGGAGCAGGCTTGCGTCGGCAATGATCACCTGGTCTTCGGCGTGATTGACGATGTAGGTGAGCTGCTCGGGGAAGAGTCGAATGTTCAGCGTGTGCAGTACCGCGCCCATGGCGGGAATGGCCATGTAGGCCTCCATGTGCGGGGCGTTGTTCCACATGAACGTGCCGACGCGCTGATCGTCGTCGATGCCGATCGACCGCAGACCGTGCGCCAGTTGGGCTGCCCGCCTTCCCAACTCCCCGAACGTCACCGTGGTGGGGCCGCCATCGGTCCAGGTGGTGATCTCGGCCGAGGAGTGAATGGACGTCCCGAATCGGACCAGCTGGCCGATGGACAGTGGGGTGTCCTGCATGGTGCTCTTCATCGATCTCGCTCCTGAAGTCTCGGCGTCACATCGGTGTGCTGCGCGTCACACCATGCACGATACGGACTCACTCCGACGCGTGGTCGCGGGTACCTCGGATTCGGGCGTCGACGGTGCGAACAATGTCTTGGTAGACCTCGGATGCGGGATCGACGACGGCGAAATGGCCACCCGGTCCCTCGATGTAATCGACCGAATCCGGGCCGGCTGCTGCGGCGGCGTAGTACGCCCGACTGATCTCGAGCAGGTTGGGATCGTCCGACACAGCGCTCGCCACCAGCTGCGGGACACCGAGGGGAAGCCTCGAGATCGGTGACGACGACTCGTACGTGTCGTGCGCACCGGCAAATCGCGCTCCGATCGCGTTCGACACCGCGCCCTCGCCGAGCCAGCGCTCATCACCGACTTGTAGATCGAGTACACCGGCCAAACTGACTGCAAGGGCAGGTGTCACCGCTTGGTCGACGGAATCGGCCGCAACGCGCAGCGCGAGTTGACCGCCTGCTGAATGGCCGAACACAACCACGCGAGACAGATCCAGATCACCGGGTGCCGTGCCCAGTGCGGCGAGCGCGGCTGCGACATCGCCGGTCATCACATCCCATCCGTGTTCGTCGGGGCGACGGTATTCGACGTTCCAGGTGGCGTATCCGCGTTCGGTCAGATCGACGGCCATCGCGTCCATCAGGTCGAATTCCCACCGCGAGCGCCAGTACCCACCGTGAATGAGCACGGCAACGGGGAAGGGGCCGTCGCCATTCGGCACACGCAATTCGACGCGTTGCTCCGGGTGATCCCCGTAGTTCACGATCGTGCCGGGATGGATGCGGTGGAAATAGACGCTGTCGATTGCGAACCGCAATCCGTCCAAGCCTCGACCACGGATATGAGTGCGGATGCCTGGGGATCTGTCCGGTGCGCACTGTCCCAGGTCGACGCGAACGGCACTGCTGTACGACGACGTCTCGACGGGAATCCTGTCGCCGGGAACGACGATGACCTCATCGGATCCGGTTGCGGCGTCGACGATTCCGCCGGACAATCCGCGTGCGGCGAGGGCCCTGGCTGCCAGTTCCTGCGCGGTGGCGAGATCGGCGAACACTCCAGGCGCGGCGATGATGTCGATGTGGTGCGAGGTGTCGTTCATGGACTCACGCTACCCACACGGCGTAGACGGCTTCGTTCAGCTCACACGTCCGGGCAATGCACAGGTTGTTGCCCCGTGAACGCAAGTAACTTCGCTAACTCCGCGGATCGAGAGTTGCCCTGGGATCCCGGTCGGCTGCACCGATGGGTATTACGTCACGCCCTTCGCGGCTTCGTCGCGTCGCACATGCGTGCTGAGCGTGTCCCAACGCTTCCTCGGGTACCGAGAATCGAGTGCGACACCTACATCGAACAGTTGATGCAAAGCTTTTCGAGCTCGGGTCCCCGCTGCTTGGTATGCAGTATACGAAGGCGGGGATATCCGGACGATAGCCACCTTTGCCCTAAGCCCGCGTCGGCTGCCGGGAGAACCGCCACGACGATTGCGACGCTGCTAAGCGGGACGCTGTGCACAGTACGGTCGTACGAATGCTGTTCACCGCCGGTCGATCTGATGGCTGGGAGTGGATCATTCTCCGCCTATATACCCAAGGCGGCGTGAGATGGATAGGGCTCCCTGGACCAATGCCCTGGCCAGTTCGTTCTGGCGAGGTTGCGCAAAGTTCGCGATGAAGCCGCCGAAGCTGAGCGCGGCCACTGGGCGTCCCGATCGATCGAAGATGCACGCTCCGAGAGCTGCGACCCCGGGCGTGACATCTTCGAGGCTGACCGCGTAGCCGCGAGCTCGTGTGTCTGCCAGGACTCGGCGGAGTTGCTTTTCGGTGATTTCCTGCCCCGAGGGTGATGTAAGCGTTCCACTGGCCAGCACTCGTGGGAGGTAGGTGTCCTCGAGTTCCGCAAGCAAGGCCAACGGGGCGCCTCCGATGAACAGTGGAAGCGACCGCCCGACTGACAGCGACATGACACGGACTGGACGACTGCTCTCGATGAGATCGAGGCACACTGCCCTCGCGCCGTCGGGGACCACCAGGTACACGTTTTCGTCGTAGCGTGCGGCCAGATCCGACATGACATGACTCGCTTCGGTTCTCAGATCGAAGCTTCCGAGAACGCTGGATGCCAGCTCGAACACTCTCAGAGTCATTTTGTATCCGCCCGAAGGCGTCCGTTCGATCCACCCGACAAGCTCGAGCGTGTCGAGGATGCGGTACGTGGTGGTACGGGTGTACCCGCACCGTTTCATCAACTCCTGGATTGTCAGTTCGGGTGATTCCGGGTCGAACGATTCTAAAATCTTCGTGGCTTTGACCACGGATGCGATGTGATTTTTCGGGTCGATGTCGACCGTGTGCTCAGAAGCCATGACTTGCCCCCGTGTGTGACCGTTGACACTTTCTGGAACGTATGAGACCGTTCTCTCGGATTCCGGACACGCTATCCGGTATCCGGACAGAAAGCAAATCACTCCATCGAGTACTTGCCGAAGGCCACTCGGTGACAGAGGAGTCTCATGACCGCCGCAACCTCGCGCCATGCCGGAACATCCGAAGTCGGACCGGCCCACCGTGACGCTCATGAGGTCGACGGATGGCATGTCGACGTCGGTCAGTACTCCACATTCGATCACGTCGTTCAAGGCGTAGTCGTCAAGACCGTGTACGGGCCTGGGTTCGCGGAATTCGATTCGTTCGTATCCAGGTTCGCACCGTCCGGATACGGCCCGGAGCATGTGCGAGATCTTGTGGTGGCACACCGAGTGGGATTGTCTCCCATCATTTTTCGCGTCACGGGCAACGGGCATCCAGGAATGCTTGTCGGTGCCTCCTACAAGTCCACCATCGATGAGATCATCGGCTCCGTATGGGAGGGATCGTGCGGCGCGATCGCCGGAGCTGCCGCCGCTGCGGGCGTTGTTGCTCCGGTGTACGTCCACTGCGACCATCCGACGGCAGAATCGGCAGCAGCCGCACTTGCCGGGCTGCTTCGAAACCATCGGCAAGAGTTCGTCCACTCTGTTCACGGTGAGCTGGACAATGTTGCGGAGGTGCTCGATGCCCACTGAGACGCGTGCCCGCGCAGTCCTTATCGGTGTGGACAAAGGAACCAGTTCCATCAAGAGTATTGCGGTCGACGCCTTCACCGGTGAGCTACTCGCCGAAGCCGGCTGTCCGACGCCCTCGGTTCGAACCGGAAACGATCGGCACGAAGAAGAGTGCGATACGACGTGGAAGGCCACGGCAGCAACGATCGCCGAAGTGGTGTCGAAGCTTCCCGGTGACGCCGAGTTTCTGGCTGTCGGTGTGACGGGTCATATGGGTGGGCTCTGGGCCCTCGACGAGGTGGGTACGCCCGTCGCCAACGCGGTGTGCTGGCCGGATGCTCGCGCCGCGGACATCCTCGACGATGCAATAGAACGTGATGCTGACGGCAGGCTGTATTCGTTGGGTGGAAACGCCATGATCCCGGGTATGCCCTACCCATTGCTGGCATGGCTGAAAATGTACGAGACAGAGCAATACGATAGCACTGCAACAGTTTTCACTGCCAAGGACTACATCAATTACCGATTGACCGGGGTTGTTGCCACCGAGGAATCCGATCTTTCCTTCTGGCCGTGCGATCTCGCGGCCCGTACGACCTCCCGCGAGATCTTCGAGTTGTTCGGCATTCCAGAGGCGTTGTCCATGGTCCCGAAGGTTCTGAAGAGCAATGACATTCTCGGGTTCGTGACGGCCGAGGCGGCCCTGATCACCGGGTTGCCGGTCGGAACGACCGTGGCCGCTGGGTGCGGGGACGCAACGGCGAACATGTTGGGTGTCGGCGCTCAGGGAGACGGGCAGGCGACGACCACTCTGGGGACAAGCTTGATGAACGGCACATCGAGTTCCGAGCCGCTGTTCGATCCGCCGGGCGTCGGGTTCAGTTTCATGATGCCCGAAGACCGATGGCAGCGTCAGATCACCAATTCGGGAGGTGGAACCCTATGTCTGGATTGGGTTGTCAACACCTTCTGTTCAGATTTGGCACAGCGGATAGCCGACGGTGACACCACATTCGGGGCCGTGGTCGAAAGCGCTGCCGCCCGAACCGAACCGGGTAATCGCGGACTGATCTTCCACCCGTATCTCAACACCGCGGGCGCAACCGCACCCTTCGTCAACGTACAAGCGCGTGGCAGCTTCGTCGGCTTCGGCATCGAGACCACTCAGGACCAACTGATCCGTGCCGTCCTGGAGGGAACTGCCCTTGCGATTCGCGACTGCTACGAATCCATGCCGACGGAGATCACCGAAATCAGGCTCACCGGAGGCGGAGCACGGAGCAGGGCGTGGTGCCAGGTGATAGCCAATGTTCTGCAGAAGCAGATGGTTGTGCCCGATGTACCCGAATCCGGTGCTCTCGGAGCCGCGATGCTCGCAGGTGTATGCGTCGATCACTACCGGGATCTCACGCACGCTGCGTCCACACTCGTCCGCGACGGTGCCGTGTACGACCCCGATCCCGATACCGCAGACACCTATGACCAGATGTTTCGTACTTACAGGGCACTCCTGGTGCCACTCGCGCCGGTGTGGGCTCAGCAGTACGCCTTTTCGCATTCCCACGAGGAGAAACGATGATTGTCAGAACCGTTCTGGGAGATATAGATCCGAAGGATCTCGGCCATACCTTGTGCCATGAACACCTGTTTACCGCTCCACCCGAGTGGGCCACTCGTGAGGATACGGACATGACCCTCGACAGTGTGGACAACGCGGTGTCCGAATTGAACGACTTCGAGGAAATGGGTGGTGGCGCGCTGGTCGAGATGACGACTGCGGACTATGGCCGTGACCCCGGGAAACTTCATGCGGCTGCGAAACGCAGCAATGTGCACGTCATCTCGGCTTCGGGCTATCAGAAGGGCATCTACTACCCGGATTCAGTAAAGACGGACGGCGAAGACGAACTGGCGCAACGCTTCATCGACGACGTGTCCGTCGGAGTCGAAGGTACGACGCTACGTTCGGGGGTCATCAAGTACGGAACGTGCCGGACCGATCGAATTCTCGACGACGAGCAGAAGGTCCTGAAAGCGACTGCCCTGGCCCACCTGGCGACCGGAGCGCCCATCTCCACACATTGTCAGGCAGGCACCCTCGGCGACATGCAGATAGCAGGTCTCGAGCAGTCCGGCGTCGACCCGGGGCGAATATTGATCGGCCACGTCGATCGTAACCTCGACTTCGACTATATTCGTGCACTGGCCGACACCGGAGCGTGGCTCGGTTTCGACCATTGGACGAAACCGAAATATCCCTCGGACGACATTCGCATCTCGTTCGTCGAGAAGCTGTTCGACGAGGGATTCACGAAGATCATGGTGTCGGGTGACCTGGGCAGGCCCAGCTATCAGCCGAGTTACGGGGGTGCGCCTGGCTTTTCGGGCCTGCTGTCACAGGTTCGGTCCAGGATGAACGACGAGATGATTCACCAGATATTCGTGGTCAACCCCGCACAGTTCTTCGCCTTCGAGCCGGTGGGGAAACACTGAACATGGCAAATCCAATGGGTGCCGGCGGAATTCTCTTCGATTTCGACGGCACGCTGATCAACTCCGGTGCCGCCATCATTGCCGCATACAGGCAGACCTTCGAGGAGCAGCTCGGCGTGCCCCTACCGGCTGAACTCGAAGATCCGCACGTGTTGATGGCTCCTCGGCCGGTCGAGGTCTTCGCGGCCTGGTCCGACGGCGATCCCGTCGAACTCGTCGAGGCGTACGGCAAGCACTACCTGGCAGGTGCTTACGAACTGGTCACGCCCTACGACGGAATGCACGATCTTTTTGCTGAATTGAACTCGAGCGGAACGAAATTCGGTATAGTGACCAACAAGTCGCGACAGCGACTTCTGCTCGATCTCGACTGGGTCGGAATCGACTCTTCTCTGCTCAGCTGCATTGTCACAGCCGATGATTCGATTCAGCGGAAGCCCGATCCAACTCCAATCCTACTCGGAGTCGCACGTTCTGGTATCGACCCGACCGGATCCTGGTATGTGGGCGACGGTCCTCAAGATATTCTGGGCGGAAGGGCCGCCGGATTACATACTGCAGGCGCAAATTACGGCTACTACGGTGCTGATGCGCTCGCTCCGTACTTGCCTGATCTCTCGCTCGAGGCCCCCCTCGACGCCCTCCGCATTCCCTCGTCACCCTCCCTATCCATCTAGTCGGACACAACCAGACCGGTTGTGACAGAACGGAATCCGATATGCGATCTCTGAAGATCAATTCGGTTCGCGAAATCAATGATCTGATCGACCTCGAAGACATAAAGACGCGCCGCCACAAACTCTTGCTCGTTCTCGGACTCGGTGGCATAGCGTTCGAGGCCTTCTACCTGGCGGTGCTCAGCGCAGGTACGAGCCCGATGACCGAACAGCTCGGTCTGAGCGCAAACGAAGTGGGCCTCGTCAGCTCTTACGGCTACGTCGCCACGTTGATCGCTGCATTGACATGTGGGTTTCTGGCGGACCGCCTCGGCCGGGTCAAGCTGATGGTCTTGGCCAAGATCGTTGCCGTCGTCGCGCTGATCATCATGGCCACCGCCCCGAACTTCTGGATACTGGTTCTCGGCCGGTGTCTGGCGGGCGCTGCCTACGGTATCGACCTCGGTGTCGCGATGGCGTACCTCGCAGAGTTTCTGCCGAAGTTACGCCGGCATTTGCTCAACTTCTGGCAGGCGCAGTGGTACATCTCCAGCTCGTTCGCGTTGCTCGTCGTTCTCGGCTTGTACAACCTGGACGTCGGACTCGACATCTGGCGCTGGTCACTCGCAGCCGCAGCATTATTCGCAGTGATCGTGACCGTGGGCCAGTTGCTCTTCATGCCGGAGAGTCCGCGGTGGTTGGCCGAAAAGAACGACCTGGTGCGGTTGAAGAAGTCGCTGAACAAGGTGTACGAGATCGAGCCGATCTTTCCCGCCTCGGGGATCCTTGCCGTCGATGCGGATCGCCCGGATACGGCCAAGTGGACGGATCTGTTCAACAAGACCTACCGGCGCCGCACCATTCTGGCGAACGGCGTAACAGCGATGCAGGCTCTGCAGTATTACGCGGTTGCCTACTACCTTCCCGTCATCGCGCTGACGCTCTTCGGCAAGGGCTTCGGTGAAGCAATATTCGGCTCCCTGGTGTTCAATATCTTCGGAATCATCGGCGGCCTCGCGTCTATCTGGGTTGCTCGCAAGCTCGGGGCCCATGGAGCCGCCATGTACGGGTTCCTTGCTGTCGCCGCAATGATCCTCGTACTCGGTGTCTTCTTCGATTCGCTCCCGATCGCACTGATGTTCCTGGTGCCCGCAATGTTCATCTTCTTCCACTCGGCAGGGCCGGGTGCATCAGGCCTGACGATGGCGGCGATGGCGTACCCGAGCAACTTGCGGGGTCGTGGGGGGCAGATTGCGACGGTCTCGCAGAGCCTTGGCGGCATCGTCGGCCTCTATGCCTTCCCGAACATGGTCGACGCGTACGGCTTGTCGACCACCATCACCATCTTCGCTGTCGTACCGCTGATCGGCGTGGGGATTTGCAAGGCAATCATGTGGGAGCCCTTCGACGACGGCGACGCGATGGCAATCGAAAGTGAAGCGAAGGCCGTCAAGCCACTCGAAGGACAGTCGGCATGACGACCCACGCAGAAACCGGAGTGGGCGAAAGCCTGACCATCAGCTCTCCCAGCGATGTGGAACGCATCATCGACGAGGGTGGCGTCAAGGGCCGGATGCACTGGATCATTCTTGGACTTGCCCTCGCTGGACTCGGTTTCGAGGCGTTCTACACCGGCGCGCTCAGCGGCGGAATGAGCGCCATCAGTGAGCAATTGGGTCTCGGCGGCAACGACGTAGGCACTCTGAGCGCCATTGGTTACAGCGCGAGCATTCTCGCGGCACTGACGTGCGCCAAACTCGGTGATCGCATCGGGCGCGTTCGATTCTTGGTCTTCGCGAAGCTTCTCGCGGTGATCGGTGCAGTGACCATGATGTCCGCGGACTCATACGGAATGTTGCTCAGCGGCAGACTGATCGGCGGAATCGCCTACGGAATCGACCTGGGAATCGCCCTCGCGTACCTGGCAGAACTGCTACCCAAGAACAAGCGAAGTTGGTTGAGCTTTTCGCAAGCACAGTGGTACATCTCGACGAGCCTCGCACTGCTCGTGACCCTTGCTGCCTACGAACTCGGCGCTGGCCTCGACGTCTGGCGATGGAGCCTCGGCACAGCTGCAGCCATCGCCTTCGTGCTGCTTCTGGCCAGAATATGGTTCATGCCAGAAAGTCCGAAATGGCTGGCGGCGCGTGGTGATCTATCCGGTGCTGCTCGATCATTGACTCGCATCCTCGGCCGAGAGGTCACCGTGGACGGCACCCGCGTCGCCCCTGTGATCGCCGCCCCGGCAGTCAAGGTCAAGTGGTCAGCGCTCTGGGCCAAGGAATACCGGCAGCGGACGCTCCTGGCGAATATCGTGGGCTTCACCGAGGCACTGCAGTACTTCGCCATTGGTTTCTACCTACCGATCATTTCGATGGATCTCTTCGGCTCAGGTTTTGCGATGGCCATCACCGGTTCGATCGTCTTCAACCTCTTCGGGATCGTCGGCGGTGTTCTCGCCGTGTACTTCGCCCGACGCTTCGGGGTTCGTATCAGTTCGGCATGGGGCTTCGCGGGCGTTGCCTCCGCGATACTCATTCTCGCTATGTGGTCCGATATGCCCGTCATTGCCGGATTCCTGGTGCCGTCGTTCTTCATCTTCTGCCACGCCGCTGCTCCGGGCACAGCCGGCCTGACCATGGGCCCGCTGGCCTATCGAAGCGAACTGCGGGCCAGAGGTTCACAATTGGTCACCATTTCGCGTAGTGCGGCGGGCGTAGTGGGGTTGTTCTGCTTCCCTGTCATGCGTGAGGCCTTCGGTACGCCGACAACCCTGCTCATCCTTACGGCTGCACCTCTGATCGGACTGATCGCCTGCGTGATTATCAAGTGGGAGCCACTCAGCGAGAAATCGGATCGGGAATTGCACGACATCGGAGTCGAGCAAGCGCACGATCGATCGTTGCTGATCTCTACCGACGAAATCGGGAGAACTTCATGACACGCGTCGCGTTGATCACTGGGGGAGCACAGGGACTGGGACTTGCCACGGCGAGACGACTCGGGGAGGACGGGTTTCACGTCGTCGTCGCCGACATCGTCCTCGCTCGCGCCGAGGCAGCCGTCGATCAGTTGACCGCGTCCGGAATCACCGCAACCGCGTCGGAGATCGACGTGACCGATGATGCGTCGGTCCGGGCCTGCTTCGGGCTCATCGACGCTGTCGCAGGCGGCGTGGACGTGCTGGTCAACAACGCGGGCATCATCTCGCGTGCCAACGCGGAGGATATCGAGTCCGATCGCTGGGACCATGAACTCTCCGTTCACCTCGGCGGTGCGATGCGGTGTAGCAGGGAGGCATTTCCGCGGATGCTGAAGTCGGCTGCGCCGGCGATCGTGAATCTTGCATCGGTCGGCTCCACGTTCGGGCTACCGCACCGACTGGCCTACTCGACGGCCAAAGCCGGTGTTGTCGGGATGACCCGCACACTCGCTGCGGAATGGGGCAGGAGAGGCATCAGGGTCAACGCCGTCGCACCTGGATACATGGACACAGGAATGATGCAGTCCGGCCTCGCAGGCGGCACTCTCGATCGCGATCGACTACTCATGCGAACTCCCCTCATGCGTTTCGGCTATCCCGAAGAAGTCGCGTCCGTCATCTCGTTTCTGGTCTCGACCGACGCGTCGTTCGTCACCGGCATCGTGCTCGAGGTCGACGGCGGTATCACCATCGACGGAACCTTCCACGCCGACGACAGCTACAAGACACAGGACAAGAGTGAGGTTCACTGAATGACTGTCATCGCTACCACCACAGGCAACGGGATATCGACACAGCAGTTGCGCGACAAAAGCTTTGCGCTTCGGCACCGAATGATGAACATGGCTGCTGACAAGGGCGAGGGATACATCGCGCAGGGTCTCGGAATCGCAGATGTGCTGGCCGTCGTCTACTTCAGGCAACTGCGATTCGATGCGAACAATCCCGACTGGATCGAACGAGATCGATTCTTGCTGTCCACCGGCCACTATTCCGTCGCTTTGTACGCTGTACTTGCTGAGCTCGGAATTCTCAGCGACGACGAAATCGCGACATACGGACTCAACGGAAGCGCGCTGCCGATGAGTACGTTCGACGAGACTCCCGGTGTCGAAATCACCGGGGGATCCCTGGGCCACGGATTGGGACAGGGCGTCGGAATGGCACTCGGCCTACGTCTCGACGGCAGAGACGCAAAAGTTGTCGTCGAATTGTCGGATGGCGAACTTCAGGAGGGCTCTACCTGGGAAGCGGCCATGTCCGCAAGTAGCTTTCGATGCGGCAACCTCACCGCAATCGTCGATTGCAACGGTATCCAGGCCGACGGTCCGATGGTTCTCGACATGGAGCCGATTGCCGACAAATGGGCTTCGTTCGGCTGGGCAGTCGTCGAGGTGAACGGCAACGATATCGGTGAATTGTGTGCTGCCTTCGATCAGCTCGAACCAGTCACCGACAGACCGAAAGTGATCATCGCACGCACCACACCGGGCCACGGGGTACCGACCCTGGTCAACCGTGAACGGGCGCATTTCGTCCGCGTCGAACCGGGCGAATGGGCCTCGCTCATATCGGAATTGGAGAACAACAATGTCTGATCTTCTGAACAGGGCAGGCGGCATGGGCGAGATCGCCGACGTCCGCGGCCCGTACGAGACTGCACCGTTCGGCAACGAATTGGTGGAGCTGGCCAAGTCGAACTCGTCGATCGTCGGTCTCAGCGCCGACATGTCCAAGTACTCCGACATCGTGCCGTTCATGAACGCTTATCCCGAGCGATACTTCAATGCCGGTGTGGCAGAGCAGAGCGCAGTCATGATGGCGGCCGGTCTGGCCAAAGTCGGAAAGACTGCCTTCTGCGCTACCTATGCTGCCTTCCTCTCTCGCAGGGCCTTGGACTTCATCGCGATCGCTTGTGCCCATAGCAACGCGAACGTCAAGATCGTGGCCGGCTCACCAGGCCTGGTCAATCCGTACGGCGCGACGCACCAATCGCTCGAGGATCTGGTTGTGATGCGGAGCGTTCCGGATCTGACCGTGATAGACCCGTGCGACGCCGTCGAGCTTCGGCATGCGGTTAGGGCTGCGGCCAACACCCCCGGGACGTTCTACATACGCAATCTGCGCGGCAAGGTCCCGATCGTGTTCGACGAGAACAGTTTCGAGTTCGTCGTCGGTAAGGCACGGTTGGTTCGTGAAGGCACCGACGTAGCGGTGATCAGCACAGGTTTCATGACCGAACGAGCCATGAAGGCCGCAGATACTGCTGGAGAGCTGGGAGTGTCAGCGGCCGTGCTGCACATGCCGACGATCAAACCGTTGGACGAGCAGGCGATCATCGAGGTTGCATCGACAGTAGGTCGGGTCATTGTCGTCGAGAACGGTCTGCGGTCCGGTGGATTGGGCTCCGCCGTCACCGAAGTGGTGCACGACAACGGCATCGCGGTTCCGATCACCAGGATTGGGTTACACGACAGATTTCATCCCTGCGGTTCGCAGTCCTACAACGAGCAGCTCTTCGGACTGGACCAGGACGCGATCACGAACGCAGTGGTGACAGGGAACTGGGAGTTCCTGTGACAGCCGAATACCGGCAATTCGGCGCTCCTCGCCAGTACATCCAGGGCCCGGGAGCGATCCGAAACCTGGCGACCCTTACCGCCGGGCACGGGCGACATCCCCTGTTGATCGTGGACGAGTTCGTGCTCGAGATGCTCGGATCGACTCTGACGGAGTCGTTCGAGCACGCCGACGTCGATTGCACGGTGCTACCGAGTTCGGGTGACGTGACCCGTGCGAACATCGCCGATCATATCGCTGCGGTCACAGATCGTCGCCACGATGTCGTCATCGGTGTCGGCGGTGGTAAGGCGCTCGACCTTGCCAAGGGTGTCGCGATCGATCTGGGTGCCGAGATGATCACGTGCCCGACGATCGCGTCGAACGATGGACCCACCGCCCGAGTTCTGGCCATTTACAACGACAATCACGTCCTGTGCGAAGTGGATCACCTGAATCTCAACCCGACCTGCGTGGTCGTCGACACCGAGTTGATCGCTCGAGCCCCCGTTCAATTCTTGATCTCGGGAATCGGTGATGCATTGTCCAAGAAGTTCGAAGCCGACGGTTGCCGCGACGGAAGCGGAACAACGATGCAGGGGACTCGACCGCTCGGGATCGGTTCGATCGTCGCCTCGGGTTGCTACGACGTCCTCACCCGATATGCGGTGGAGGCGGTCAAATCCGTCGAGAACGCTGAACTGACCCCGGCTGTCGAGTCGGTGATCGAGGCCGTCGTGCTCATGTCCGGGATCGGCTACGAGAACGGTGGACTGTCGATCGCGCATTGCATGACCCGGGGGCTGATGGCCGGTCGCGGGACTCGATCGTTCCTGCACGGCTATCACGTTGCTTACGGCCTCCTCGTTCAACTCGCGCTCGAGCACCATCGCTCCGAGGTAATCGAAGAGGTGACCGAATTGCTTCGCGCAGTGGGGCTTCCGACGTCGTTGTCCGATATGGGAATGCACGCGCCGACCAGCGCGGAGATTCGTGAGCTCGCTACTGCCGCGCTCACAGCACCGCACGTATTGAACACGGCGGCCCTGGTCACCGAAGCGACGCTGGTCGACGCGATCGATCGCGTCGAATTACTCGCACTCGTCTGAGAACAAGGAGACGCACGCTTCATGAACAAGACGGTCGCAACAGCACAGGATGCGATTGCAGGCATCGAGACCGGTGCCTCCATCGCGGTCGGCGGATTCGGTTTGTGTGGAATCCCGAGCGTGCTCATCCAGGCGTTGCTCGATGACGGGGTGGAGGATCTCGACGTCGTTTCGAACAATTGCGGCGTGGACGATTGGGGTCTCGGCCTTCTACTCCGAGAGAATCGCATTCGACGTATGACAAGCTCCTACGTCGGGGAGAACAAGGAGTTCGAGCGGCAATACCTGAACGGTGAACTCGAAGTGCAGCTCGTCCCGCAGGGGACGCTTGCGGAGAAGCTTCGGGCCGGCGGGGCAGGAATCCCGGCCTTCTTCACCGCCTCGGGTGTCGGCAGCCAAGTGTCGGAGGGTGGGATGCCGCTGCGGCACGACCGCGATGGATCAGTGGCAGTGAAGTCGTCGGCAAAAGAGGTGCGAACCATCGATTTCGGGGGCGTCGAGCGTAGCTACGTACTCGAGGATTCGATTGTCTGTGATTTCGCATTGGTACGGGCATGGAAAGGGGATCGCCACGGAAATCTGGTCTTCCACCGATCAGCTCAGAACTTCAATCCGGTGGTGGCAATGGCGGGCAAGGTCACTGTCGCCGAAGTCGAAGAGCTCGTCGAGCCAGGGGATCTGGACCCCGACGAGATCCACCTTCCTGGCGTCTATGTGCATCGGGTTCTCGAGCTCACGGCCATGCAAGTGTTGGACAAGCGGATCGAGAAGCGGACGACACGGGCAGAGACTCCTGCGTCAGGAGAACTGTTCGACAGCAACGATGTTCGGGAGAAGATAGCCGCACGGGCCGCCCAGGAACTATGTGACGGGGACTACGTCAACTTGGGTATCGGGTTGCCCACACTCGTGCCGAACCACGTACCCGACGGGGTCGACCTGGTCTTGCAGTCGGAGAACGGCGTGCTGGGCACCGGTGCATATCCCTTAGCGGGTGAGGAGGACGCGGACCTGGTGAATGCCGGTAAGGCCACCGTCACACTCCGGCCCGGCGCGTCGATCTTCGACTCTGCCACCAGCTTCGGCATGATCCGCGGTGGCAAGATAGATATCGCGCTGCTCGGTGCAATGCAGGTTTCTGCACTCGGTGACATCGCCAATTGGATGATCCCGGGCAAGATGATCAAAGGCCCCGGCGGTGCCATGGACCTGGTTCAAGGCGCACGACGCGTCGTGGTGTTGATGGAACATACAGCCCGTGATGGGGGCTTCAAAATTGTCGACGAGTGCTCGCTTCCCCTGACAGGTCTACAGGTCGTTCGGCGGATAATAACCGAGCTGTGTGTATTCGATATCGATCCGAGCGGACTAGTTCTGCGGGAGTTGGCAGAAGGAGTCACGGTCGAGGAAGTACGTCGCAAAACGCAGCCGAACTTCATGATCCGGCTGCTGACGGAGATGGACGCGCCTACTCAGCCTTTGTAGTACACAATCTGATGGCTGGTGGCCAGCAGACTTCCACCTTCGTTCCACAACTCCGCGGTCTGATCGAAGTAGCCCCGGTGGAATCGGCGTGCTCGTGCGGTGCCCAGTACGTATCCGTCGCCGTGCTGCTCGAGATCCTCGGGCGTCGCGAAGTAGTGGGTCGTCAGGGAGATCGTTCCGGCCGGCACGTACTGACCCAGACGCTGGAAGATCCGTGGGTAGAACACGTCGCTGAGAGAGGTCAGGGCAGCGAAGTCCAGCGGCCGCGGTGGGGTATCACGAATCCACAGGGTCTCGCTCGAGTCGGTCGATGCCTGATCACCCAAAGCGCCTGTCACGAAACGCATCTCGTAGTTCTGGGCCCACGCGATGGCCTCGGGAAACCCGCCCGGGTGCGTGTCGGCAGGGGAGGGGACGGCAGGAGCCGTCGCCTCGATGTCGTCCCAGGTTTCGCGACGTGCACCGAACACCGCAGTCGCGGTGGTGGCGACGGCTCCGTTCTGCGTCAGTTCCAAGTACCAGTGCTGGTTGCTCCGGTTGGTTCGCACGGGGCGCGCCGAGATCTCGAAATCACCCTCGGCAACCGGTCCGGCGAAATTCACCGTCAGTGAGACCGGCGTTCCCAGCCGTTCCGGATGCAGTTCGATGGCGCGGATGAACGTCGCCGCGGTGACGCCGCCGAACGGGCCGACCATGTTGTTGTACGGCGGTGACGTCTTGCCGAGATAGGCACCGTCGCCTGTTACCTCGAGTTGGACTGCGTCGTCGAACGCATGCATGGTTCTCCTACTGCCTCGGGCGGTGTCTGCCATCCGATCGTAGTGTCGCCTGTGTTCAGTCCAAGTCCTGGCCGCGCTTCTCCGGCATCCACACCATCGTCAGGAACGAGATCACGGCGGCTGCCGCGAGGTAGTAGAAGAACCAGTCGGCGTGGCCCGCATCGGACAACGCGTTGACCAGTAGGGGAGCGGTACCGCCGAACAGTGCAACGGTGAGGTTGTACCAGGCACCGATACCCACGCCTCTCAGCTCTGCCGGGAAGGCTTCGGCCAGAACAGCAGGAATGATGGCCGAGCACATCGCGAACAGCAGCAGGCCGACGCAGAACACGATCAGCAGTTTGATGAACGACGGCCCTATCAACTTCGAGAGCGGGATGATCAGAACCGCGAACAGGGCAGCGTAGGTGAGCAATTGCGGCTTGCGGCCGATACGGTCCGCGAGTGCGCCCATGGGGTACTGCAACGCGACGAACATCGCTGTCGCGATCGACAAGGCGACGAACACGTCGTTGGCGTCCGCGCCGCGTTGCTTGACGGCGTACGGCGTCATCGCGGAGAAGAACGTGTAGTAGGCGAGGGTTGCGAGGAGAACGAACCCGATGACCTGTAGAACGGCACGAGGATGATGTTTCATGGTCATCCACAACGGGTTTCGCACAGCCTTCGCCTTGACGGCGTTGCGCTCCTGATTGTCGGCTTCGGCCATGCCGCGGCGCATCCAGAGCCCCACCACGCCGAGCAGTCCGCCGATGACGAACGGTACGCGCCAGCCCCATGAGTTCAGTTGGGCGTCGTCGAGAACGAAGGTGAGATACGCGCCGAGAAGTGACGCGAGGAGAATGGCTGTGCCGGTGGAGACGTAGTAGAAGGACGAGTAGCGTCCGCGCCGGTTGTTCGGTGCGATCTCGGCGAGGTAGGCCGATGCGTTGGAGACTTCGCCGCCCATCGACATTCCCTGCATGATCCGAGCCAGCAACAGCAAAATCGGCGCGATCCACCCGGCGACGGCAAAGGTGGGGAGAACGGCGATCGCGAACGACCCACCCGACATCATCGCGATCGTCAGAATCATCGCGCGGCGTCGGCCCTTCAGATCGGAGAAGCGTCCGATCAGCAATCCGCCGAGTGGCCGGAAGAAGAATGCCACCGAGTACGTGGCCAAGGTGCTCAGTAGCGCGAGAGCAGGGTTGTCGCCGTTGAAGATCTGAGTGGCGAAGTAGATCGAAAACGTCGCGTAGACAGTCCAGTCGTACCACTCGACCGCGTTTCCGATGCTGACTGCGAGCAGTTGCTTCTTCGGCATCACGTGCCGAGGGGTGGTCGATTCGGACTTCACTGACATGGCGATCTCCTCACGATGACTACCGACGTCGCGAGCCTATGTCGATGACGCCGTCGGCGTGCGGAACCAGTCGATCGCGCGATCCAGGGCTGCCGGGTCGACGGGAAACGGCCCTGTCGACGCGCGATGCCTCAGTGCTACGTGGTCCGTGGCGCGTGCAATGGCCGCGAGATCGATGCGCTGCAGTAACTTCTTGGTCACCGGTCTCTTGCTGTCCCAGAATGCCAACGCAGCAATGAGATCCGATACCTCGGTGCCGGTCAACACCGCGAAGGCGACTGCGCAGGACGCAGGATCCTCGAAGGGGAGCAGGTACGTGGCATCGTCGAACACCGCTGGTCTGCCGTCGTACGGGCCGACCATCCTGAACTGTGGAATTTTGTGAAACCCAGAGATCGCAATTTTGTACGGCGCGAACGTATAGGGACCGACGCCGAAGATGCAGAAGCGAGCCCTCTTGCGGTAGATCGACGATTTCCGACCGTCGAGCGCAGCGGCATTGTCGGTCAGGTATTTCCACAGTTTCGGCGCGGTCGATGCAAGTAACTCGGTGTCGTCACCGGTGTGCGACTGCGGCACTATCATCCACCTGGACACCGAGTCCAGCTTGTCGCGGTAGACGTCGGTGCACTTGAACAGTGGGAACAGGTAGTCGGGCTCGATGTTCACGCTGATTCCCAGTTTGGTTCGTGGACCGTCGTGTTCGCTCAACTCCATGACGGCGGTGGCGTCGTGCTTGATGCCCTGCCGCCAGATGAGAGGGCTGACGCCGTCGAAACGCTTGCTGCGCTCATAGGCGTCGACGTTCGCGACCAATCGGCCGTCGACGACACCGATTCTGTTGTCCGGCTTCGATGCATCGATGCTCGGATAGGTCTGTGCGGTGTAGTCGGTTGTGCCCGGACCGAGTTCCACGGTGAACCAGCAGGCATCGACCCCTGCGTCGAACCACTTCTTCGCGTCGATCATCCTCAGTGTCGCGCCGGTGACCGGAAGATTGTGCCGAGCGCAGTGCAACAGCACATTTCGAGCCACCTGGGTCTTGCAGATCATCGCGATGGTCGCCGGTCCAACGCTGAACTCGGTGACGAGCTTGATCCAGATGTATTCTGCGATATCGAAATTCGAGCTACCGGTGATCGCGTCGATTCCGCGGGCGTTCTTGGTGTTCGCGCGGGGAGGCCGATTCGCGGAGCCGAGCACCGACAGTTGTGAGTTGGTCACCCACGGCGGGTTACCGATGACGAGAGTCGGGCCGGCCTCCGACGTCCAGTCGACATCGCGCGCTAAGTCGAAGTCGAAGATCGATGCGGTGATGACTTTGCCGAATCGTGATGCAGAAGAGGCATACTCGGGCTGCACTTCGATCCCGACGCGCTCTGCCTCGGGGTGACTCCGGGCCAACACTGACAGGAAGTTCCCGACACCGCAGGTGGGTTCGAGGACACGGGTCCAGCTGCGACGGGGCAGGGTGCTCACCAACAAGCGCGCCAACTCGATCGGGGTTTGGAAATCCCCGAACTCGTTGTTGGGCATCGGTGCCTCCGGCAGTGGTACGGACAGGTGCCTTCTGTGGCACAGAAGCGTAGCGTGCGGAGCGACCCCGGCGGTCTGCAGGACACCGCTACCGCAGGCACTAAAGTAGAGCGGGATGAAGCTTTCGCGCGCTGCCCTACTGCTGTCCAGTCTCGTATTCATCGGTGCCCTCGTGTGGGTCGCCCTGACTGCAGGTGACGAGGTTCCGGCGCATTTCACCGGTTCCGGACAGGTCGACCGCATGGAGTCCACGGCATCCTTCTTGCTCACCACGGGTGGCATCGGACTTGTCCTGATCGGATTCTTCGTGAGTATCGGCTGGTGGCTCCCTAAAGTTCCGGCCCAGTTGGTCAACCTGCCGAGCCGCCGGATGCATGACTACTGGACTTCCGCCGAGAACAGGCCCGAACTGAATCGCAAGATGGCCGAAGACCTCCAGTGGATCGGTGCGGCAACAGCACTGCTGCTCGCATGGATTGTCGGGGTGTCCGGCACTGCGGCCGGTGATTCGGTCAGCGTCTGGGTTCTCGTCGTACCGACCACGCTCTACCTGCTGATCGTGTTGGGCTACGTCGTGTTCATGATCAAAGGCGGTCGCTACCGTATTCCGAAGGACTGACTGCATGGGGAGTGGACATGGGATGGAATCCGTTCGACCGTCGGTCGAAAGATCAGCGCGCGATCGACGACGCGGTGGTCGGACTCGGCAAGCCGGCGTGGCGCGGGGCGCACGGACACTTCGTCCGAGAGGCACTGACTTCATGGCGTCTGGCCGCTACATCCACTCTGCATGACCCCCCGACTGCAACCAGGCTCGACCGAGTGCGCAAGGTCGTGGATCGGGAGCCGGCGAGTCGAGGACAGGCCGACATCGCAGAGCTCGAGAGCCTCCGTAAGACGGTCACCGGCAGTGTCGTCTACGCCGTCGCTGCACTGGCCACTGCCATCGAAGGTCTGGCGGCATGGACGGCGGATGACGTAGCGCATCGGATAGTGCGCATCGACCTGTCCGCTGAAGTGGCCTCGGTCGCGCGTAGTGCAGGGCTGCTCCAAGCTGCCTTCGATCGTCTCGGCGGCCCACCGTCGGGTCATCTCGCCAAAGATGCCGAGGTGCAAGCAATGTACGCCCGGCGCACCGAAGCGCTCGCCGATCGTCAGCGCACCCTGATACTGCGACTGGCTGCATTGCGTTCGTATCTGGACGGACTGATGGATATCGAGAAGGAACTCGAGAAAATGCGGTGGATCGAGCATCACGGGTCTCCGGACTTCGCCGAACTCGAGGAGCGCGAAAGCGATGAGCTGGCGTCGTTGAATCTCAGCGCGGCGCGAGATCTGTTCGACGAGGCGACTGATCGGATCGGAGTGCACTTGCGCGAGGCGGCCGAAAAGCTCGGTAACTCCGGAAAACCCTGACGTAGGTATCAGCTGGCCATACCAAACCCTAGAACAGTAAAGTTTGGTACGGTTCGTTGATGGCGGACGATCAGGACGCGGGCCGATGGCCTGCGGTCGAATTCGAGCGTCGACCATGGCAGGTGTCCGATACCTACACCTCGCGCGCCCAGCGTCGGCTGCATCAGGGTGACTATCGCGCGTGCGTGCCGGCGCGTATCGCCGACGCGAATGTCACGTTGCCCGCGCAGCTGCTTGCGGAATCGGAGGATGCTCTCCGTGAAATCGTCCGCTTCGACCAGTACGCCTCGGTGCAACTCGGTCCATCGGTCGAGCTTGCACCGATGAGTTCGATTCTGCTGCGAACGGAAAGCTCAGCGTCCTCGCAGATCGAGAATCTGACCGTGGGAGCCAGGGCGCTCGCACTCGCCGAATTGGGTTCGCCCACAACACGGAATGCATCGATCGTGTCGGGAAACGTCCGCGCGATGGAAGCTGCTCTCGAGGTGGGTACGTCCATCGACGCATCGAGTGTTCTGGCCATGCACCATGCGCTGATGGAGCCGAGTGGCGACCCTCAGCCCGGCCGATGGCGCACACAACAGGTGTGGATCGGCGGATCGGACATCGGCCCGCACCGCGCGGCATTCGTACCGCCGCATCACGATCGGTTGCCGGACGCGCTGAACGATCTCTTCGAGTTCGCGGCTCGCTCGGACCTCCCCGTCATCCCTCACGTAGCAGTCACACACGCGCAATTCGAGACGCTCCACCCGTTCACGGACGG
Organism: Rhodococcus sp. PSi06; assembly: GCF_054960675.1. Lineage (NCBI taxonomy): Bacteria > Bacillati > Actinomycetota > Actinomycetes > Mycobacteriales > Nocardiaceae > Rhodococcus > Rhodococcus sp. PSi06. The sequence continues at coordinate 58,663 of NZ_JBHNYO010000021.1, forward strand.
AAACGGTCGCACTGGCCGCGCGATCATCCACGGAATGCTCCGGAGGGCCGACGTGACCGAGCGAGTGACGGTTCCGCTGTCGGCTGGATTGCTGACCGATACCGCGAGCTATTTCGAGAGCCTCGACGCCTATCGGAGGGGAGATGTGGAGGCAATCGTTCGTAGTCTCACCGCGGCGACCTTTCATGCCGTCACCGGTGGGCGACGGTTGGTCGACGACCTCGCCGCCGCTCGGGCCGAATACATCGAACGCATCGTGGCTCGCAGCGACTCGGTCGTCTGGAAGCTCGTCGACGCGCTGGTGGCGCAGCCGGTTGTCGACAATGCCTTCGTGCGAAACACATTCGAAGTCAGCGAGATCGCGGCTCAGCGAGCGATCGACAAGCTGTCCGAGGCCGACATACTCCACCAGACATCGAAGGGGAGACGAAACAGGGTGTGGCAGGCGGATGAGGTTCTCGCTGCGCTGGACCGCTTTGCCGACGGAATCCGGCGGGTCCGATGACACGTACTCGCTCGATGCTCAGTGCGGGCCGAGTCAGTAGAGGAAACCTCCACCTGACCCGCCTTCGAGCAAAACATTCCGCGGTCGGGCGCAGCGTGCCCACCAAAGCGACGTTGCTCGCGAGGGCTCTGCAGGACGATTTGATCGACGTCGATGAATTGTGAGGGTCTACTGCACCTCGGCGCGCCTGGATTTCATCTTCTTGACGACGAACCAGGCGATCAGGGCCACCACGATACCGATGACGACGTACTGGAATACCGAGGCGTAGCTCTCGACGTAGTGCCAATTCTCACCGAGGAAGTAGCCGGCGAGGACGAAGATCGAGTTCCAGATCAGGCTGCCCAGCGTGGTGTACAAGATGAACTGGAGGACCGGCATTCGCGAAACGCCCGCCGGAATCGAGATGCCCGAGCGGACCACCGGGATCATGCGGCCGAAGAACACCGCCGAGCGCCCGTGCCGGGTGAACCAGTCCTCGGCCTTGGTCAGGTCCTCGGTTCCGACGAACGGCATCTTCCCGACGATGGCGTACATCCGGTCACGACCGAGCTTGATGCCGAGCCAGTAGAGAACCAGAGCGCCGACCACCGATCCGGCCGTCGTCCAGAACAACGCGCCGAAGAGAGTCATGCCGCCCTGCGAGGCGGTGAAGCCGGCCAAAGGCAGGATGATCTCGCTGGGGAGCGGCGGGAAGAAGTTCTCCGCAGCCACGGCGATACCCGCTCCCGGACCGCCGATCGCCTCCATCAAACCCACAGCCCACCCCGCGATTCCGCCGAGTTCGGTGCTGGTTGCGGCAAGGGTGGAGAGCTCACTCATGACTACGACTGTACGAAATGTCCCGGCGGGAAATCTGCTCACCAGCAGTAATGCCAGGAAATTGAGACATATGGAACACTTGCGAGGGTGAAACGAGCCCTCCAGGTACTGCCCGTCGTTGCCGCCGCCACATTGCTGATGGGTGCCTGCGGGTCATCCGATCCGGAGCCGGCCCCCGCTGCATCCACAGCCGCGGAGTCGTCCGCGCCGGCATCGTCGGCACCGACCTCGTCCGCCTCATCGAACGCCAACGCCTACAACCTGCCGGGCACCGGAGTGTTTCCCGAGGGCATCACCGCCGCCGACGACACGTTCTACGTCACCTCCACATCCGACGGGTCCGTGTTCCGCGGAACCGTCGGATCTCGCGATGTGTCGGTATTCCTCCCCGGCGGCGCGGACGGACGCAGCGGTGCAGCTGGGATCGCAGTGACCGACGATGACGACGATCAGAGCGACGCAAATCGCTACCTGGTGATCGCGGGCGGCGCCTCCGGCAAGGTGTGGGTGTACAACGCCAACTCCGGTGAGCTCGCTGCCACCTTCACCAACGGTCTCGGGGCCGATGCGACATTCCTCAACGACGTTGCCGTCGCGGACAATGGAGACGCGTTCGTCACCGACTCTCGGACCCCGATCATGTACCGCATCCCGGCGGCGCAGCTCGCAGGCGGAGGTCGAGACCTCCCGCTGGAGTCCTTCGCGGACTTCGAGGGCACACCGTTCGTGTACGGCGATGGCTTCAACGCCAACGGCATCGTCGAGAACGACGACGAAACCGCGTTGATCGTCGTTCAGTCGAGCACCGGGAATCTCTACCGGGTGGACAAGACCTCCAAGGAGGTCACACAGGTCGATCTCGGTGGAGCGACCCTCGTCAACGGCGACGGCATGGAAAGGGACAACGACCTTCTCTACGTCGTCCGAAATCGTGACGGTGTCATTGCGAAGGTGGATCTCGACGACGCCGGACGGACCGGTACCGTCACTGGCGAGATCACCGATGCATCATTTGCCTACCCCACAACCGTTGCAGCAGTGGATGATCGGTTGTTCGTGGTGAACAGTCAGTTCGACAAGCGTGGGGGAGAACCCGTCGAGCCGTTCACCGTGAGCTCAGTTCCGGAGTAGAGCGGCTTCGCCGCACAGACCTCCGACATCGGTCGTGGATTCGTCTGTACGGGCGGTGGAACTGTGCGACGGTGGCCCTATGAAACCCGGCGCACGCATGGCACCCGAAAAGATCGGCTCGATCATCGGAGCCGTTTTCGGACTGGTCTTCGTCTTCGTGAATTCGGATACGTTTCCCACGCCACTGACAGTGGGGTTGCGCGTCGTCGCAGTGGTGGCGTTGGTTGCTGTGCTGCTCGCAGTGTGGCGAGTGCCGCCGGCCCCCGCCCCGGAGAGCGGTAGCCGCGGCGGCTTCGGCCGCGGGTACTGGGTTGTGGTCGCAATCGAGGTGGTGGCAATCTTCGGCGGTCTCGCGATCATCAACGGTCCGCTCGGCGCACCGCAGGCAGCGGTCGCGTGGATTTCGACGGTGGTCGGAGTGCACTTCGTCGCGCTCGCTCTGGTGTGGAAGCTACGTTTCTTCACCGGCCTCGGCGTGGCGTTGACCGCGCTCGGCGTACTTGCCCTGATCCTCGCCGCTGTGGGTGCCGCCGATAGCTCGATCGACGCGATCGGGGCAATCCTGCCTGGCTTCCTGTTGCTCGGCTTCGGCCTGTGGGGGAGTAGCCGAGCGCTGATCGGCGGCACCCACCGGTAGTGGATCGAACCTAGCTACTCGAGATGAGCGGCTTCGCCGCTATGCGCGAAAATTTTTAGCAGGGACCGAAGTTCCGCGCGCCACGATCAGTCGGCGATGATCGCGTCGATCTGGCCCAGTGCCAAGGCCATGCCCTCGTCCATGCCCATCTCGACGAGTTGTTCGAGTTGCTCGAGTGTGTCGAATCGCGACCTGATGGTCATACGCGTTCTACCGCCGACATCGTCGAGAGTGGCGGTGGCGTGAGTGACCGGCAACGTCGACGACGGATTACCCGCGTCATCGGCGAACCCGTCGTCGAACGAGAGTGTCGTCGGCGCGGAGATATCGGTGAAAAGCCACCAGCCGGCAGCCTTTTCGCCATCGGGGCCGGACATGTAGTACGACGCCTTGCCGCCGGGCACGAAGTCGTGGGACACGAATGTTGCGGGCCACGTGGGCGGTCCCCACCAGCGTTCGAGTTGTCGCGGGTCCGACCAGATCTGCCAGACCCGTTCGACCTTCGCGTCGAACTCGGCGACCACGGTCATGGTCAGGTTGACTGCATCCTTGTGTGAGCTGATGAACGGCATGGTGCTATCCCTTCTTGTCTTCGTCGAGAATGTCGTCGATCCGGTCTACGCGGTGTCGCCAGATCTCCTCGTAGGTATCGAGCAATGCACGTGCTTTGGCGATGGTGTCCAAGCGAACCCGCACAATCTGCTCCCTGCCGCGTTTGTGCTTCTCGACTACGTCAGCGCGTTCGAGAACTGCGACGTGTTTTTGTACGGCGGCAAAACTCATGGCGTAGTGAGATGCCAGCGCTGACACCGACTGTTCGACAACAGTGACCTTCGCGATGATGTCGCGGCGCGTGGTGTCTGCGAACGCCTGGAAGAGGCGATCGATCTCGTCGTCACCCAGCTGATCTACAACCATGTTGTTGTACGTTATTCGTGGCTTGCTGTCAGGTCAAGGGGGTGCGCCGACGTCGTCAGGCACCATGGAGTGCGGACGGCAAAGGGCGTCGTGACAGAGGGTGGAGGGAACGTGCAGATTCGACCGGCGAGGATCGGGGCTCTGCTGATCGTGTTGGGTGCGTTGGTGGTGCTGGCTCTCGATCTCCACACCGCATGGCAGACGCCGTCGCACCTACGTCGCACGATCAGCGAATACGGACTCGGCGCGCAGCAGTGGGTGTTTTCGATCGGGGTCGTTTTGCTTGCCCTCGGCTCGGCACTCACCCTGGCTGCCGCGTTACGCCACCGGCTCACGCGGCCCACATCAGCCGCGGCGATCTGCTTGACGCTGTGGACAGTAGGCCTCGTTGCCGTTGTCGCTGTGCCGAAGCAAGATTGGTCGAACAACGCCTCACTGAGCCTCGGCGGTTCGATCCACCGACTCGGTGCCGCAGTGGCGTTCGTCAGCATCCCGGTCGCAGTCTTCGCGTTCTCGCGGCCCTGGATTCGCGACGGCCTGTGGGCAGCTCGCGCGCGAATCACTCTGGGCCTGAGCATGTTGTCGGTCGTGACGTTGTTGCCCATCGTGTACGCACTCGCGGTCGGCGCCACCGGCTCACGTCCCTGGTATCGGGTGGTCACCCTCGGATACGTGGAACGAGTGCTCGTCGTGGCGGAAGTGATCGCGTTGATCTCCCTGGCCCTGTGGGTGTGGGCGGCCGAACGTAGGAGTGTTGCTTCTGTCGAGTCGGAAGAGATCAGGGCCTCGCAGCCCGTGTAGGGAACCGATCCTGCTCGTGTTGCGTCCAACCATCGAGTGACGTCGGTGGCGAGAGGTTGAATGCATGTGGGTGGTGGGTGGGCGTCGACTGGCGGCGGTCTGTGCTGCGGGGGTGTTGCTGACGGGCTGCGCTGCCTCGACGCAGGGGAGTCCAGTCGCGAGTGGGGACACCTCGACGGAACAGACCAGTGCGGCGTCGGTACCCGGGGAACCGTTCGATCCATGCACGATCCCAAAATCTGCAGTGACAGCAACCGGGCTGGACGTAAGTACTGAGCGGCCGGACTTTGCGGGACTCACGACGTACCCCGGTTGGAAGAATTGTGCGTGGGATGGGCCGACAGAAGCGCCGTGGTATTTCTTCATTATCCAGTCTTCGACCAACTCGCTCGACCAATTTCTGCGCAGCCCGCAGAATGAAAAGCAGGTTCCAGTCCAGATTGGCCCTCGCACAGCAGTTCAGTTCAACTTCTCCGAGAACGGCGAACCGCCAGAGGGATGCAATATCGCGCTCGAGGCGAGCGGCAACCTCCTGATTCTCGTCCTCCATAAAATCGGCTCGAGAGACTTGTTGGGCGACCCCTGCGCCGAAGTCAATAAGCATGCCGAGGACCTTCAGTCCTACCTGCCGAAATGAAAGGCACGCCCCGGTGACCGACAGGACTCTTGGTCTGGCCGACAACCTTGCCCATTGGCGATCATTGCGCGATCAGGCAAATGCCTGCGAACTTCACGTCGAGGCTGATGTTGCAGCGGGCTGCGACAGGGCATGTTCTGACTACCTCGAAAAGCTGGACAAGATGTTCGAGATGACTGTCGGGCTGTCGTCGCCTGAATCGTTCGGCGACTTGCCGTCAGCCCAGATGCTCGGTGCCAAGTTCCATCGTCTTGCAGTCGGCGACGAAGGCTCCGCTCGCTATGCGATCAAGCAGCAGATCGAGATCATCAAGACCATGCGCGAGTTTTTTCAATACTATTTCGCCAGTGTCGAGGCCGCAGACACCGATACCGCGGCATCGGTCGACGCGCTGTCACCGCCCCGATAGACGAACGATCCCGACGACCGAATTGCTCGGTCGTCGGGATCGTTCGTTCGAAACTTGCTCCTAGCGAGCGAGTTCCACTTCGGCTTCCTCGTCCACGAAGGGGTCTCCGTTTCGCGGAGCGTTGTAGCGCTCGAGGTCGAGGATTCCCTCGCGCTTGGCGACGATGGTGGGTATCAGCGCCTGGCCGGTGACATTGACCGCGGTACGGCCCATGTCGACGATCGGCTCCACCGCGAGCAGCAGACCGACACCCGCCAAAGGCAACCCCAGTGTCGACAGCGTGAGGGTGAGCATCACCGTCGCACCTGTTGTTCCCGCCGTTGCGGCAGAACCGATCACAGACACCACGATGATCAGCAAGTAGTCGGTGATGCTCAGATCGATGCCGTAGAACTGAGCCACGAAGAGAGCTGCGATCGCGGGATAGATCGCCGCGCAACCATCCATTTTCGTCGTCGCGCCGAGCGGCACCGCGAACGATGCGTACTCACGCGGCACTCCGAGGTTGCGTTCGGTGACGCGCTCGGTCAGCGGCAAGGTGCCGATCGACGAGCGCGAGACGAAGCCGAGCTGCGTCGCCGGCCAGACACCCGAATAGAAGTTCCGCACCGAGAGGCCATGAGCGCGAACGATCAACGGGTACACGACGAAGAACACCACAGCGAGGCCGATGTAGATCGACACGGTGAACACGCCCAGCGAACCGATTGCGTCCCAACCGTAGGTCGCCACCGCGTTGCCGATGAGAGCCGCGGTACCGATCGGGGCCAAGCGGATGATCCACCACAGCACCTTCTGGACAATGGCCAGCAGCGAGGCGTTGAAGACGAGGAACGGCTCGGCCTTCTTGCCGACCTTGAGCGCGGCGATACCGATAGCGGCCGCGATCACCAGCAGCTGAAGGATGTTGAAGCTCAACGACGTAGTTGCGGTGCCGCTGTCGGCCACCGTGGTCTTCGCACCGAGCGCGAAGAAATTGTTCGGCACCAGTCCGGTGAGGAACGACCACCACGATCCGACGCTGGACGGGTCTTTCGCCGAGTCCATTCCAGCACTGGTGCGGGACCCGGGTTGCGCGACCAGTCCGATCACGATGCCGATGATGACCGCGATGAACGCCGTGATCGCGAACCACCACAGCGTCTGAATGGCGAGGCGAGCGGCATTGGCCACTTCACGGAGATTGGCGATGGAGCTGACGATTGCGGTGAAGACCAGTGGTATGACCGCGACGGTGAGCAGCTTGACGTAGCTGGAACCGATGGTCGACAGAGTGCCGACCAACCAGTTCTCGTTGCCGTCGGCAGCATCGGGCATCGACCGGGCGATCAGCCCGAAAACGACACCGAGAATGAGGCCGGCAACGATCTGTGGGCCGAACGCGGTTGCCCAGGTAGGGACACGGCGCGTACGGGTAGCGCTGGGCGCAGACATGGTTATGCCTTTCGAAAACGAAGAAGTGCTGTGAGGGGTGTGCGACAGATGCTCGTCGGGGCGAGTTGCCCGACGGAGAGGTTGCGGTCTAGAGAACCGTCAACAGGTAGCGCTGGCTTGCAGACGCAAGTCGACATAGCGTCGAGAGGTCAGCAGCGGATTCACTGGTAAGACGGTACTCCGCTGCTCGATCGCGCAGCTGAGCAGGGCGGCTCTGAGGGTTCACTGTGGAATCGATGTGGGTGCGCCGCGGTATCGACAGTGCGCCGTTTTCTTCGGTTACGTTGAGTTCTCCGCCGTCGACGAAACGAGATCATGAGTACGAAAGCAAGGCCCCGAGGACTGGTTCGGCGACTCCTGCAAGCGGTGTCTGCCCTCGTTGCAGCGCTGGTGGCGATCGTTCTGGCGTCGGCCGGTTGGGTTGCTTATGCGACGGCGGGGAAGGTCTACGACGTCGACGATGCGCCCGATGCACCGGTAGCGATCGTTCTCGGCGCGCAGGTGCGCGACGGTAAGCCGATGCGGTTTCTCGCCGGACGTCTCGACGCGGCGATCGCGTTGATGGCCGCGGGAAAAATCAAAGCGATCCTGGTCTCGGGCGACGCAGACGGCAACTCTGGCAACGAAATTCAGGCCATGACCGAATACCTCATCGAGCATGGCATCGACCCCGACGTGATCATCGGCGATGATCACGGCATCGACACCTACGACACGTGCGCGAGGGCGAAGGAAACGTTCGGAGTCGAACGGGGCCTCATCATCAGTCAACCCCTCCACGTCTCGCGCGCAGTGGCGCTGTGCGAGGACATGGATTTGGACATCGACGGTGTCACGGCCGAGTGCGTCGACTGCAACACGCTCGCAGTTGTTCGCAACTACGCGCGAGAGTTGTTGGCGCGTCCCAAGGCGGTGCTGGATCTGTGGTCGGGACGCGATCCCGTTGTGGTGTCCCCGCCTGTCGATTCGCTCGCGACCATCACCGGCAAGTGAATGTTCCGAGCGTGCGATCAGAACGCTCGACGTGAAAGGCGCAGGGCGAAGCGCGGCTAGAGTGAGCGAGCCCGGTTCGACGACTCAGCGGACCCGTGTTTTCAGGAGTGAACGCTTGAGCTGGATTCGCTTGAACGACGTTGCCAAGGGATACGACCAGAAGGTGATGTTGCGCGAGGTGTTCTTCCGCCTCGCCGACGGCGATCGCATCGGGCTGATCGGTCGCAACGGAACGGGCAAGACCACCCTGCTACAGCTACTTCTCGGCCGCGAGACACCCGATTCCGGAACCGTCGACGTCACCGAGGGTGCGCGAATCGGGTACTTCTCGCAGTTCTCCGAACTCGACGGAGATCGGAGCATCCAAACAGAGCTCGAATCGCTGTTCGGTGCCGTCCATGCAATCGAGACCGAATTGGCCGAGGTCGAGGCTGCACTCGGCGGCGATCTCGACGAAAAGCAGATGTACAAGCTCGTCGACCGCCAAGCCGAACTGCTCGACGCAATGGAGAACAGTGGCGGTTGGACCTACCACCAGCAGATCGACACGGTGTTGTCGATGCTCGGATTCAACGCCGAACGACGTGAGCTTCCCGTCGATCGACTTTCCGGTGGTTGGCGCAACCGCGCGGCTCTGGCCAAGATTCTCATCGAGGCACCGGACGTTCTGCTCCTGGACGAGCCGACCAACTTCCTCGACGTCGCCGGAATCGCCTGGCTCGAACGGTGGCTGCGCGATTTCCGCGGTGCGCTTCTCGTCGTCTCGCACGATCGCGCATTCCTCGAGCAGGTCGTCACCAGCATCGTCGAGATCGAGAACCACCACCTGCAGACGTACGACGGCAGCTACTCGGAATACGTTCAGCAGAAGCAGTTTCGACTCAAGAACCTCGAACGCGAGTTCAGCAACGAACAGCAGTTGCTGGCCTACGAGCAAGAAGCGATCAGTGATCGCAAAGAAGCTGTGAAGAACCCCAGCGGGGTGCTCAAGCGTCGGCTGGCGAATATCAAGAAGAGCAAGAGCCCCCGGCCGGTCGACACTGTGGTCACCGCTATCTACGGCGGACTACACGTCCACGACAACCTCGCGGAGATCAATGGGATCTCGAAAAGCTATGGTGATCAACGACTTTTCGAGGACATCTCCTTCACCGTGCACCGTGGTGATCGGATCGCGATCACCGGGCCGAACGGTTGTGGCAAAACCACACTCGTCGACATCCTCGTCGGTGCCGAACAACCGGACAGCGGCAAGATCAAATGGAAAACCAAGGCCCCGTCGTTCATCTACTACAACCAGGTGCTTGCTGACCTCGACCTCGATGACACCGTCTCGCACTCGGTCAACGCGATGCCGGGCAGCCTCGCACTGACGGCGACCAAGAAAGAAGTGCACCGCTTCCTGACGTTGCTGCAGTTCTCCGAGCTCGACCTCAAGACCAAGATCGGCGTCCTGTCCGGTGGACAGAAGGCTCGCGTGGCGTTGGCTCAGTGCCTGCTGTTCGGAGCCGGAGTAATAGTGCTCGATGAGCCCACCAACCACCTCGACCTGCAGAGCACTCAGGTTCTCGAACGTGCCGTGACGGCGTTTCCCGGCGCGGTGATTCTGGTGAGCCACGACAGGTTCTTCGTCGAAAAAGTCGCGTTCAGGCAGCTGTCGTTCGACGGCAAGGGCGGAGTCACCGAAATCGCCGGTGTGCAGATGGCGTGACCCGCTGGGCTACCCGTTGATCTTGGACGCGGATGTGCCCCACTCGGCGTCGCGCAACTCCTTTTTTCTGATCTTGCCGGTCGATGTCTTCGGCAGCTCGACGATGAATTCGACTGCGCGCGGGGCCTTGTACGACGCGATGGCCGATTTGACGTGCGCTACGAGCTCGGCCTCCGAGGCGTCCGCACCAGGTGCCAGCACCACGAAGGCCTTCGGCCGTTCACCCCATTTGTCGTCCGGCACCCCGATGACAGCCACATCGGCGACGGCGGGATGGCTCGCAAGTGCCTGTTCCACTTCGATCGTCGAGATGTTCTCGCCGCCGGAGATGACGACGTCCTTGGCGCGATCGAGTAGTTGGACGTACCCGTCGGGATGCATCACGCCGAGGTCTCCGGAGTGGAACCAGCCGCCCGCGAAAGCCTTTGTCGTGCCAGCAGTGTCGTTGTAGTACCCCTTCATGACATTGTTGCCGCGCATGACGATCTCGCCCATTTCGGTACCGTCGGGTTGCACGTCGATCAACACCCCACCGGGACCGGGCTCGTCGCGAACCACGCGCAGACGATCGGCTGTGAGCATGCCGACTCCCTGTCGAGCCAAGCGCCGAGCTTGTTCGTCAGCGTCCAGTTCGAGCCATTCCTGCTTCGGCTCGCACACCGAGTACGGACCGTATGTCTCGGTGAGGCCGTAGACGTGTACAAGAGTGGCCCCCAACGCGCGAATCTTGCCGATGATCGTCGGACTCGGAGGAGCTCCCGCTGTGACGATGGTCAGCGGTCGATCCAGCGCATGCGCCTCGGCAGCAGTCGCGAGAGTGGTCAACACGGTGGGCGCACCGGCAAGATGATCGACGCCGTTGTCGATGGCCGCCCAGATGGCGTCACCGCGCACTCCGCGAAGGCATACGTGCGTGCCCGACGCGGCCGTGACCGCCCACGTGGTGCACCATCCGTTGCAGTGGAACATCGGCAGAGTCCACAGATAACGGGTGTCGACTCCGAATCCTTGATGGTGCAGTTCTCCCAGAGAATTGAGGTAAGCACCGCGGTGGGTGTACATCACGCCCTTGGGCCGACCGGTGGTGCCCGAGGTGTAGTTGATCGTGATGGTCGACGTCTCGTCGTCGACCTCCCACTCCATCGGTTCGTCGGTACCCCGTTCGAGGAATGCGTCGTATCGCGTGGTGTGCGGTAGCTTGCCGTACGTGCCGTCCACCGAGGGGGTCTCGACGATTTCGGTGACCGAATCTGCGATGGGATCTGTTCCGAGCCCGGCCAGCAGCGCCGAATCACCCACCAACAGAACCGAACCGGAGTGATCGCAGATGTAGCGAACCTCATCCGGTGAGAGCCTGGTGTTGATCGCGACCAGCACGGCACCGGCCAGTGGCACCGCGTAGTGCGCGAACAGCAGCTCCGCCGAGTTGGACGCGATGTATGCCACCCGATCTCCGTGACCGACCCCCGACGCGCGCAGTGCATGCGCGAGTCGGGTGACGGAAGCGGCGAACTGCTCGTAGGTGAAGGTGCGCGGACCATCCTCCACCGCGATCTTGTGGGGATGTACCTCCGCTGCGCGTTCGAGGAAGCGAAGTGGCGTCAGCGGGGTATCCAGACCGGTCATGTCAGCCAATCTAGCGCGCACTACGAGGCCAGATCGGATTTGTCGATACGTTCGCGCCCACCGGTCAGGTCGGCACGCTCGGCGGCGGCACGGCCCGCAATCCACCCCTGAGCATTGTTGCTGCCGAACGTGACGGTCTTCGTCGATGGGTACCGGGCAGCGTACACACGATCCACGGCATCGGATCGCTTCGCCAAGATCGGCACCAGCCCCGATCCGTGGTGTTGCGTTGCCGCCGCGGTAGCGCGCTTGCGCGCGTCCTGCAATCGTTCGCCGATTCGATGGGCGTAGGCGATCAGGAATGCGTGGCGGAAGCTGCGTGTCCGCGAGGTCGACGAATCGCCGACTTCGTCCAGGGCGCGTGCCGATTGAACGAGCAGTGAGGTGTACAGAAGCTCGCACAGATCGAGATCGACGGGAAGACCGATCACCGTGGCCAGTAAGTACTTCTTCTTCCACACGGTTCTGGCACCGTTGGCCGTGCATACGCTGTGCAGCAGAAGCAGTTTGGATTTGGAGTACGGATTGCCGACCATGATGCGACGACTGCGGACATCGTCGATCACGCTGCATGGGTTCCCCGCGTCGAGAAGCGCGCTGTCGATCGCATAGCGCGTCATCAGGTCCTGAGCTTTGGCCGACAATGCCTCGGCCTCAGCGGGAAATTGTGTCGACTCGGCCTTGGCCAGTAACCCTCGTATTCTGCCGAGCATCTTGGAATCCGCCGGCTGCCGCGGGGCCGCAGACGTTGTGCGTGATGTCCAGCGAGTTGGAGGGGGCAGCAACGTCTCGATGGGCAACAGCCATGTTGCGCAACCGAGTACGAGAAGGAGGGTGTACCAGGATTGCGTCGATGAGCGCCGGTTGTGCGAACGCCACCGACGAAGACGATCGGCCGTTGTGCCGCCTGCGCTGTTGGCTTCCAGCTCGGACAATTGGTCCCGCCAGGAATCCGGCGCAAGATTGTCTGCGGAGCTGCGAGCTGCGTGGGAGCCGATAGCCTCGATCATGACCACCGCACCGTCTCCTCCGGCGCTCTGACGCGTGACGTGCACCAGTTCGGCAGGTTGCCAACCGTTTTCGAAGACCGTATCGAGAGCATCGTCGAGTATTCTCGCCGCGCGATCGTGCACCGAATGCTCTCGTCCGGTGCTCTCCGCAGCGGACAGGCGTTCCGCGATCAGTCGGGTCATGTCCTTCGCCGACGACCCCGATTGGGCGAAACCGATTCCGCTGTCCAGTAATTCGTTCGGATCAGCACCATCCCGCACAGTGGTTGCGCGCGAATACTTGAAAATGCTGTCCAGATCGATACGACTCATCGTCGTCCCCTCCACGTCCCCCGGTGTGGTCCCCGAACTTTTCGGTGAATCGCAGAGTAGGGGAGGGGTCCGACAAACTATTCGAACATGTCAGCGAGGAGCGAACATGCGCAGCAGTTCTTCGACCGACGGCAGGCCGGGAATGACGGGGAGGTTCGGAACGGTAGCGGCCGCAGGCGGTGCAGTCAGCTCGACGCCGCCGAGCGCTGCCAGTACGTCGTCGGTCTGCGAGCGACGCGGGCCGTACGTATTCGACGCCACGACGAACTCGTCACCGATCGATGCGGACGCAACCACGCTCGAGCCGTCGTCGGCCCATCCCCACTTGCTACCGGTCACGCCGGGCAGCTGCTGGGTGCCCCAATCCTGGACGGTTCCATCCGCGGCGACCGGAGCAGCAGAATTCATCCAGGCCAAGATCGGGCTGGCCGGGTCGGTTCGCTTCTTCGCTGCCAGGAATCGCACGGTGTCCGCTGTGCTGGTGTACGAGCTGCCCCAGAAACCGCCCCTCGAGGTGGAGGTGAGTCCGAACTCCGCAGCCGTTGCATCGATGGCCTCGGGGTACTTGTTGTCGAGTACGGAAGCGGCGCTGTCGTCGCTGACCTGGACCATGCGGGCGGCCAGATCCCGATCACGTGGGGAGCCGTCGCCGCGTCGTACGACGTAGTCGGCCATGTACAGCTTGACCGTCGACAAACCCGGGCGGGCCGAGTTGTCCTCTGGACTGCCGACGTACGTCCCGGTGGGTACATGTTCGTACGAGATCGCAGTTCGGGACGGCACATCGGCGAGGTCGCCGGGAGTCGGGAGAGCCTGTGCAGGTGCGGCGCAGATCAAGGCCACCGCAATGCCGACAATTGGGACAGCGGCTCTGGCGATCGTGGGTCGTAGGCCCGGCATCTCGGTCTCCTCGAGGTGTAGGCCCGCCGTTGTCGGGTGGCCGATGCAAGAAAGTTACCCAGATGGTAGACGGTTCAACCTCGCATCGCTTCACTCAACCCCGAGGCCTTCGTCACCTGGATCAATGTGGCTTTGTTGCAGTCGGAGTGACTGGCGGGCGCATTGATCCCCAAGGGGGTGGGCAGTCAGGACCGGCGCAGCGTCGACAGCATCTCTTTCGAGCGTCGCAGCGGACCCCGACTCGACTCGGCCGGCCAGGTGCTGGGCAACTCGATCGGATCCGTCAAGCGACCGGCATTGAAGTCGTCCACCAGATGTCCGACGGTTTCCTGGGCGCAGGATTTGTTGGTGCCGATGAAACCCGACGGACCGCGCTTGATCCACCCGGTGACGTAGCTGCCGACCGACGTCTGCCCACCGGATTCTTGCAACACACGACCGCCGGTGTTGGGGATGATGCCCGCGCGGTCATCGAAGGGAACCCCGGGAAGCGCGACTCCGCGGTAGCCGATGGACGTCAGGACGAGCCCGGCCTCGACAGTGTCCACTTCGCCGGTCGGGATGCTGCGCACGACGTCGTCGCTGTCGGCGGTCAGGCCCATCCGCTCGAACTCGACGCCGGTCACTCGATCGGTGCCCAGGATGCGGGTGGGGGAGAGCAGATATCGCAGTGTGATGCGCTTACGGCCGTCGCCGTGCTCGGGAGATTCGTCGACGTGGCGGAGCAGTTGGAGCTTCTGCGCCACGGCATGAGGGAGGCCATCGGACGCGGCGAGGCGGACCGTCACCGGGTCGAGCGCGAGTTCACTGCGGTCGATGGCCAGATCGATATCGGGAACGGTGAGCAATCCGGCGAACTCGGGAACGGTGAAAGCAGACTGGGCGACGCCTCGGCGGCCGACGACGACGACCTCACGAATAGAACTGTGGCGCAGGGCTTCCAGGGCGTGGGGCGCAATCTCGGTCTGGGCGAGCGTGTCCGGATCCATGGTCAGAATGCGGGCAACGTCCAGCGCCACGTTGCCGTTGCCGATGATGACGGCGCGCTCGTGCGAGAGATCGAACGTGCGGTGTGCGTGATCGGGGTGGCCGTTGTACCAGGCGACGAAGTCGGTGGCCGAACTGCGGCCCGGCAATTGGGCGCCGGGAATGCCGAGTTCGCGGTCCGACGATGCACCGACCGCGTAGATCACGGCGTGGTGGGTGTCCATCAACTCATCGTGGGTGATGTCCTTACCAACCTCGACGCCGAGGTGGTAGGTGAAGCCCGCTTGCGCAGAAATGGTCTCGAACAGGCGCGATACCTGACGCGTCTTCTGGTGGTCGGGCGCGACGCCCAGGCGAGCGAGTCCGTGTGGCTGCGGGAGTCTGTCGTAGACATCGACTTTCACACCCGGCTGCGTGAGCAGCTCGTCTGCCGCGTACATCGCTGACGGTCCGGATCCGACGATCGCGACTCGAAGGGGTCGACGATCACGCGAGACCGAGGCAGCCGGCGTGACCGGTGCCAGGATCGGCCGAGGCGGTCGCTCCTGCTTGTAGAAGTCCGCATTGATCGTCAGGAACGGCAGTTGCGCCTCGGTCAATTTTGCTTGCGGCACAATGGCGTCGACCGGGCAGGCCGAGACGCACGCACCGCAGTCGACACACGATTGCGGGTCGATGTGCAGCATCTCCGCCGTCAGGAAGTCGGGCTCGTCGGGGGTGGGATGAATGCAGTTGACCGGACATGCGTAGACGCACGACGCGTCGCTGCAACATGATTGGGTGACGACATGGGGCATGAGGGGTTCCTGACGGCGGGCGCTGCTGTACGGATAACTGGCGCGTGGGGTGTCGAGAGGGCTATGCGGCGAACTGGCTCGAGCTGCGGTCGGGCTCACTACGGAACCGTGAGGCCTTGCCGTCGATTCCGCACAACTTCCACATGAGGCGAGCGGCGCGATTCATCATGCCGGTGTCGGTGGCCAGCATGCGGACATCGCCGAAGTAGTCCTGCAGCGCGTGCTGCGATTCCGGGGTTCCCCAGAACAGGTCCTTCTTCACCTGCTTCGGGATGTCGAACTTGGTCCAGAACTTCTTCGGCGGAATGACGATGACATCGCACAGGATGCGCATCGTGATCGGGAAGGCCAGTGAAAGCAAGAATCGTCCGGCTGTGGACATCTTGGGGACTCGACGACGCAGCAGCTGGTGCGCGAACGAGATGTGTCGAGCTTCCTCGGCAACGTGGATGGCCATGACGCTCTGCATGATCGGGTGGATGTCGTCACCGGATCGCAGTACCGACTTCTGAATGTGGTCGATCGGCTCCTCACCCGCCAGGACTCCGACGAAGAACAATTCGGGAAGCAGGGTGGCGAACAACGGGATGAACGGCGACAGCATCTTCATCGGCCGACTCATGCCGGGGGCGTCCGAACCGACGCGGTTGACCATCTCCTGGAACATCAGGGTGTGGTTGCACTCTTCGATCGATTCGTGAGTGCAGTAGCGGGCCTCGGCGGAGCCGTTGGGCAGCGAGAAGACGTATTGCATCATGCCGCGGATCAGGATGTTCTCGAATTGCAGACCGACTTTCGCGACGTTGGCCTGACGCCACATGCCGATTTCGATTTGCCTGTCGAGCGGCAATGCGCGGTACCAGTCGTGGCCGCCGATCGGATCGGTCTTGGCGGGCAACACCCAGCGGGGATCGTTCGCAGGGACCGCGAACTTCTCGGACTCCCAGTCGATGTCCACATAGGGGTCGAAGTGCTTGTGCACCGAACCCTCGGACAGCAACGTCAGCGTCTCGACATACTTCTGCTCGTCCGCAGAGTCGGTGTCGACCGAAACGGACGTGGTACCTGTCGTCAGTGTCATGGCTTCTCCAAACGAAGTGCGAACATGGAGTTAATGTAACCCGGGTTAACACAAAAGGGAAGCGTGTCGAGAAGACTCTGCTCAGGGGTTGTCTACTGGTCGTCGGAACGCTCGTCGGAGATCTCGGCCACTTCGTCGGTCTCGAACAGTTGCAGCTGAATCGCCGAAGGGTCGACCACCGGCGCGACCTGCTCCGGAGTGCTGCGCAGCACCTCGCGAAGGGCAGTCACGGCGCGGCCCCAGTTGGCTGCTTCCCGATCTGCCTCGTCGACGTCGCAGTGCTCGTCACCCAGATCCGCGGCTACCGCCATCGCACGCCATGACGCCTCCTGCTCGGCGCTGATCCGCAGGTACGACACCGCAACATCGCGATCGGTCGAGCAACATTCGAGAACTGCACGCAGGTCGAGAGGTTGCTCCTCGGTCTCGGCGAGCACATCGACCAGATCGAGCAGACCGTCGGGGAAATCGTCCGGCTCCACCGGGGGCGGCGTCGGCTCGCCGAGCGCGCCTCCGAAATCCTCGGCGAACTTGTCGTCGACCTGCTCCCATACATGGCTGAGCATGCGCACAGCCCACAGCAGGTGATCGGCGACGAAGGGCGATCCGCTCACTCTGACCTGAGCGACGATGCAGTCCTGCACCAGGTGCAGCATCACATCCGGCAGTTGCAAATTGAGGTCGACCAACAGTTCCGCGGCGCGGGTGCGGCCCGATACGGCGTGGACGAGCGTCGAATTGATCTCGACCACTGGTTCGGTGGGTTTGACCGATACGTACGCGGTGCCGCGCAAGAACCGCAACGGAATGTCGCCGTCGGGGTCATGATCCGGCGGGAAGCCGAACCACGGCTCGAGAGCTCGGTCGACGAGCTGCTGTAGATGCTCCTTGCCCTTGGGTTGCACGCACAGCGGAAGGACGGTCGTATCCGGCTGGGAGCTCGCCGGGTCGAAGCTGGGCACGTCGTACCGCCCGGTCGCGCGGGAGCTCAGGAACGACGGATGCGGCAGACTCCAGATGTCACGGAAAACCGCGACGGTCTTCTTCGCCAGATCATCGGACCACGATCGATTGCGATCCACATGCGGGGCCGTCGGCTCGGAATCGAAGGACGTGCGAAAACCCAATGCACTCAACGCTTCTCGCTGCTCACCGGCGATGGCCCGGCTACTGTGCAGGTGCTCGTTCGTCGGAATCTCGCAGCGCACCCGATCGAGATCCCAGGCATAGAACTGCACACAGGCCGCGGTGTCGGGAATGCCGTCGGTGGTGTCGTATCGCGACTCGATCACCAGCGCGTCGCCGTCGCGCATGGCGCTGACGTACTCGCCGAGCGTGCGCTGGAACTGCATCCAGGCGGCATCGACGTCGAAGTCGAACTCGAGTGAATCGCTCATGTCGGCTCCTTACCCAGTCCGCGCTGACGTAACGCGGCCTCGATCACGCTAGCGGCGACCACCGACACGATCTCGAAGGTCGCGAGGGCCCTCACGACGACGCCGGATCCTCGGCCGATCGCGCCAGAGGGTCATCGAGAGAATCGTCGTCGATCGCACCGAATGGCTGCGCCTCGGCAACACCGTCCAACACCGCCGGTCGCAGAGCGTGCGGAACGGCCAACACTTCCTCGATCCTGACGAGGATGCCCTGTTCGATCAACGACCGAACGCGATGATCGATCAGTTGGGCCGTGCGCAGATCCTCGCCTTCCAGATCGGCGTAGTCCTCGCCCTCGTTGTTGACGGGTAGCTCGTCGGTCATGGCGGCGAGCAACGTCTGCACCGCAAAGGTGTTGGCCAGTGACCGCGACACGTCAGGGTCGTCGGCGTCTCCGGACAGCTGCACCCGCACATGCTCGGCAACCAGCTCGTGCACGGTCTCCGCGCCGCGACCGGCCAAGGAATGCGCATTGGCGCCCGGCCTCGCGGTGTCACCGTCGAGCCGAATCAACTCGGTCGCGATGGCCGTCGACCAATAATCGACCGCGGCGACGCCCGCGCCCACTTCGGTGGGATCGACAGGTGTGGAACCGGCTGCACGCTGCAGATCGGCATCGTCCGACACTGCCAACCCGTCGGAAACCCGAGCGACTATGTCGTCCAGTGCCGGCAACAGTGGCAGCGCCGAGATGGCCGCCAGTTCCTGTTCGAGAGACACATCGGGGAGATCGATGTCGTCGGCGTCGAGCATGTCCGGCTCGTCGCCTTCGAGGAAGTCCGAGAGGTCTTCCATGCAGTGTGCGTAGTCCTCGGGCGTCCCGTCCCAGAGATCGGTTTCGTCGAGGAAGGTCAGGTACTGCAGGGAGGTGAGGACGAGATTGACCGCAGTGTCCTCGGCGGTGTCGGTTTCCTCTTGCAGAATTCGTTCTGCGGCGTCCACCAGTAAGTGGGCATCGGCAGGCAGCCATGCACTCGGGGAAAAGCCTTGACGGGCTCCGGAGAGCTGAGTCAGCGTCGACGAGACGAGCCGGGAGATCGCCTCCGACTGTTCCGACATCTCGCTCTCGTCGAGCCACTCGACGAACCCGTCGATCAGATCGGCGATCCGTTCGCCGTCTGCACCGGACGGACCCGGTCGGGTTTGCTGATGACGCCGTTGCCGGGCCTTGGTCTTCTCTGCACGTTTCTGTCCGCGGTTGGCAGGCCGCTTCGATCCCATAATTGCCAGCTTATCCGCAGGGATGTCCGGATTCGTCGATCCATGCCTCAGTCGAGCAGGAACGCGCCGGCCGACGGCGGAAGAGTCGGCGTCGGACGACGTCGATACAGCTCGGCCGGCCGGCCGCCTCCCGCGGCCGATGTGGTGCCCGTCCCCTCGAGGGAGCCCAGGACATGGCGTCGAAACGTGTCCTTCGGGAGCGAGCGATCGAAGACGATCTCGTAGAGCTCACGAAGCTCGAGAAGAGTGAATTCCTCGTCGATCAGCTGCGCAGGATCTACTTCGCGTGCGTAGCGTTCGCGCAACTCGAGGACGGCTTCGGCCACCATCTCGCCGTGGTCGAAGGCGAGTGGCGACGCCGGTCTTCCGCCGTCGATCAGGACGAATTCATTTGCGGCAGAGAGTGATCGGGTCGAGACCGCAGCGCTGTGCGCCATCGACAGAACCCATCCGCGGTCGTCCCTGCGTGGGGCGTCGAACATCTTCAGTTGGTGAAAGGTGAGATCGACGATGCCGGCCTTGGTCTTCAATGCTCGTTCTGCTGCGTCGCCGAGCGTCTCGTCGGGTCGCAAGAACGTACCCGGCAGGGCGAGGCCCCGTTCGGTCGAAACCACGACCACGTGCAACCGACGTTCGCGGACGGTCAGCACTGCCACATCGACAGCCACGGAGGGGCGGGGGTAGTCGGTCAGAGCATTGCCGTCTCGGTCTCGCCAGATCATGTGTTGCATCTTAGCGTGAATATGATCTAAGGTTAGATCAACATCGAGCTAAGGGGTAAGGAATGCAGTTGACCGACATCCAGAACGATCGAGCGAGGGGCGTTCTGCTCGGAACCGCAGTCGGGGACGCGCTGGGCGCGGGTTACGAGTTCGGGTATCCCTCTCCGGAGACCGAGATCGACATGGTCGGCGGCGGGACGTTCGACTGGGCACCAGGGGAATGGACCGACGACACCTCCATGGCGGTTTGCGTCGCACGGGCACTGAACATCGGCGGAGACGTCGACGAGATTGCCGAGAACTTTCGCGCTTGGTTCGCGCAGAACCCTCCCGACGTAGGAAACCAAACCCGAGCCGTGCTCTCGCAGACCACCCGCACCGGCGCAGACATGACGGCTGCGGCGGCATCGTTGCCCGGGAGAACCGGCGGCAACGGATCACTCATGCGTACCGCGCCCGTCGCGCTGGCCTACCTCGACGACGCGGCCGGCTGCACGGCTGCGGCAGCCCGCATCAGTGCACTGACGCATTCCGACCCCAGGGCCGGTGAGGCGTGTCAATTGTGGAGTCACGCAATTCGATACGCAGTTCTGCACGGTACCTACGACGGCGTCACCGAGTTCCTCGACGTCGCTGCGCAGGATGTGCGGGACTACTGGCAGCCCCTGATCGAGCAGGCGGAGGTGGGGGAACCTGCCGACTTCTCCAACAACGGCTGGGTGGTGCATGCGCTGCAGACTGCATGGTGGGCAATCCATCGCAGTGCCGACGCGGATCGGCCCTTGTCCGCCGCGCTGGAACTGTGCGTCCGTGCAGGCGGTGACACCGACACCACGGCGGCCATTGCCGGCGGACTCCTCGGAGCACGTTGGGGAGCCTCGGCCGTTCCGCGCGAATGGCGCGAACTCGTCCACGGCTACCCCGGGCTGCGCGCCGACGATCTGGACCGCATCACCTCGAATATCATTGCAGTGAAGGGACTTTCATGACCATCATCGACGTCGTTCAGGGCGACATCACGGACGTGGCGGCCGGCGCGATCGTCAACGCCGCCAACACGCGTCTCCTCGGGGGTGGCGGGGTCGACGGTGCCATCCACCGAGCCGGTGGGCCGACGATCCTCGCGGAATGCAAGGCGCTCCGAGCAACCACCCTGCCGCACGGCCTCGACGTCGGCGCAGCCGTCGCGACCACGGCCGGCAGATTACGAGCCGACTGCGTCATCCACACCGTCGGTCCGCGCTACTCCCGGCACGAGGACAGATCGGAACTGCTGCGATTGTGCTACGCCCGAAGCCTCGCCCTCGCGGCGTCCATGAATCTGAAATCCATCGCATTTCCCCTGATATCCGGCGGATCCTTCGGATGGCCATTGCACGACGCAGTAACGCAGCAAGTGCTCGCCGTGAAAGCTGCACGGCCATCGGTCGAGCTGGTGATGCTGGTTGCGTACAACCGGGAGAGCGCCGACCTGACGCGGCGGTTGGTGGGCTGACTGGGGCCATCAGTAGCGCTCGCGAAAGCCACCGATCGCGGTGATGGAATTGCCGTCGGGATCGACGACCGTGCTCAGTCGAACTCCTTTGTTCGCGTCCACGATGTCGCCGAACTCGACGCCGCGTGAGCGCGCCGACGCGACGAACGATTCGAGATCGTCGACGGCGATGTTGAACTGCGACCACCCTGCTCGATCGGAATCGACCGTCACCTGCACCCATGCGGCAGGCGCGGCCTGCCACTCCACCAAACTGGGCATCGGATTGTTGTCCGCGGGCCGGTCGAACAGTCGGCGATACCAGGCCTCGGCCGAATCGATATCGCGCACCGCCACCACTGCAAATACGTGCTCGAACATGTCGTTCTCCTTCGAGTAGGCAAGAGGTTCACAGATACTGACCGGGATCGGCGGCCGGACTCATCGCGCAGAACCTGTCGCACCGCTCGAGTAGGGTCGTCACGAGTCCGAAATCGGGCTCTACGCTACGAACCAGGCAGGGGATCGCAACGGTGTTGACGCTGCACCGCGCCGAGCGCGCGGGAACCCTTGCCGACGCGCTCGCCGATGTCCTGTCCGTGCCGTTGGACGACTGCTTCACGCCCGAGATCGTGTCGGTTCCGGCGAAGGGAGTCGAGCGGTGGCTCACTCAAAGACTGTCGAGCACCTTGGGCTCTGCCGATCGTGACGGCATCGCCGCGAACATCGATTTTCCGAGTCCGGCCAGGCTGGTCTCGCGTGCCATCGGTGCGGTCGACGACATCGACCCCGACGACGATCCCTGGGCAATGGGCCGGATGCTCTGGACCTCGTTGAGCGTCATCGACGAATGCCGCACCGAACCGTGGGCGGCAGTGCTGTTCGAGCACCTGGGCGGCGGATCCGACGACCACCGTCTCGGTCGACGCTGGTCCACCGCGGCGCACGTGGCAGAGCTGTTCCGCGCCTACGGGTCTCAACGACCACAGATGCTGCGTGATTGGTTCGACGGACGATTCACCGACGGTCTCGGCGGTGACCTGGGCGACGACCTGCAGTGGCAGCCACGAGTGTGGAACATGCTGCGCGAGCGGATCGGCAGTCCGAGCCCGGCCGAACGGCTGCCCGAGACGTGCGCCCGCCTACGAGATGCGCCGCAATCGGTGGACCTACCGAACCGGCTGTCCGTGTTCGGTCCCACCCGGTTGACGACGGACCAGCTGCAGATCCTGGGTGCGCTGTCCGAGCACCGCGACGTACACATCTGGGTCCCGCATCCCAGCCCGTCGATGTGGAAGGCGCTGGAGAACATTCCTGCCGCGACGCGTCGACGAGACGATGCGACGGCCCTTGCCGTCGAGCACCCGCTGTTGGCCAGTCTGTCCCGAGACGTGCGAGAGCTGCAGGCCACCATCGGATCGGTTGCGGCGCACTCCGTTCATCACGAGGGCCCGGAGATCGCAGACACCCTGCTCGGCCGGATCCAAGCGGACATCGCCGCCGATGTGTCACCCACTCCTGCAAACGAATTCGGCAACGGTGCAGCTCGCGCGGATGGCACGGTGCAGATCCACGCATGTCACGGACCTGCCAGACAGGTCGAGGTCTTGCGTGAGTCGCTGCTCCATCTGTTCGCGGGCGACCCCACTCTGGAACCTCGGGACGTGTTGGTGATGTGTCCGGACGTCGAGACCTACGCACCGTTGATTCGCGCGAACTTCGGGCAGGCGGCGCTGGTGCATCCTGGGCACCGACTGCGTGTACGACTCGCTGATCGGGGCTTGCGCCGCACCAATCCCGTGCTGGACGTCATCGCCACCGTGCTCGACTTCTCCGAGGGACGGGTGACGGCCAGTGAGCTCCTCGACTTCGCCGCAAGCGGACCGGTCCGCGAGAAGTTCTCGTTCGACGAGGACGATCTCGAACGGCTCCGCGAGTGGGTGACGACCTCGGGTGCGCGCTGGGGTCTTACGGTCAGGCAGCGGGACGCATTCGGCTTGAACGGCTTTCGGCAGAACACCTTCAAGTCTGCTCTCGACCGCATCCTTCTGGGCGTGGCCGCAGACGAGACTCGCAACGAATACCTCGACCTCGCACTGCCTCTCGATGACGTCGACAGCAACGACATCGCGCTCGCCGGCCGTTTCGCCGAGCTGATCGACCGGCTCGCATCGGTGCTACGAGCTCTCGCCGGTCCGGCATCGGTCACCGAGTGGACGCGGCAACTGGGCCGCGCGCTCGATCTGCTCGCCTCTGTATCGACCGCCGACGAATGGCAACTGGCACAAGCGCATCGCGAGATCGCCGACGCCACCGAACACGGCGGCACCGCCGAGCTGCGACTGGCCGACGTGCGGGCAATGCTGGCCGGCAGGCTGGCGGGTCGGCCCACTCGAGCGAACTTCCGAACCGGCGAGCTGACCGTCTGCACCATGGTGCCGATGCGTTCGGTACCGCACCGAGTGGTGGTGCTCCTCGGACTCGACGACGAGGTCTTCCCGCGAGTGGGAAGTATCGACGGAGACGACATCCTGGCCCGGGACCCGGCCCTCGGCGAACGAGACATTCGCAGCGAGGACCGGCAGCTGCTGCTCGACGCGCTGATGTCGGCCGAAGAAAAGCTGTTGCTGTTCTACACCGGCGCGGACCCCGTCGACGGCTCGGTCAAGCCACCCGCGATCCCGCTGCGTGAACTGATGGATGTGGTGGAGCTGACCGCGGGCGAAAGCGTCGAACATCGGCATCCGCTGCAGCCGTTCGATCCGCACAACTTCGAAGCCGGTCACCCGTTCAGCTTCGACACAGTTGCGCTGGCCGGAGCCGTATCGCAGCAACGTGCGGCTCAACCCGTACCTCCGTTCCTGCCCGCGGCGCTTCCGCCGGCAGATCTACGCGATGTGGAACTTGCCGACCTGATCGCTTTCGTCGAGAACCCGGTGCAGGCATTTCTTCGCCAGCGGTTGGGCTTTCGAGTTCCGGAGCTCGAGGACGATCTTGCCGACAGCCTGGACATCGAGTTGGACCCGTTGTCTCGGTGGAACATCGGTGATCGGATGCTGGCCGCGGTGCTCGCCGGCGGAGACATGGGAGAGTTCGCCGACGCCGAGTGGCGGCGCGGCACGCTGCCGCCGTTTCATCAAGGTCGACGAGAGATGTCGGATATCAGGCAGATCGTCGGGATCATCGCCGACGCGGCTGCGCCGTTCCATGTCGGCTCGGCCGAGACCACCGACGTCTCGATCGATCTGGGTGGTGGACGCCGCCTGACCGGTACGGTCACCGGGATTCACGGCCGCGTGCTGGCGCGCTCCTCCTACTCTCGGCTCGCCGCCAAACATCGATTGGCTGCCTGGGTGCGGTTGCTTGCGCTGGCCGCAGCCGAGCCGGGGGAGTGGAGCGCGGTCACCATCGGACGGGCGAGTGGCACGCGGCCACCTCGCCGCTCCCGCCTGACCGCGCCGCACAATCCCGTCGACATTCTGCGGGTGCTGGTGGACCTACGCGATCGCGGGCTGGCGACGCCGTTGCCGATATCCACCGGTACCGCAGCGGCCTACGCGGAGAAGCGATTCGGCGGCGGCTCCGTCGAGGACGGCTACGACTCCGCGACCTGGGCGTGGCGAGGCGACTTCGGTGACGGAACCGATCGCTCGTTGCGATACGTACACGGACCGACCCTGTCGTTTCAGACCCTGCTCGACGAGCCCCCGCTGTCCGACGAGACCTCGCCGTCCAACGAGACGAGCCGCTTCGGAATTCTCGCCCGCACATTGTGGGATCCACTGCTGACGGCCGAGAACATGGGGAACGCATGACCGCCACTCACGGCTTCGACCTACTCGGTCCGATGCCTACCGGAACCACGGTCCTCGAGGCCAGCGCCGGTACCGGCAAGACCTACGCGATCGTCGGATTGGCCGCTCGCTACATCGCCGAGGGGATCGCCGAGATCTCCGACCTGCTTCTCGTGACGTTCAGCCGGGCCGCAACCCAGGAGCTCCGGGATCGCACCCGCAGCAGATTCGCCTCGATCGCTCGGCACCTCGCGGACCCGGAAACCGCCCGTGCAGCACCAGATCCGCTTGTGGCCTTTCTGGCGTCGGCCGACGACGTCGAGGTGGACCGCCGCCGCAAGAGACTGCGGAAAGCGCTGTCGGACTTCGATGCCGGCACGATCGTCACCACCCACAGCTTCTGTCAACGCATGCTGGACGGGCTCGGGATCGCGGGGGAGCGTGAACCCGAATCGACGTTCGTCGAATCGGTGTCCGATCTGCTCGAGCAAGTCGTGGACGATCTGTACCTGCAGATGTTCAGCGGCGACGACGAAGCGCCGGCGTTCAGCAGGCGGGATGCTCTGCAGTTGGCGTTGGCTGCCGTAGGCGACCAGCAGTCGATTCTGTACCCGGACGTCGATGATGTCGACGGGGACGACGGTAACCGTGAGCCCGCGCTGCGTGTGCGGTTCGCTCGGGAAGCGCGGCGCGAAGTGGAACGTCGCAAACGGCTGCTCGGGGTGCGTGACTACAACGATCTGCTCGGACTACTGCACTCGGTGTTGTCCGATCCTGTGCACGGCGAGGCTGCTTGTGCGCGAGTGCGTGACCGCTTCCGAGTGGTGTTGATCGACGAGTTCCAGGACACGGATCCGATGCAGTGGGACATTCTGCGACGGGCGTTTCACGGATCGACGACGCTCATCCTCGTCGGTGATCCGAAGCAGGCGATCTATGCATTCCGCGGGGCCGAGGTTCTCAGCTACCTACAGGCGGTGGATTCTGCGGATCATCTGTACGAGCTGACGGCCAACTGGCGCAGTGACTCCGGGCTACTCGATGCCCTGCACCATCTGTACGGCGGTGCAGCCCTCGGACACGACGACATCGTGGTTCACCGTGTCGAGGCCCGTAATCCACCGTCGCGGATGGACGGGCACACCCCGCTGCGGCTGCGCTATCTTCCGCGGACCGGTGCAGGCCCACTGCGCCAGGGGTTTCCGGCCGTCGATCGGCTCCGTTCCAAGGTCGCGGCCGACGTTGCCGCAGACATAGTCGAGTTGCTGTCGAGCAACGCGACGATCGACCGACCGGAAGGTTCCCGGGCTATCGAACCGCGCGACGTCGCCGTGCTCACCCGAACGACCAAGCAGGTAGGGCTGATTCGAGACGCGCTGGACGCAGTGGGCGTCCCGTCGGTCGTGTCGAGCAGCACCAGCGTGTTCGGCACCGAGAGTGCCAGACACTGGCTGTGGCTGCTGCAGGCGATCGAGCAACCGCATCGCACCGACCGCGTTCGACTCGCTGCGCTGACGCCTTTGCTCGGGTGGACGGCCGAACAGCTCGACTCCGGAGCCGAAGACGCGCTGTCCCAGGTCAGCAGCCGGCTGCGTGAATATTCGATGCTCTTCGACGAGGCCGGTTTCGCCGCAGTATTCGAGCGGGTGTCGGCCCAATCCGGACTCGACGCCCGACTGCTCGCCGTCGAAGCAGGCGAACGGACCATGACCGATCTGCGGCACATTGCCCAATTGCTCAACCGCGCAGCAGTATCCGAGTCGTTCGGAATCACCGCACTGACTCGTTGGCTGACCGACCGCATCAAGGAACCGGCAGCCGGTGGGTCCAGCGACCGCAGCCGGCGACTCGACAGTGATTCCGCCGCAGTGCAGATCATGACGACACACGGCAGCAAAGGGCTCGAATTTCCCGTCGTGTACCTCCCCTACGCCTGGGACACATTGTTCTTCAGCAAGCCCTCGACACTCCTGCTGCACGAGAACGGCACACGCATTCGAGACGTCGGGGGACCGTCCGGAGTGGGGTACGCGGCCAGAAAGGTGATCAACGACCAGGAGGAAGCAGGCGAGGAACTGCGGCTGCTGTACGTCGGTCTCACCCGCGCCGAGTGCCAGATCGTGCTGTGGTGGGCACCGGGCCGCAATACCTCGACGTCGTCACTGCATCGCATGCTGTTCGGCCGCCTCCCCGGAATCCCCCAACCGGAGCCGACGTACAAGGTCCTCGACGATGCCACCACCGCGAACCGGCTCCAATCCTGGGTCGGCTCCGCTGCCGACATCATCTCGATCGAACCGGTGGGTCCCGGTGCGCCGTCCACACAACATTGGATCCGGCCCGAAGAGCCGGTGCTCGACGTGGCCGCCGCGCGGTTCGATCGAACTCTCGACCTGCTGTGGCGTCGAACGTCATACTCCGCGTTGACAGCTCATGCGCACGACGCCGCACCCGTTCAACCGGAAGTGGGCGTGACAAGCGAAGCCGAGCATCCCGAGAATACCGATGAGCCTGCCGAACCCCAATCCGGCAGTGATTACCCAGAAGACCCGAGGTTGGAGGGAATCGAGTCACCGATGAACGGCATGCCCGCTGGTGCCGCATTCGGAACGCTCGTGCACGAGGCGCTCGAACACGTGGACACCTCAGCACCGGATCTGCTTGCCGAACTCGAACTTCGGTGCAGTGCAGCGGTCGCGTCGCGCATGGCCGAGGTCGATCCCATGGCGTTGGCCGCGGCCCTGCTGCCGGTGATGCGCACGCCGTTGGGCTTCGGGACACTTGCCGAGATCGCACCGGCCGACCATTTGGCAGAGCTGGATTTCGAGCTTCCGTTGGCCGGCGGCGACGATCCGGTGGCGGCGACTGTCACCCTGAAATCCGTTGCGCGGTTGATGCGTCGGCACCTCGATGCAACCGATACGCTCGCGTCCTACCCCGATCTGCTGGACGGGATCGAGGCGACACCGCTGCGCGGCTTTCTCACCGGAAGTATCGACTCGGTTCTACGGGTGCCCGGACCGCGCTACGTCGTGGTGGACTACAAGACCAACCGGCTAGCCCGAGGCGACCTGACGACAGGCAACTTCACGCGGGAGAAGATGGCCCAGGAAATGATGCGGTCGCACTATCCACTGCAAGCACTTCTGTATGCCGTTGCGCTGCATCGATATCTGCGATGGCGTCAACCGGGATACGACCCGCAGGTACACCTCGGCGGAGTTCGGTATCTCTTCGTGCGAGGCATGGTGGGGCCGCAGACACCTGCCGGTTGCGGGGTGTTCGACTGGGATCCGCCCCCGGCGCTCGTGGTCGAGCTGTCGGATCTCCTTGCCGGCAGGGTGACTCGATGACGAGCGTGACAACCGCACTGCGCGGCAGCGGCCTTCTGCGTACGTTCAACGATGCAGGTGTACTCACGGCTGCCGATGTGCACGTGGCTCTACGTCTGGGCGCGCTGGCCGGAGAGTCGTCCGAGCATGTGCTGTTGGCCGCCGCGTTGACGGTGCGCGCCGTGCGGTCCGGATCGGTATGCCTGGATCTGCGACGACTGCGAGATGTGACGGTCGACGAGGATTCCGACATCGACCCGGCTGCACTCCCGTGGCCCGATCTCGCCGAGGTGCTGGGCGCGCTGACAGTCAGTCCGCTCGTCGTGGGTAGTGCGAACGGACCTTTGACGCCGCTGAAGTTGGTCGATACCGACGAGGGTGAACTTCTGTACCTCGACCGATATCACTTGCAGGAGAGCACTGTTCGTGACGTTCTGGAGCAACGTTCGCAGTCTCACCCGCCGTCCGATGCCGCGGAGATCGGCCTCGCATTGACCGAGCTGTTCGTCGACGAATCGGGTGCGCCCAGCAGTGCTCCCGATCGTCAACGCATAGCGGCAGCCCTGGCGGCGACTCACTGGACAACGGTGATAGCAGGTGGGCCGGGAACCGGTAAGACCCACACCGTGGCTCGAATTCTGGCGCTGCTCGTTCGTGAACACGGGAGCGATCTGCGTATCGGGTTGGCTGCACCCACCGGCAAGGCCGCGGCCCGGTTGCAGGAGTCGGTGTCCGAACAGGCCGAGCTACTCGCACTGCCGGCGGACCTGAAGGCGATGACACTGCACCGGCTTCTGGGCTGGAAGCCTGGAAGCAAGACACGATTTCGGCACAACGGCGAGAATCGTCTGCCCTACGACGTCGTCGTGGTGGACGAAACCTCCATGGTGTCACTGACGATGATGTGCCGACTGCTAGAAGCCGTGCGTCCCGAATCGCGCTTGATTCTGGTCGGTGATCCGGATCAGTTGACGTCCGTGGACGCAGGCGCGGTGCTGGCAGACCTCGTGGCCCGGCCGGTCACCGGGATCGAGAACCCGGCGTTGGCGCAACTCGTGGACGAGGATTTCGCCGCTGCCGAGGATCCGGCCGAGGCCGCCCTGAGCCCGTTCGAGCGAGACCGCCTGCGCGGAGGCGTGGTTCGGCTCAGCCGTGGCAGACGATTCGGCGGTGCCATCGCCCGGTTGGCCGTTGCCGTACGAGACGGCCGGGGTGACGACGTGATGGCACTGCTCGAGTCCGGCGCAGAAGAAATTTCGTTTCACGCGCCCGATGATGTCGATGCGTTGCGTTCCGACGTGATCGCTACCGCAGCCGAGGTCACCGATGCCGCGGTAGCGGGGGATGCCACCGCTGCACTGCTAGGTCTGGAGAAGCATCGCCTGCTGTGCGCCCATCGCGAAGGCCGGTGGGGCGTCGCGCGATGGGACCGGCAAGCGATGGAGTGGGTGGGCGAGCACAGCGGAACGTTCCTCGATCCGTCACTGTGGTACCCCGGTCAACCGCTGTTGGTCACGGCAAACGATCACGAAGCGCGGATATACAACGGCGACACCGGCGTTGTGGTGTTGGGAGACAATGGAACTCCGATGGCAGCGTTCGCTCGTGGGCGTGGTCATGTACTGATCCACCCGAATGTGCTCTCGTCGGTTCACACGGTGTATGCGATGACCATCCACCGAAGCCAGGGCAGTCAGTACGACACCGTCTCGGTTCTTCTCCCCGCCGAGGCGTCGACGCTGCTCACCCGAGAGTTGCTCTACACCGCGATCACCCGAGCTCGAAAGCACGTGCGAGTGATCGGTACCGAGGACGCCATCCGTGCAGGCGTCGAGCGTCAGGTGCTGCGCGCCAGCGGTCTACGACGAAAGATTCTGTAGCTGCGCTCAGCGGCACGCGTGCCGGGGCACAGTGATCGCGGCATCGATGCTTCGTGCGACCGAGAGCCAGGTGCGGGCCAGATTGGACCACACGGCCACCGAGTCTTCTCGACCCGCGCCGGCCGACCGATGCGCCTGCTCGGCCGCCGAGCGGTGGAGGGCCACGGCGCGCTCCTTCAAACCGTCGAGATCACCGTCGATGCAGACGGACCGAACGGTGTGTGAGTCGACTCGGCGTCCGGTCAGCTGACACAGCGTCTGCAGCGAGCGCAGCTCAGCTGGGGTGTCGGACATGTCGGTGGGCGTCGCGCTCGCGACCGGAGGATCGGTAAGCCCCCGCTGCAGGTCCACCGGTCCGGATGACGCACCGTCGGCGGCAACACCCCAGGCACTGAGGAACGACGGGTGTGGAACGTTCCAGATCTCGCGGAACGCGAGCGTGATCATTTCTGCAACGAGCGCCGCATCGGCTCGCGAATCGGTTCGGGTGAGATCGATGATCGATCCGTCGGCGACCGGCTTACCGCGATCGAGCCACCCGAACTCGACCAACTGCACGTCCATGGCCGTCGTTTCGGAGGCGTCGGGGTACAGCAGCGACGGAATTGCCGCGACGCTGACCAAGACTCCGGCATCCGCCGCCGCGACATCGATGTAGGGCCGTAGGCCACGCTCGCCGGGACTGGCCTGAGCGGCCGTCACCGTGATGTAGTCCCGCTTCGGCAACGACCGGAGGCAGGCGTGGAGATTGTCGGTGAACGTCGCCCACGCGAGCGCGGTCGTGGAGTCGAAATGGCCGTTCTGCAGTGCGTTCACGGTGCGAACCCTCTTCTCGGACGAGAACTGATGCCTGTGGGTTCAGACGGTAGCGAGGGGGTCCGACAGAACGCAGGTGTCAGTACACGTCCCGCAGGTAGCGCTTGGATTGCTTGAGTTCGTTGACGTAATCCTCGGCGGCGTCGGGGGAGCGGCCACCGTGCTCGGCGACGATCTCGTGAAGAGCTTCGTCGACACCCTTCGACATTCGTGCCGCGTCGCCGCAGACGTAAAAGTGCGCGCCTGCTTCGAGCCACCCGTACAGCTGCTTGCCCGCCTCGAGCATGCGGTGTT
Organism: Rhodococcus sp. PSi06; assembly: GCF_054960675.1. Classification (NCBI taxonomy): domain Bacteria; kingdom Bacillati; phylum Actinomycetota; class Actinomycetes; order Mycobacteriales; family Nocardiaceae; genus Rhodococcus; species Rhodococcus sp. PSi06. Next base: position 90,344 of record NZ_JBHNYO010000021.1, read on the forward strand.
GCACGTAGATCTTCTCGTGCTGGTCTCGGGAGAACGCCACATCGAGTCGACTCAGCAGACCGTCGCGTTCGAACTCGACGAGTTCGTCCTCGTAGAGGAAATCGCTCGACCGATGCTGATCCCCGAAGAACAACCAGTTGTCTCCGGTGGCACTTCGCGCGCGCCGCTCGTGCAGGAAAGCTCGGAACGGTGCGACCCCGGTTCCCGGCCCGACCATGATGATCGGGGTGTCGTCGGCCGGCAGACGGAACGACTTGTTGGCCGACAGGAACACCCCTGCCTCGTGGCCGTCGCCGATTCGATCGGCGAGATACGTCGAACAGACCCCACCGCGGTCGCGCTCGGCCGACCGATATCGGACGGTGGACACAGTCAGATGCACGGTGCCTTCGTGGGCGATCGGCGACGACGAGATCGAGTAGACGCGATGTTGCAGTGGACGCAGCAAGCCGAGGAATTCGGCGGGATCGAATGCATTCGATCGGTCCATATCGAGAACGTCGACGACATCGCGACCCCACGTCCAAGCGTCGAACGAGGCGCGGTCGCCGTTCTGCAACACGTGGTCGAGTTCGGCGTCTCCGGCGCGTTCGGCCACGGCTTCGATCAGGTCCATGGACGGGATACCTATTTCGTACTCGGTCGTCAGGGCCTGAGCGAGCGTGATCTCACCGGACTTGGTGTGGACGGCGGTATCGGCAGGAACTCCGAGCCGGTCGACGACCGCCGAAACCAGTGCCGCGTCGTTGACTGGCTTGACGGCGAAACCGTCCCCGGCCTGGTAGGTGATACCACTGTCGCCCAGAGCGATCGAGAAGTGCCGAACTTCCTTGGCCGATGCGGGACCGGACAGGCGTCGGTTGCTCACGATCTGTGCGCGATAGGGATTCTTCCGATTCCACGGTGATCGCTTGGGTGCGGTTTTTGTGGCGCCGAGATCGCCGGTTGCAGCATCGATGTTCTGTACCTGCCCTTGAATTGCCGTCGCCACTGTCCGTGACGGGTGGAGGGTCGAACCTATCGAAACCTTAGTGGGGAGTGCTCGAGCTGCGGTGCAGCACCTCGATACCGTCGACGGAGTAGGCGACGTCGTACCCGCTGGACAATGCCCGGTCGATCGCCACGCGGTCCCCGGCCTCGTCGGCCGGCCAGCCTGCCGGTCGCGCCCGGTTTACGACGATCCAGTCGGGGACCGTCGAATCGGTGGCACGTTGCGGAAAGACCGAGACCTCGTGATCGGCGACGAGCTGCGCCACGAGATTGTTCGACGCGGCTATCCGATCATCGGCGGGAATCCACGCGGAGATGTCCCGGGCGGTGGCGGCCTGCGGGTCGATCGTCCATTCCTGCGCGTGCACCATGCGTGCCATCGGGAGGAACGGCAACGCCACGACCGCGAAGACGGCCACGAATGCGACGACGTAGTGACGACCGCGTGCGGTGAGCTGACCGTGTCGGTGACTGCGTACGAATGCGTCGAGCAGAGCTACGAAGACGATCACCATCAGAATGGCGTTGTAGTGATAGATCGGCTTCCAGAAGTTGGTGTTGTCGCTGAGAAAGCGCCACGCGACCGTCGGGACGGCGATCAGCAGGAGCGGTGAGCGCAGGGCGAAGAATCCGGAGACGGCGAGCAGCAGAAATGCTGTGGCGGCCCGGGAATCGCCAGCAACCAGGCCGTGCGCGGTGTCGGCGATGCCTTCACCCAGCGGAGGCAGCTTGGAGCCTTGGTCGTATGAATTGTCGGAGCTGAGCATCGGGATGATCACCTTCACCGCGAGGATCACCCAGGTCAGGCCCCACACGGCTGTCGACACCGCCAGGATGCGGGTCCGTCCGCTCGTCCAGATCGCCACCAGCGCGCCGATCACGATGACCGTCAGCCCCATGTCCTCTTTGACGAAGACCAGTGGCAGAGCCCAGGCCAGGGCAGGCAGCCAACGCTGACGAACCAGCGCGACCATCGACATTGCCAGCAGCGGCATCGCGAACGCCACTTCGTGGAAGTCGAAGTTCAGCGCGGCTTGAACGCCCCAGGACAGTCCGAACGCCGCCGCCAGAACGACGCCGGTGACCGTCCCGAACTTCTGTATCGCCAGTCTGCTGATGGGGATCACGGCCGACGCGAACAACACGGCTTGGGCAACCAGCAATGTCTCGGCGTGTGGAAACACCCGATAAATAGGTCCCAGCAGCGCGGTGATGGGCGAGAAATGATCCCCGAGTGTGTTGTAGCCGGTGCCCAACAGGTCCGATGTCGGCGCGCGGAACTGTGAGTAGGACATGACCTGTTGAACGAAGATCCCCAGATCGAATCCCGACGTGCGGAGCTGCCGATGGGCGAGGACGGACATGACCGCATACAGCGATGCCAGCACGACGAACGCCGTCGCCGGCACGATCGTCTCGGCAGTACGAAGCCGCGTACGCCAATCGAGGCCTGCGGTGTCGATGTCGGTGACGACCGTGGATTTCTCGGTAGTGGTCACGAGAGAGGATGTCTACAGCACGGACGTGAGATGTTCCTGAGAACCGCAGGTCAGCGCTTGCGCTTCTTGGCCGGTTTGCGACGCGGCGGTTGCGAGGTGAGGTGGTAGTAGAGAGCGTCCTCGGAATCCTCGACCACCACGTCGATGTAGTCGCCCACTTCGAGGTAATCGTCGACGGCGATCCTGTCGGTCGAGCCGATGACGGCCTTCACCGACCGAGCGGGCACCAGCCCTCGGCGACCATCCGGTCCGACCGCAAGTGCGTACCGGGGTCCGGTGCGGGTGACCCTGGCACGAATGAAATCCGGATCCTTCGGGATCGGATCGGCCGAGAGGACACCGCCGTCCTTCGACGCGGCGGTCAACGAGTCGAGCTGCGCCGCGAGATCGTCCGCCATCGCATCCACCTGGTCGAGCAGGTGGGCCATGTGCGCGGCGTAATCGGTGTGCTTCTTGGTGGGCTTGAGTGCCTCGCCGGGCTTGTACATGTCCTCGTGAGTCAGCTCGCCCCACGCGTCCTGCAGACGTGTCTTGACCTGTACCTCCACTTTCACGTCGAGATCACCCTGGTGCGTGGCGACTCGAACGACCAGGACGGCGTGATAAGCGCGGTAGCCACTGGGTTTGGGAAAGGCGACGTAGTCGGTGGGCGGTTGCGCGAACCGCACCGAACATTCCGGGTCGTTGCACGCACGCTCGAGCGCTGCGACGAATGTCGATTGATCGCGTGGCGTCTTGCACAACACTTTGACTCCGACGAGATCGGGAAGTGCTTCGGCAACGGCGTCCGCGTCGGTCGGCTCGGTGATCCGGCCCTCAGAGACGTAGCGGCGCAATTTGTCGGCGGATCTTCCCGGGTCCTTGATGCGCGCTGTCTGCGCATTGAGTCGATCTCGATCGACATCTTCGAGGATCTCGTCGGCGATGGTCTCGAGAAAGTTCTGCGCGGTGACGAGAGCGGCTTCCCACGCCCGACGGCGATGCAGGTACAGCTCCTCGACCAAGTCGTCGATGCTCGTTGCCGATGTCACGATGCCGAGGTTAACCCAGATTTGTGGTCAAACCTTTTCCTGGCGCGCATTCGAGCTGTGGCGCGTCTGCCTGCGGTCTACGCTGTTCCGCATGACCGTGGCCCCCGTGCAGCAGGACGACTTCCTGGCGCAGTTCGACCCGTTCCGACGAGAGCTGCTCGCGCACTGCTACCGCATGACCGGATCGATCCACGACGCCGAGGATCTGTTGCAGGAGACGTACATCCGCGCGTGGCGCGGCTACGGCAAATACGAGGGCCGCTCGTCCCTGCGCACGTGGCTGTATCGGATAGCGACCAACACTTGTCTCACTGCTCTCGACGGTCGGTCGAAGCGTCCGCTTCCGACCGGATTGGGGGCACCGAGCTCGGGCCCCACCGACGAACTCGTGCAGAACAACGAGGTGCCGTGGCTCGAACCCATCGCCGATTCCAGCCTGGCCGACTCGAGTGATCCCGCCTCCATCGTGGTGGCGCGCGAATCCGTGCGCCTGGCCTTGATCGCGTCCCTGCAACATCTGTCTCCCCGGCAGCGGGCAGTTCTGGTGATGCGGGAGGTATTGCAGTGGAAGGCGTCCGAGGTCGCAGAGGTTCTCGCCACGACGACAACCGCGGTCAACAGCTTGTTGCAGCGTGCCCGGGAGCGTCTCGACGACATTGCGCCGGACCTCGACGACGTCGAGCCCATCGAATCCGCACAGCTGCAGAAACTGCTGACGGACTACGTGGAGTGCTTCGAGACCTACGACATCGACCGCTTGGTCACACTGTTCACCTCTGATGCGGTGTGGGAGATGCCGCCGTTCGTCGGTTGGTACCAGGGTGCCGAGACGATCGGTTCACTGATCCGAAACAACTGCCCGGCCAACGGCGCAGGCGATATGCGAATGGTGCCCACGTCGGCCAACGGTCAACCCGCATACGGTCTTTACATGCTGGGCGAGGACGGTGTCCATCGGGCTTTCCAGCTGCATGTCCTCGACGTCGACGCCAGAGGGGTCGGGCACGTGGCCTGCTTCTTCGATCTGAGTCTGTTCGATCGATTCGGCTTGCCCGACCGCCTCTGAGCTCTGCAGTCCAGCTTTGCTTCGGTTCAGCTCTGCGGAACTGCCGACGGGTCCATCCACATCACTTCCCAGACGTGGTTGTCGAGATCTCGAAATGCCCGGCCGTACATGAATCCATGGTCCTGGGGCTCCATCCAGGACGACCCGCCCGCAGCGATCGCGGCGTCGGTGAGCGAATCGACTTCGGCGCGGCTGTCGGCCGAGATGCACATCAGGACTTCGCGAGCCGAGTCCGTGTCGCAGATCGAGTCCGAGATGAAGTCCTCGAAGCGCGACGTGGCGAGGAACATCACCGTCGCGTGATCGCTGACGATCATCGAAGCCGTGTTCTCGTCGCTGAAGACGTCGTTGAACGAGAAGCCGAGCCCCGCGAAGAAGGAACGGGTGGCGACGACATCTCGAACGGGCATGTTGGCGAACAGCATGCGGGACATGGGGCACCTTCTCTGTGGGGGACAGCTGCATGAAGACCGTCGAACAACGGTCCTGCACCTACTGACAGCTGCCGCGACAGAAACTCACCGGTCGTTCGCCCCCAGACATGACGCGACCCCGCCGAGCACATGCTCGACGGGGTCGCGGACTGCGAAACGAAGGGGGTGTGAAGCGTTACCGGGCGGCCTGTGCGAGGCGCGACAGCATCCGCGAGAACACGTGGCCGTCATTGCCGAGGTCGTCGTATGAGCCCGCTACATCGTTGGACGCGGTGGCGTCGACAGTGGATGCAGCGAGGGTGCGTGCCAATCGGGTGCGTCGCTCGATGGCATCGAGAATTGTTGCGTCGAGCGTCGAAACTTCGTCGAAGAGCCGCTCGACATCGGCTGTAGCAAGATCTGCGGTGTCGGTGCCGATTGCCAGTGAATCGATCTGAACAGTCACATCGTCTCCTTTTGTTCGCGTCCTGAGGTGTGAGTCGTTCGGCCGGACGGAACCGTTACAGCCCGACTCGAGTTAAAACGATGTTTCGTCGCCTTGTCCAAGATGCCCACTGGGCCGGCCTGGGCCAACCTCTGAGAGGTGTGATGCTCGATACAGTCCGGTCGGTTCCCTCGACCCGGGCATGTGCGTCGGGGTGGACCCGTGTGGGGTTGCCACCGTGTCGTTCGGGGTAGCCCCGGAGTCGAACACGTCGACCTTCGAGGAGCGAACGATGCACTACGACTACCTGATCATCGGCGGGGGAATGGTTGCCGACAGCGCGGCCCGCGGAATCCGCGAGCGCGACACCACGGGCTCCATCGGCATCCTCGGGGCGGACTCCGATGAGCCGTACTCCCGGCCAGCGCTGTCGAAGAAGCTCTGGACGGACTCGGACTTCGGCCGCGATCAGGTCCCACTCGACACGGCCTCCGACACCGGCGCGCAGGTACACACGGGAACTCGAGTAGCTGCTGTCGACCGGACGAACTCGACCGTGACGACGGAATCGGGAGAGCGCCACGAGTACGGAACACTGTTGCTGGCAACTGGAGCGGAACCGACCCGACTCGAGCTCGCCCCCAGTCCGCGAGTGGTGTACTTCCGGACCTTCGCCGATTACCGGGCACTGCGCGAACTGACGAAGACAGCCGACCACATCGCAGTGGTCGGAGGCGGGTACATCGGTACCGAGATCGCGTCGGCGTTGTCCCTGCAAGGTGTGAAGGTCACTCTGGTGACTTCCGATGCGGTAGTGGGCGGACACATGTTTCCGCCGAGCCTGGCTGCCGTCTTCGACAAGGGTTTCGCCGATCACGGAGTGACCGTGCGCCGAGGAACCAAAGTGACCTCCGGTGCAGAGGCCGCGGCTCGCGTTCAGCTACAGCTCGACGACGGTTCGGCAGTGGAGGCAGACGGCGTCGTGTTCGGGCTCGGCGTGCGGCCCAGCACAGAGTTGGCCGACGCCGCCGGACTGGCAGTGGACGACGGCATCGTCGTCGACGAATTTCTGAGGACCGAGGACGAGCACGTATACGCGGCTGGAGACGTGGCGAGCTACCCCGATGCAATTCTCGGTCGCCGACGCGTCGAACACGTGGACAACGCCACGGAGATGGGCAAGGCCGCCGGACGCAACATGGCCGGTGCCAACGAGCCGTACTCGTACACGCCGTACTTCTACTCGGATGTCTATGACGACGGCTACCAGGCCGTCGGCACGGTGTCCACGTCGATGGATACCGTCGAGGACTGGAAAACGGTCGGCAAGGAAGGCGTCGTGTACTACCTCGACGACGAGGCCGTTGTTCGCGGTGTGTTGATGTGGAACGTATGGGAAGGCCTCGATGTGGCACGCAACCTCCTCGCGGAGAAGAAGCCGCAAAGCGAGCAATCGCTCCGCGGGCTGATCTGAACTTCTGGAACACTCGACTGCGAGCGGACCAGCGATGGTTGGGCGTGACCTAGGAGAAGCGATGTCCGAGTTCGATGGCAGTGAGTCGGCCGCGCAGCGCGCACGATTCGACGACGAAGTGCACAGACGGTGCGCCGACTGCCGGTTGCTCGGACACTCCGAGCCGCTGTCGGACGCGGCCGCTATCGCTGTCGCCGCCGGTCGGGTGGACGAGCCTACGAGAGCAGTGCTGATCAACCGATGGCATGCCGGACGTGCGCTGCCATCGATCGGTGGGTTCGGCGCGTTGCGAAACCTCGTCGACGAGCGCGATCGATGGCTTGCCAAGGACACCACCAACAAGCCCGGATCGGCGCTCGTGTACCGAGTGCGAGTTGCCGAGCTGACCAAGCGCATAAACCATCTGCGAACCGCTGTGGTGATGTCGAATCGGCACTACGCAACCGGGGTACGCGCGGCGCGGAAGGAGCGTCGCGAAGGTCTGCATCTCGATCTCGACCAGCGAGATGCGGTCTTCGACGCGTTGATGGCAACGCCTGCGCCCCGCAAATTCGGTCCAGTTGCCGAGCGCGGCCTGTCTTTGGTGGACGCGGCTACGGATCGTGTGAGTACGCTTGCGCGCCGAACTCCTGTGGGTGACCGGGTCGAGTGGGCAACCGGCGTGGTCGATCAATTCGTCGATCGCAAAGACGACCGCTTCGTCGATCGATACGACACGCTGCTGTTTCTGGCGGGCACCTCGTTCGACAGAGTGCGCCGTTCGCCGGCCTGGCAGTCCACGTACTTCGAGATTCAGCGCAATCAATTGGACCTGTTCGTCGAGCTCTCCGAGATCGCGGTCGACGCCACGTCCCTGCGTACGGTAGCGACCGAGCTGAATCGGATCGGTGAGACGATGGTCGACGAGGAGACAGCCGCTCAGGTCGAATCGCGCCGTGGCGCACTGGAAGTGGTGTGGTCGCAATTGACCGGTCGGGTCGCCGCGCTCGTTCGCCTGGCAAATCTGGTCGAGTCGTCCGAGGGCGAGGCACGAACGTCCGATGCGATGACCCGTGCCCACAGCCTCGACGATCGAATCGACGATCTGGTTGGCCGATCGGGTAGCCGGGAGATGTCGGCGGAGAACACTCATTTCGTGGGTGATCAGGTGCGAACACAGTGGCGCGACTGAGTTGCGGTACCGGCCGCGAAACTTCGGCTGCCTAGAAGAACGTGTGAACGAGATCGACCACCAGCGGATCGTCGCTGTCCGCGTCGTCGATCACGGGAACGAGACGCCATTTGTCGAATGCGGTGCACGGATGTGACAGACCGAGTCGAACCACCGATCCCACCGGCAACGCCCCTGCGTCCGCGGCCGGTAGACGCAGAAACGCGTGTTGATCGTTCAAGGCCGTCACCTCGGCTCCCGGGTCGAGCGGCTCGTTCCCTCGGATGTGCTGCGGCACGGGCATCCCCTCGTCGAAGGGGAAGTCCCTTTTACCTGCGTCGAGCAACGCGAGACCGGGCTCGGGGCGCGACACAGCGCGCGCCCATCCGTGCATCGCCGAAAGCAGTGGCGCATCGGTGCGGGCAGGCGTGAGCGGCGACATCTGTGAGTAGAAGCCGTCGTCGTGCACCACGTAGGCGCCCGAGCGAAGCACCACGTCGGTACGTACGCCGTCTCCCGTGGTGAGCGAATGCAGTCGCTCTACGACGAGATCTTGATACGCACTGCCGCCCACCGTCACCAGCGCATGCACGCCGTACAACCTCTCGGCGTCGAGCGCGCGATGAAGATCTGCGACCCGGTCGAGGTAAGTACGGACCGCCGCCAGGCCGTTCTCGGATCGGTCGTGACTCAGTGCTCCCTCGTAACCTCCGACGCCCGCCAAGGTAAGACGTGACGACGCCGCGATTGCGCGAGCAACCGACACTGCTTCGTCGATCGTGCGTGCGCCGGTTCGGCCGTGTGGGCCACCAAGTTCGACGATGACTGGAACGGTGCGCTGGCCCTGCGTTGCCAGAATGCGATCCATCTCGTGCACCGTTGCAACACTGTCTGCCCAACAGTAGAACTCGAATGTTGGATGCGAATCCAGTTCGGCTGCAATCCATGTCAGCGCGACAGGATCGATCTCGGCGTTGGCAAGGACGACACGTTCGACCCCGAATGCACGTGCAACTTGAACCTGCCAGCCGGTCGCGAGAGTGATCGCCCAGCTTCCGGCGTCGAGCTGCTGCTTCCACAGTTGCGGCGCCATCGACGTCTTGCCGTGGGGCGCGAGCAGCATTCCCGCGCGTGCCGTCCAGTCGGCCATGACCGAGATGTTCGACGCGATCCGAGCCCGATCGAGGGTGAGCACCGGGGTGGTGAATTCGGAGAGCCGGGGAGATGTGGCGAGAAAACTCTCGACGGTGTGGCCCCACGACCGTGGGGGAAGCGACTTGTGTTCGGGCCCGAGGGTTCGTCGACTGAGTTCTTCGACGGCATCCGTGTCGATCACGGCTTCTGGGACGGACTGACCGCCGCGGAGAAGGCCGAGCTGTGGAACGCCGACCGGTCGGTGGGCAACCGGGACGGCATCCCGGCCGCCGACCGTGACCACCTCAACCGCCGACACCTAGCGGAGATGCAGATCGCCGCGCGAACGGCGTCGGACACCCGGTATCGCGCGCTCACCAGACTGGAGAAGACGCTCGACGATCCGACCGGCTCGCATCCGCGGTTCCTCCTGCTGGTCGACGATCGCGGCCGCGGCGCGGTCGCGATCACCAATCCCGACACCGCCGACAATGTGGTCACCTACGTCCCGGGGACCGGCTCGAATCTGGGGACCATCGGCGGCGGCATCGACCGCGCCCAGGCGATGGTGAGCGCGGCCGAACGCGCCGATCCGCGTGCGGCGACCTCGGTGGTGGCCTGGTACGGCTACACCGCACCGCGAGGACTCGGCGCCGCCGCGGGCCCGGCATCGGCCGCCGGGGCGGTCGCAGGGCTCGACTCCTTCCAGGACGGGCTGCGCGCCACCCACGAGGGCGGTTCGTCCTCGCACAACACGGTGCTCGGCCACAGCTACGGCACCGTCGTCGTCGGTGAGGCGGCGTCGGAGGGACACACCCTCGACGCCGACGACCTGGTGTTCCTCGCGAGCCCCGGTGTCGGCGGGCCGAACTCCCCCGACGACCTGTCGCTGACCGGTGTCGCGCCGGCGGACATGGCGCAGCACGTGTACGCGAGCACCTCGACCACCGACCCGATCGGGCTCACCGAGGGGATCCACGGCATCAGCCCGAACAACCCCGCGTTCGGTGCGCAGCGATTCACCTCCGACCACAGCAGTCATCCACGCCTGAGTGACCACAGCGCCTACTGGGACGTCCACCCAGACGGCAGCCAGAACCGGGCGCTGACCAACATGGCGCTGATCATGACCGGACGCGGAGACGAGACCGAATGATCGACCGGGCGCGACCTCACGTGAGGTCGCGGCGCATGACGAGGCGCGGCATCTTCGACGCCACCGCGTCGGTCTCGCCGACCACCTCGAAACCGGCCCCGGCGAACATCTTCCGCGTGCCGACGAACGCCATCGTCGTGTCCATGCGACCGGCAGGATCGACCGGGTACGCCTCCACAGCAGGGGCGCCCGACCGCCGCGCGTAATCGACAGCGCCCTCGATCACCTGACCCGACACCCCCTGCTTCCGGTGGCCACCGCGCACCACCACGCAGACGATGCTCCACACGGGGACATCGTCGATGGGGCGGATGAGCTTGCTGTGGGTGAGCCGGGTGATCTCGGCTCGGGGCCCGATGTTGCACCACCCCACGGGGACCCCGTCGCGGTAGGCGACCACGCCGGGTGGATGGTCGCGCTCGGTGAGCCGCCGCATCGCCTGTTCGCGGCTGCCCTCGCCGAGTTCCTCGATCTCTTTCGGCCTGATCCGGTGCGACAGACACCAGCAGTGATTCGCCCGCCGATTCGGGTTGATCACGTCGGCGAAGTCCTCGAAACGATCGGGTGTGACCGGATGTGTCTCCCATGTCATGCATCCAGGATCGGTGATCTCCGAGCTCCAGTCGAGTGGTTCCGCCGATCCGACGTGAGTAGAGCTACTCTGCCGCTACCCGCTGTGCCGCGGTGGAATCAGAGCATGATCACCACCGAGACCACCCACCAGCCCCTGCCCGACGAGCGTCGACGCGCGATCGGGACCGTCGCCGCCCTCATCGCGACGCTGTGCGCGATCGTCGCGCCGGCCATCGTCCTGTCGCTGCTCGGGCAACCCGAGTTTGCGTCGGACTTCGAGATGGGCACACACGACGCGGATTACAGTTCGATGCCGATCGCTGCGGGGGCGGCCATCGTCGCCACGATCTCCGCCCTCATCGGTGCTGTCGGCGGGCGGGGCCGCGGCCAGATGGTCTGCGTTCTCCTCTGCATCCCGCCGGTGTTCGCGCTGCTGTCCGGACTACTGGGCGGCGCGCTCTGAGGTGGCAGGTTCGCCTGGCGCATCGTCGGCGACGACCGTTCCGCGCAGGCCGCCGATGATGCGCATGGCGTGGAAGATGACCAGTGCGGCGACGGCGCCGAGCGCGATACCGCCGAAGCTCAGATCACCGATGGTCCAGCTGAAGTCGGCGATGCCGACCACCAGCGGGATGGCCGCGGTGAACTGGTTGATGGCTTGGAGAAGTCGACGCGGTTGCTGACCCAGATGTTGACGCCGAGAATCCCGACGAGGCCGTAGAGCGCGGTGGTGACACCACCGAGCACGCCCGGCGGGATCGACGCGATCACGGCGTTGTTCCTCCATCTGAGAAATGTTGTCCATTAGCGTGCGGAGGTGTTCGCGGGTCTGGGGCTGGGCTGACAGCCGCTGAAACTCCAGGCCGGCACGACAACCGTAAAGAGTCCGATGAACGGAAAACAATGAGCGAGAAGATCGAAATTCGCACCACCGGTGCCCCGGCACCCGCCCACACCTTTTCCCAGGGGGTCAGGAAGGGGCCGTTCGTGCAGGTTTCCGGACAGGGGCCGGTGGATCCTGCAACCAGCGAATACCTGTACCCAGGCGATGTCGCTGCGCAGACCACTCGCACTCTCGAAAACGTCGAAGCGATCGTGGAAGCCGCCGGCGCGACATTCGACGACGTCGTCATGCTGCGCGTGTATCTGACCAAGCGTGAGGACTTCGCGACCATGAACGACGCTTATGGCGCTTTCGTGTCCGCGCACACCTCCGGGGACGTATTGCCGAGTCGAACCACGGTGTTCACCGGACTGCCACGGGCAGAGATGTTGGTCGAGATCGATGCCGTTGCGATCGTCTGACGAAGTTCGAGTCGAGTCGCCGACCGGATGTTCACGCAGAAATTACATCTGACCAGGCGATTTGCGTATGTGTTGGTCTTCGCGTAACTTTTGTCGAGTCAGAGCGACACGGACACCGACCCGGTCTTCACGGACTGGGACAACGAGGTTGTACGGAGTGCGCACTGACCATCCCGGGCAAGGCTTGAAAGTAATGAGCCATGTCTGGGGTTCGAGCGTGTAAGCCCCGGCGCTACCGTCCAACGGTATCAATGGTGTGTGCGTGTTCTTTGAGAACTCAACAGTGTGTCGATGAATGTCAGTGCCGAAATTTTTTGTTTTGGTGAAAGCATTCGATGTATCAGCCATCCGCTTGTGGTGGTTGTTGTCGGGTGTTGTTTTGAAATGCTAGTTGAGTTTTTCTGCTAGTGATTTGACTCTTTATGTTTATGACTGATTTGCAGTTTCGG